>JBARMK010000445.1:0-15518 GCA_049802395.1 Candidatus Angelobacter sp.
GTTGACAGTTGCGCCGGTATTCAGGCGTGCTGCGGCAACATTGCCAGAGGCATCAAAATCGAGGGCCGCAAGTTCGACGTTAAAAAGCGGCGCACTATCGGTAGGCAAAGCGCGCGTCAGGGCGCCAATGAGGTCGCGGCGGCGTATGGCGAGCGAGCCGGCAGGTAACGGATGGTCATAAAGAAGCTGGCCCGCAGCGTCGCGGCAGCAATAGCGATACAGGGGCGCGCCGCTGTGTTCGCCGGTAAGCTTCACCCCAAAATTTTGCAAGAAAGCTATGCCCTCAGGCAGCAGGATAAAGCCCATGCCCGTTTCAATATCGCGCCGCATGCGTTCATAAATTCGGCAGTGATGCCCTTGCGCCCGTAACGTGATTCCCGCCATCAGGCCGGCGATTCCAGCTCCAAATATTGCAATGTCCATCCCTACTCCTTAAAGCCTTTTGATCTTCGGCTTGCCGGCCTTTTGATCCGCAAGAACGGTTAAATCGAAATTTGGACCGATTTCATGAACGGACAAAAAGCCGCGGGCGCTGGAGCATCAGCGCTGGAAAGACACCAGGTTTTTTGTCTTCTGTGAAAACTGGGCGTGCAAGCAATTCCGAGTTATCTAGTTGTGCGCCGAGACCCCCGAACGTTGCAGTTTTTTAATGATCAAGGAGGAAGTTGTTTTTGCCATGCATGCCAAGGAACTGCCGGGCACAACTTGCCTGGCCCGAGGACAGATTTACAGTCCTTGCAGCGAACAAGATCCTCAAAAAGCGGCCGCCTGTTTCTGTTTTCCGAGTATCCGTTGCAAATTTTCCGGAGCAAAAAACTCGGTTACAGGAACGGTATGAGCGAAGACGCCAAAGAAGCGACTGCGTTGCTCCGGATCATGGCGCAAGGCTGACAAAAGTTGCTGAATTTCCGGCGGCGGCGGTTGTAGCGCTGCCAGTTGGGTTGTGAGTTCAAAATATGGGAGTTCGGCCTGATTGCGGGTGTTCTCGTATCCTGCAAGCGCTTCCTCCAGCGATTGACGTCCGCTGAAGCCGGCGTCAATTGCGTCCGCAAGCCATTCCGCGCTGCCAAATGCGTCCGTTATGCCAGACGCAGTGCACGGGTCTTTCTGGTAACCGGCATCGCCCACCAGTGCCCATCCCCGTCCATACGGCTTGCGTACATGACTGGGAATTGCTCCGCCCACATAGCGCGACTCGCGGCGGCCTTTGCTCATTCTTTCCCATAGCTCCGGCGCATGTTCGGCCAGGACGCTGCTGTGGTGCTTTTCCACGTTGGCACGGACCTCAGGCAGATCTTTCGCCGCGAAGGCGACGCCAATCAAACTGAGATTGTCATTGGTGTTGTAAGCAAAGATGACGCGGCCGGGGCGCAGCCATAGATGCCAGCCCATCATCGGCACGCCGCTGAAGTAGGCGTACCATGAGCCTTCAAGCGCCGGGCCGCTTTTATATTCAGGCGCTTGAACGGCTTTGGCTACCAGGCTGAACATTCCGTCAGCGCCTATAGTGATGCCCGCATGCTCGGTGACCATGGCGCCATTTTTCTGATGACCGCGAATTCCTATGACACGGCCGTTATCCCATAGCAGCTCTTGTACGGAAAAGCCATCGCGCAACTCTGCTCCTGCCTTCACGGCGCCATCAACCAAAATGGGGTCCAGTTTGATGCGGCGCGGCGCATAGGCCTCAGTAACATCGCCTTCAGCAGGCGGAGGAGAGCCAGTAAGGGAGAAGTCGCCATAATCAAAATAATTGGTGCGAATCGGAGGACAATTCGATGCGGCAAGCGCATCCAGCAAACCCCAGCGCTTCAATCGCGCCGAACCGGTCTGATGTACATAGTGGTTGGAAAATGGCATGTCACTGGGAAAAGTCCCACGGTCCAGCAACAGGACCTTATATCCTTTGCGTGCGAGCAGAAGCGCCGTGGGCGCTCCAGCGCAGCGAGCGCCAACGACAATGGCATCGTACATTGTGGCTCCTTCCCGGCTATGGTCGTGACCGGGCATTGGATTGTTCTAATAATTGTGCGGCGAACGTGAATTTCGTTTCGTATAATTGCCGGAATTTTCAGAGGGATCAGAGTGAGAGCGCGGAAAGCGCAGAAAGAACGATACGATATCTATTTTTTCTGCACTATGGAGTCGAGTATGAAAAGCGCAGCCGAAAGAGTTCCCATGCAGACCAATCTTGAGGTGGTAAAAGGCATTTACACCGGTGGCCCGGAACAGATTGCGAGAAACCTGCAAGCTGCCCTGGCGCCGCGCTTTGACTGGACTGAGGCAGCAGGCTTTCCTTATGCCGGCACATATCACACGCTGGAGGAAGTAGGGCGATATGTTTTTGCGCGGCTTGCAACAGAGTGGGAGGGCTATCGCGCTGACGTCGAAAGTTTTTACGACGCCGGCGAAACGATCATCGTCACCGGCCGGTATCGCGGCGTGCATAAGAAATCGCACGGCGTAATGGATGCGGTGTTTGCCCACATCTGGAAATTCAAAGATGGAAAGATCGTGAAGTACATCCAGAATGTGGACACCAAGAAGGTCTGGGACGCAATTGAAGGGGCTAAAACCTAGCCTTCACCGTAAACAATTTGTAATAGAAAATATTACCCGGAGCTTTCGGCCCCGGGCTGTCGCATTTGCGTATTTTTGACGACAAACGATTCCTTACTGCGCACCTTTCGCCTGCACCTGTTTGTACCCTTCGGGAACCTGAAACAACGCAGCGCCGACGGCGTTTGTGGAAACCGTGGTGACTTCAGTGGTGGTATCCATCAATGAGTTTCCAGGCGCTGACGAAGAGCCCGAGGAGCCGGATTTCGCAGCGCTATCATCCTGCTGTGCAGCGTCATCTTTCTTTTTCTTCTTACCGAAGATTCCACCGATGCCGTGCGTGATCGGATTCCCGCTGGACTCCTTCTGCTCGTCACGAGTAGCCTGTTGCGCGGCTGGCTGTCCGGCCAGGCCGACGCTAACCAGCGAGAGTAAAGGCATTCCGTTCAGCGTAGCCGCGCTCTTGCGGTACTCGACCATCGCCGGGGCAATCTGCGGGTTTGCGCCCAACACCGCGCCGGGCAGCCAGTCCAGTTCCTTGGCCATGCGCGTGTAGAAGCGTTTTACTTCGTCGTAACCCTTCACGGGAGCGATCCATGAATCAGAGTTGACCCACATGTTGGCGGTTTGCCCTTTCGTCTTCGGATCATCCGATTGCATCTCCATATCCACACGGATTTTCATTTCTTTGGCGCTATAGTTCAACAGTTGCTTGCTTCCGCTGCCAGGCACAATCTGGACCTTGGGAACGATCTTTACCTGACCCTGCTGCCCCTTGTTATGTTTTGCCTGTTGCTCGGCAGCTTTACGACGAGCTTCTTCCATCTGCGCCCGCATCTCATCGAAAGTCATGACGGAATAAGTCTTCTTTTTGGTATCAATCTGCGTGATCTTACGCGCATCGAGATCAATGATCTCAACCTGGCCGAGACTGTCCTCACGGCGCATTTTATTGCCCTTAAAACTGATGGTAGCGGTAGTGCCTTGCGTGGCCTGGCGGGCGTCTTTGCTGAAGATGCCGGCAAACTTCATGGCTCCGACAGCAGCTCCACCGGTGATCTTGGTGGTTTCTGTATATTGAAAATCAGCGAAGCTGGAACTGGAAAGGGAAAAGATCAGCGCGGCGCTCAACATTGTTGCAAGGGTTGGTTTCACTCGGCCTCCTGGGCAAGAATGCAGGAATTATACCGGACACCCTGCGGCGAGGTCCGTGCAACCCAGTGCTGCTCTGCCTTGGAGAACCGCGGCCTTCAACTCGCTTTCAGCACACGTTCGGGCTCATATTCTTCAAGTATTGCAGTAGTGCGAAAGGGAATAGCGCTCCAGTCTTTCACCTTGCGAAGCAGATTGAACCTTACCGCGTTACCACATTCTTTGCATCGAGGAAATTGGCCGTGGACCACGAGCGTGGCCGTATGCATCAGGCGATGTTGCGGATGTTCAACACAATACACTCCGCTCGCCGGCACGTAGTCACCAGGTCTAAACCTGATCTCTTCCAGCCTTCGTTGTTTTTCAATCCTGAGAGAACGCTTCATGAGATTTGACGAGCGATAGGCTTGGCGGGAGTTCCATGAGACGAAACGACAACGAAGCCAATGGCGCACACCGGCCTTTTAAGAACGAAGAGCGCTATACATTATGATTCTCTATGAGCGGCGGGTGTTGTCACATGTGCAAACAGTTACCGGAAATCCGAATCTTCTGAAATGTGCTCTACTTCCTCCACCAGGATGAAGTTGGTTGCGGAGCCGCACTTGGGGCAAGCGGGAAAGGCATCTTGCCTGCGCACCCATAAGTCGGAAGCGTTTGTGCAGCTCGCATGTTCGAGATGCCAAATGCCGGAAATGGGAGCGCTCTCGCCACTGCGGAAGGAGAGTTGCTGGATTTTATAGCCAATTTTCTCTTGCGACACGTTGATCTCCAATTCTGCCGAAGCGAAACGTTAAGACGCAGAGAATTAAGGCAACTTTAGCACCACCCTAGAAGACTGAAAACAAACGACAATTAAAGTTGCTGGCCAGCAGAGACTCGTAATTTTTCCCCGCTCAATGGGGCATTTCCACATCCTGCGCTCAGGTTGCCTGTGATCTTGGCTATCGCACATTTTGCAGCTCCCCAATTCGAAACTTGCAAAGGGCTGCGGTCGATTTTTCTATGGGCTACCTTGCGCGCGAAATTCACGTCAAAAGAAAAGGATAAAAGGATAAAGCGACTGCCACGCGTCATGATCTCTAAGTGTGCCAACCCGAACTGCTCCAAACTCCTCATGCGTATGGATGGAGGGAGGTTCTTTGGCTTCCACACAAAAAGCAAAAATATTGAGAACTTCTGGCTGTGCAGCAGCTGCTCTAAAAGTTTTACGCTGCGTCTGATTGAAGGCCAGATTGAACTGGTGCACCGCAACCGCAAGACTGCGTGAGCCGCACCCAGAGCGCGAATCCTAACTTGCGGCCGCTACCGAACTACTCTGAACAGAGTAGCCTGCCGCGCGGAAGGCGCCCGGCGTGGCGCCGGTGATCTGGCGAAAGATCCTGGTGAAATGGCTCTGATCGTAAAAGCCGAAGTCGAGAGCAATGTCGCTCAGCGGCAACTCTGAATTGGCCAGCCGCTCGGCTGCGGCCCGGACACGCATACGATTCAGGTATTCACCCAGCGTTTCGCCAAACTCCTGGCGGAAGATATGTCCCAGATACACCGGATGCACTCCGGTGGCGCGGGCCACCTGTGCCAGCGTCAGGTTCTCTGCAAAATGCGCGTGGACGTACTCGCAAGCCTGGCGTAGAGATCGCAGATCACGAGGCACACGTGCGGAAGAGCGAACAATGGTGAACGCAAGCGCTACCGCGCGTGATTCAAGGTCAAGATCATTGCTTTCTCCCGCGCAGATGCGGCGATAAAGGTCCATCAATTCCCAGGCTGGCTTGCGGCCGGATAGATCGATGATGGGCCGAAGATTGATGCCGCCGAAATCCACATCGTCAAACAGCTGCGGTTTGAATTCCAGCGTGAGCAGCGTAACGCCTGCCTGGCCTACCTCATCGCGATGCTCCATTTGTGGCGGGTGATAAACGCAGGAGAATGGCTGGTATCCAAGCTGGAGAAAGCCGGCTGTCTCGCGATACTCGCCTTGCAACATCAATGAGACAAAACCGGCCTGATGTGCGTGACTTGGCAAAGCGCGAGCATGGTCATGCACCAGGCGGTTCACTACCACCGAACCGACGGCCCATCGCCGGGCGACGGCGCCGAAGAACTGCCCGATATTGAGCGAGCTGGACAAGCTCCTGCCTCGTACTGCCTTTTTTGACTCAGCCAAAACCAGATCGTTATGTTCTCGCTGTTCGTTTCCGAGCATCAGTTGCACGTTTACGAACAGCTGGAACCGCGGCCAGAAATCGTATTTCAATCATATGCATAATCTAATCAACAGCTTAGATAGAATCGGATTCGGACTGAAAACTGCAACGCAAACAACCGGCTGGTTACATACACCGGGAACAAGCAAGCCGCTTACCATCCGGGGCGAAGGGGATTCGATTGGCACATTGCATTGGTACAAGACAGCAGACTCGCTTCCGGCTGAAATAGATTAAGCGGCAATGTTTTACCGAGGGAGACGCAACTATGAGCACATTCATTCAGGACCTCCGCTTTGGGTTTCGCATGTTGTGCAAGAATCCCGGGTTCACACTGGTCGCAGTGCTGGCGCTGGCGCTGGGTATCGGCGCAAACACGGCGCTGTTCAGCGTCGTATATGGCGTGTTGCTCAAGCCGCTGCCCTATGCACAAGGCAAAGAGCTGGTAGTACTGCAGCAGGATTTCGCTAAAGCCAATGCCAGCAACATCGGCTTCTCGGTGAAGGAGATCCAGGACTATCGCGCGCAGGCGAAATCGCTGGCCCAGGTAGAGGCATACCACCAGATGTCGTTCATCCTGCTGGATGGAAAAGAGCCGGATGAGGTCCGCACCGGTGTGGTCTCTGCGCACTTCTTTGATCTCCTTGGAGTCAAGCCATTCCTTGGCCGCTTCTTCACATCCGCTGACGATACGCAGGGCGCAGCGCCGGTGTTGGTCCTGAGCTACACCTACTGGACCACACGCTACGGCGGTGACAAAAACATTATTGGCCGCCAGTTCCGCATGAACGACAAGGTGCATACCGTGGTCGGCGTGCTTCCTCCTGTGCCTCAGTATCCGCGTGAAAACGATGTTTACATGCCGACCGTCGCGTGCCCATTCAGCTCCTCTCCGCAAGCCATCGCCAACCGCGGTGCGCGCATGATGCAGGCCTTCGGGAGGCTCAAGCCAGGAGCGGATGTCAGGTCCGGGAACAGTGACGTCAGCGTTGTCGCCTCACGCCTGCAACAAGAATACCCAAAGGATTACCCTGCGACGCGCGGCTTCAGCGCCAGCATGGACGGCCTGCAAAACCAACTCACGCACCAAGTCCGTCCCATGTTGCTTGTGCTGCTGGGGACCGCCGGCCTGGTGCTGCTGATTGCCTGTGCCAACGTGGCCAACCTCGCGCTGGCGAGAATCATGCGCCGCGAGCAGGAGATGGCTGTGCGTACGGCCTTGGGCGCAAGTCGCGGCCGCCTTGTGCAACAGCTATTGACGGAGAGCACTCTGCTCAGCCTCGCCGGAGGCGCACTCGGATTGCTGCTGGCCTCCGCTTGTGTGGAACTGCTGGTGAAGTTCATTGGCCGCTTCACCACTCGTGCGGCCGAAGTCAGCATTAGTATGGAAGTCCTGCTGTTCACGCTGGGCGTTTCGGTCCTCACCGGCTTGATCTTCGGCTCCATTCCCGCTTTTTCGCAGCGCCTGGACCTGGTGAACTCCCTCAAGGAAGGTAACACCGCTTCTACGTTGAAGAGCAGCCGCCATCGTGTACGCAATCTGCTGGTCATGGGACAGGTAGCGCTGAGCTTTACGCTGTTGATCGGCGCAGGACTGATGGCGCGGAGCTTTGTAAAACTGCAACAGGTCAACGCCGGATACAACCCTGATAACGTGCTCACGGCCAGCATTCCCCTCAATTTCAGCAAGTACCATACCAACCCTGACACGATCACCTTTTTCGATCGTGTGTTGGGCAAACTGGAAGGAACGCCGGGCATTGTGGCGGTAGGGGTAAATGGCCAAACGCCGCTGGCGCCAGGCCGTCCGTACAACCAGACGTTCATCGTGGAAGGACGGGCGACGAGCGAACACGAAGCTCTGCCCGCGGCGGACATCAACTTTGTTTCGCCTGATTGCTTGCAGCTGCTGGGCATTCCTTTGATCGGCGGCAGGTTCTTCACGCCGCATGACAAGGCAGATTCGCCTGAAGTTGTCATCATCAGCAGATCGCTGGCGCGCCATTATTTTCCCAATCAGGATCCATTGGGCAGGCGCATCTCCGGTGATAACGGAAAAACCTGGGTAAAGATTGTCGGCGTGGTCGGCGACGTAAAGTATTACGGGCTGGATAAGGAAGTGCTGGACACAGCTTACATTCCCTTCGCGCAGCAACCTATGGGCAACGCCTTGCTGGTGAAAACCGCCGGCAATCCTCTGAACTACGCGCAGCTGGTGCGGGAAGCCGTTTATTCCGTTGACCCGGAGCAGCCGGTCAACAGCATTGAGACGCTCAATGAGCTGCGCGGCGACGCGCTGGTACAAAGCCGGCTTACTGCGCTGTTGCTGGCATTGTTTGCAGGACTGGCTCTGGCCATCGCGGCAACTGGCCTGAGCGGCGTCACCGCTCTCATGGTAAGCCAGCGCACGCGCGAGATCGGCATCCGCATGGCCCTCGGCGCCCAGAATATCCAAGTTCTGCGCATGGTCCTGCTGCAAGGCATGCGCCTGATCGCCATCGGAATTGCGTCCGGTGTGGCCGCCGCACTGGTTTTTTCGCGCCTGATGCGGGCCTTGCTCTTTAGCACTCCGCCTGATGATCCGGCAACTTTTGTCGCCGTAGCAGTCACCTTTCTTGCCGTCGGATTTCTTGCCAGCTACATTCCGGCTCGGCGTGTGACCAAGGTGGACCCGCTGATTGCGCTTAGGAGCGAGTAGCTTTTGGCGCAGCGGGATGCAGGTTAACGGGCGTAAAGCCACAGCCTCGGCATCGATTCCATCATATTCTGTTGTCAAAGAACGGCGCTCCACCGCCTCGGCGGCGATTTCAGTCGATCTCGGGTTTCAATTTTCCACTTGCCAAATTACCCACTTACCAAATCCCTGCCCCTACCCCCCTGGGGTCATCCCAGATTGGCGTGGGTTTCGCGACCATCATCCCAACCCATCCCAATTTGGCGTAGGTTTCAAATAGTTTCATTCCAATTGCCGTAAGGTTGAGATCATCTTCCTCCAACCCGCTCCCTAAAAGATGGGGCTTCCGCCCCTGTCTCAACCTGCTCGTGTGGTCGCTCCAGCAAGCTCCACGCCTGCCAACTGCGGCAACATCCTCCCGCCTTCCCCGTTTCTATTCGCGCCCTCCGCGTTTACCCTCGGTAATCCCTCCACCAGATCAGTGTCATCCCTGTTTATCGGTGGTAAGTTTTTCAGCTTTCGCTCCCCCACCTCGGTCACCATTTCCTCCGGCGCTGTTTTGCCAAACGTCGTCTTATCCACATTGGCTGCCGCAATCTGCAGTGAGTACAGCAGCAACGCGGCCTTTTTCTCTGAGATCAGGTCATCGATCAGCGCCGTCTGCACCCTGAAGATCGAAAGCTGAATGGCATTGGCGTCTTCCGGGGCCGGCAGTTCAAACCGTTTTGCCAGGGCTTCATCCATCTGCCAATGCGCATAGCAGTACATCTGGTTCCGTACCTGCGGTGATCCGCATCTGGTTCCGTCTTCTTTGATCCAGAGGCAGCGCGGAGCGCGGTCGGCCCTTTGCAGGTTTTGCCGTAGTTTGTTGTAGATTTGCTGGTCCAGATCTTCGGCGTCTGGGACCTCCCGGCTCACACCGGGATTCTGTTGTAGAAGGGTGGTCAGGGCGGCATAGGTCTCCCCCAGCCGCTTCACCAGGGCTGCCGTCTCCTGTCTTACTCGAGCTTTCTCTTCTTCTTGTTTGTGCTGATGTTGTTGATATTCCTCTTCGCTAAGCTTCTTTCCGTCCACCATCCAGTACATTTCGCATTGCTCTTTTCTCCGCCCAAGGAAAACCGATCAATGTTTAATCCATCACTTTGAATCACCATCACTCTCAACGCTCTTCTGATTTTTGCTGAGAATATCTTGCGGTTTTTTTCCCTCCTTAGTGGTTGAGCTGCTACCCGAGTGTAAGTTAGCCGAACTCTGTTCACGAATCAAGCGCGAAGTAGTACATCTTGACAAAGCTGGCGCAAGGGTCTGTATCGTTTCCGCGCAGTTAATCCGCTGAAGTTGTCTTCAGCCGCTGATTATCGGACGCAGCCGGCTTCAGTGGCTCTGTCGGGCTGGATCTAAGATCTAAGATCTCGATGAGGAACCACAACCTCCTCCGCCACAGCCGGAAGCGACGGAATCAGCCATCGAAAGATCGCAGTCGCAACAGTCGCGCCTGATAGTTGCGCTATTAAGAAGCCAATCACATCGCCAGGCCGGATGCCTGCGAACGTATCCGTAACCGAACGCGCCATTGTTACTGCGGGATTGGCAAATGACGTCGAAGCCGTGAACCAGTAAGCGGCGGTTATATACGCTCCAACTGCAAACGGCACTGCGTTGGAACGCAGCCTGGCGCATCCCCAAATCACGCAAAGCAAGCCAAAGGTCGCAACAAATTCGCTGATTTGCTGCGAAAAGCCTGAACGGGCATGGTGCGAGATCGAAAACAGCGGGAGCGCGAACATGAGATGCGCCAAAGCGACTCCCGCGAACGCGCCCACGGTTTGAGCAAGGATATAGCCTGGCGCCTCTCGCCAGGCCAAACCGCCTTGCCAAGCGTCTGCCAGCGTAACCGCGGGATTGAAATGTGCGCCGGAAATCGGGCCAAAACTCAGGATCAAAGCCACCAGGGCTGCTCCGGTAGCTAATGTGTTTGCCAGAAGAGCAATCGCCACATTACCCTGCGCCAGCCGTTCTGCCATGATTCCAGATCCCACCACGGCAGCCAAAAGCAGCGCCGTGCCGATTGCTTCCGCCGCCAATCGTCTTGCAAAGGAAGTTCTAGGCACGGGCCGTCCTCGATGCAACTTTTCCAGCAGGCTTGCGGATGCGGGCTTCACTCACCATGCATGCGCCGTCTTTGATCGCCTGTTTCAGCTTTCGTGTATCGGTCGTGAATGTCTTGTCGTTGAGGGCGAGTTTGAGATATGCCAGCAACTCCCTGTATTCGGGCCTGTTGTCCTCGATGAGCTGGTAATACACTCTATAACCCTCTCGGCGATCGCTGACCAGCCCCGAACGCTTTAAATAGGTCAGGTGCCGCGACACATTGGATTGCGAGCTGCCAACCACGTATTGAATGTCGCATCCACAGAGTTCTCCCTGCAAAAGCAGGTTGATGATTCGCAATCGGTTGATGTCTGCCAGCCCCTTGAAATAATCTTCTACGCCCTTCATTCCCGGTTATGCCCCTTGTGCGTTGTCGTCGGTACCATTTTCGTGTAAGATGTCCGCGTCTTCAAGTATATGCGTGTAGCCGCATATAGTCATAAAGTTCATATTTCTCCCTGAGGCACATTATGCGCGGGACCTACAACGTGCTCTTTCTCTGCACCGGCAATTCTGCCCGTTCCATCATGGCTGAGGCGATCATGAATCACAAAGGCCGCCCTGGCTTTGTGGCTTACAGCGCCGGCAGCCACCCCAAAGGCGAGATTCATCCGGCGGCCCTGCGGCAACTTGAAAGCGCTAGCCTGCCGGCAAATGGATACCGCAGCAAGAATTGGGAAGAGTTCGCCAAGCCAGGCGCGCCTCGGCTCGATTTTGTCTTCACTGTTTGCGACAACGCCGCTGCTGAAGTTTGCCCCGTCTGGCCCGGCCAGCCCATCACAGCGCATTGGGGCGTTCCAGACCCGGCCGCCGTCAAGGGGAGTGAGGAAGAGATACAGCGGGCTTTTCACGGCGCTTTCTTGATGTTGGAACGCCGGATCAGTTTGTTCCTGTGTCTTCCATTGAGCAGTCTTGACAGCCTTGCAATTAAACGGGAAATCGACAACATCGGCGGCAGGTAGCGGAGCAAGATGAACCGTTGGGCCAGCGCGCGATTCGTGCTGGGCCTCCTTCAAATGTTCGGTGCGGTGTTCTCTGCAACTTTGATACTGCGTAGCGGCCTGACTTTGATGGCTGTGATGGCAGCATTCGCAACCGGACTTCTAACGTTACTCAGCGTCGGGTTGTTCGGAGGCATGATCTCCGGAATGCTGCGAAAACGCCATTCCAAAGACTCCGTGGAAAGGAAAGCCTGATTGTTCTTTTCTAAATATAGGTGGATCTCAGTAGTAGCACTGGCGTTAATCGTCAGTTGCACAAACACGCCGGATAAGGACTTTCGGGCACGTGCGGAAAATCTAAGACGACGGACGATGCCAGCGGGAAGCACTGCATCCGAACAAACCCCTGTCATGCATTCCGGAACAGTCGCGCAGACCGAATGGCAAGTTAGCTCTCCTCTGAGCGAACTGGCATTCAGAGCATTATTATCGCAGCAGCTCGAACCGGAATTTTCTAAAGTAGCCTCGGATGACCTGCGCATAGTCTATTCACGGCTCGCTGATGGTGATTCAGAGCGTCTTGAAGTAATGACGATCAAACAAGATGGAAATCTAAGGCAGTACAATGTGCGGTTCAGCATGATGCCTGATTGACCTCGCCATATTGGGGTATCCAGTTTTGCAGCTTAAGGAAAGGGCTGGATTCCGTGGTGCCGGGAATTCAAGCCAGTCGGTTGGCTCAGCCTATCCTCTGACCCCCATAGTGTGCGCCAACGTGCGCCATTGAGGGAAGAGCAGCCAAACGTGCGCGCGATGCAACTCCACAAAAGACTTATAAGTCTGACTAAGCAATTATTGCGTGGCAAGAGAAAAGGTATGATTATTTCAAGAGACACTGATGGATTGAGGTTTATTGGAAGCTGCGATCGGGAGAAGGGATTTGTTTCTGGCGATATTCAATGCCTTCTTTGTGGCCGTCGCATCGATCCTTATGTTGAAGGACGCGACATTTCCCTCGGATGTAATCGCTGTGGGACCAAAGTCAAAAGCTTCTGGTCTGAGGCGGATATGCATGTTTTTCTGGCTGAGAATTGGGCCCTCTTGCGGAAAGCCTGCACCCATCCCAGCGTCACCATGGTGCAGCGTTCGGATTAAACTCTCTCCACGCGCGCGTCTTTGATCGTGTACTCCCGCCCGCGCTCTCTGTAGGCTTCTGCTAGCCGTTGTTGCAGGCTGTTGACGGAATCCAGCAAGGATTGCATGCCGTTGGTCTGGAACGTGATTACGCGCCGTTCAATGTCCCCGCACAAATTGCGCACCAACTGCTCGAATCTCCGTAAGCGTTCGGCCGCCAGGAAGGCAAGCACCGTGTTCGGATGCTTCTTGGTATGCTGGGCGTTGATAAGTTCGCTTACGCTCCACGCCGTCAGGCGCGCATTGTCCACCGCTTGACGAAAGTCGTTCAGCGCCACCGTGTCAGGCGCGCTCTCTGATTTAAGGCGCTCCTCCATCCGCTTCAATTCTGTTGAAAGGCGTTTGATCTCAAGGGTCAGGTTTTCGGGAGGCTTACTCATAGCGCGTTCATACCTCTTTTGTGGCATTGTAGCTTTAATATCCTCTTACGATTGCCTTGAAGGTATCCGAGGGTATGACGTTAGTAATCCTTAAAACATTCTTATATTCGAACAACTTATAACGTGAATTCCTGCATCTGATAGTCCAATTCGTGTGCTTCGCGCTTTTCGTCTGAGGAGTTTGGGATGGGGGAATATCGGCCAGGCGAGAGTGTGCCTCGAAGCGGTGTCTTCAGGGTCTATCACAGCTCTCATCGGCTCATGCATGAGGCCACCCTTCTGATGCAGGAGATTTTTCCCTGCTGCAGGCAATGTGGCAATGAGGTCAGCTTCGAATTAATTCGCAGAATTCCGGACAATGACGTTTTGCCCTTCCGCTCCGGTGAGATCCTGCAGGAGTATCCCCCAAAGCGCAAGACTAGGAAGCGGGCCGGATAATTTCCGAATCGGCGAACGGTTCCCCGTCATCAAGAACAGGAAGTTCATACAAAGCGACGTTGAAGAGAACGGCGCTTTCGTCGCGACTGGTCTCTTTTACCGAGCGCAGCAGCTTAAAAGTTACAGCCTCCGCGCATTTTTGGCATTTAGGAAATTTTTCGCCTCGGATGAGTGTTACCTCATGAGGCAGGCGGTGCGCGGAATGATTGACCTGATAGATTCCGCTATCGGGAATAATGCCGCCCGTTTTGAACCGGCACCCATGCACTGCGGGGGATTTTACCAGAAACATTGTCCTGCGAGATGAGCTCATGGTCCCCCTGCCATTGGTAAGTAGGATGCCTTAAGCATTCAAAAGGGATAGCCAAAAGTAACCAGCTACCTGCGTTTCCGCTTGGGGCAGATATGGGCCTTTTCCGCAATGCGCAACGCTTCCCGCTTGTCGCTTGCGGCAATAAACGCGCGGCACGCCGTACAGTAGGATTCCATTCGAGGCGGCATTCCACGGACACGTCGGCGCTCGAATCGCGGCGTTGGCGATTTTGCAGGCATAGTGGTTTTTTGGTAAACGTGGAGCGGATTGTAACCCGAAACCAAATGCGTGTCACCATGCCGCACGAAAATTGTGAGTTGCCGAACATACCTTGGATGAGCAGGTTGTTTAGCACGCTAGCTTCGCTTCTCCAATGTTCGCTAAGGTACCGCACTCGCGGATTTTTGCACAGGAGGTTCGTTGAGTAGCGCCCAGAATTTGCCTATCGTTTTGATTGCCTCAGTGAACTGCTGGAAATCGACCGGCTTCACGGCGTATGCGTTTGCACCCAACCGATAACACTCGTCAACATCCGGGCCTTGCCGCGATGAGGTGAGCATGACGACAGGAATAAGCTGGAGATTGGGATCGCCCTTCATTGTCCGCAAGACCTCCAGACCGTCAACCTTCGGCATTTTGATGTCCAGCAAAACCACGATTGGATCGCCGTTATTTCGAGTGGCGAAACCGCCACGGCGGTAAAGAAAATCCAGGGCCTCAGCGCCATCACGCAGCTTTACAATGTTGTTCGCAAGTTTGTATTGCGAGAGGGCCCGTTCGGTCAGCTCCAGGTCATTCTCATTGTCGTCCACCAATAAAACGTACTCTAACTTATCCACGAATGGTCTCCTTTATCGGAAGAGAAAAGTAAAAGGTGGCGCCTTTGCCGGCTTCGCCCTCGGCCCAGGCCCGCCCTCCGTGTCGCTCAACAATTCGCCGGACGTTGGCCAATCCAACTCCGGTTCCCTCAAATTCTTCTTCGCGATGGAGCCGCTCAAATACACGGAACAGCTTCTCGGCATATTGCATCTCAAAGCCGGCGCCATTGTCGCGAATAAAGACCGTTACCTCGCTGCCGCCGTTGCGGCTTCCCACCTCAATTTTGGCGATACGCTCTTTCCTGGTATATTTCACGGCATTGGAGAGCAGATTGATCAGCACCTGGCGCAAGAGCGCCGGATCGCCGGCAACAATTGGCAAGGCGCCAATCTCCCAGTGAATCGACCGCCCCTGGATGTCAGGTTCCAGTTGATGCCTTACTTCTTCCACCAGCTTTAGAAGATCAACTTGTGTATGTTGCAGCTCTACCCGTCCGAGCCTCGCGAAATCCAGCAGTTCGTCCACCAAAGAGCCCATCTCTCTTGACGATTTCACGATCTTGCCGAGAAAACGCTGGCCTTCCGCATCCATTTTTTCATTCCATGTTTCTGTGAGAATGCTGGCAAAGCCATGGATGTGACGCAAAGGAGCGCGTAAATCGTGCGCCAGCGAATACGTAAAAGCGTCTAG
>JBARMK010000446.1:0-4257 GCA_049802395.1 Candidatus Angelobacter sp.
CACCAGATGCACGCTCTCACGCGAAAGCGCCCGTTCCTGAAAACCCTTGTTCTTCATGAATTCAAGCATGCGCTGGGGAGGAATTTGCAGCATACCAACTGCGCCGTGAGCACGCGCTGCGCCCTCGCCCTGTTCCTTGTCGGAAAGCTTTGAGATGTCGACCCCGGCAGACGAAGCTGGCGCGAGCAGCACGATCTTCCCTTTTACATCCAGGCCGGAATAATCGTCGTGGCCTTGCGCCGACGACGAAACGCCAGCGCCCACAAACACAATTTGTCCTTCGGCCTCACCGACCGAAGCCGCACCATTGACGTAGAAATCTCCGAAATGATAGTTGCTTGTCTTCCCTGCCTTAGTGATTTCGAGGGAGGTCTTGGCGGTATCCGGCTTGGTGGAAATTACCTGAAAGGTTTGCAGAAAGCTGCCGTGCTCACCGGCGCCATGAAAACCATATGCTTCAAGGTGCGCGGCCAAGTATCTGGCGGCAATAGCGAAATTGGGCGCGAGCGTATAGCGTCCTCCCAACTCCTCTGACGCCAGAAACTGCAGATGCATGCGCAACTCGACAGGGCTAATGGTATCTACGGTTGGCGGTACAGGAGGCAGAACGACTGGGGCAGGCCCGGCGGCATACATCACTGCCGAAACGCTTACAGCCATAGCGATCGCTAGTTTTGCAAAGAAAGTTTTTGGGGCATTCACATATCGATGGTAGCAGCCTGGGCAGGCGCTTACAATCGCCCTCCAGTTAAATTGGGACTTGAGGTTAGAATCTTAAGCGAAGGCAGCAGAGACGAGTGAAACAGACCATCATCGTTCTGGAAGATGACGCGGACATCGCTAACCTGGTCCAGCACCATCTGCACCTGGCGGGCTTTGCGGTACGAGTATGCGCCGCAGGCGATCAGGTGTTGCCGCTGGCGCGAAAGCAGACTCCCGCGCTGTTCCTGCTGGACATCATGGTCCCCGGTGGCAGTGGCTTTGAAGTCTGCCGCCAGATCCGAGAGAGTCGCGATCTCGCGCGACTTCCGATCATCTTTCTTACTGCGCGCGCCGGAGAAGCAGACCGTGTGCGCGGCCTTGATCTTGGAGCTGACGACTACATTACCAAGCCGTTTGGCACGCGCGAACTCACGGCCAGGGTTCGGGCCGTCTTGCGGCGATTTGAGCAGCCGGTAACCACCAACATCACAACTCCCGATTTTGAGCTGAACAGCGACTCGATGACACTTTCCGTCCGCGGCGAACTCACGGACGTGACTGCAACCGAGTTTCGCCTGCTGCATTTTCTGGCTTCGCATCCAGGCCGCGTGTTCAGCCGAGATCAGATTCTCGATGCAGTATGGCGCGATCTTGCCTTTGTCACTCCCCGTTCCGTCGACGTGTATATCCGGCGTTTGCGGGAAAAGATCGAACAGAATGCAGAAGATCCACAATATTTAAGAACGGTCCGCGGCGCGGGGTATAAGTTCGAGGCAGGTAAGTGAGAAATCGCATCTTTCTCAAAGCGATGGCGGCTTTTGTCGCGGTAATCGCCGCGGCCACGCTCACGCTCGATATCAGCATCCGGCATATCTGGGAGAATTCACTTCACAGCGATATCGAACGACTCCTGGTACAAAACGCGAAGGGATTCGCTCTGCGGGTAGCCAACGACCATCAGCACTCTTTGCAGCAGATGGCGCAAGAAGAATCTCAGATCAGCGAAACGCGCACCACCATCATCGCTCATGATGGCAAGGTGCTGGCTGACACCGAGGCCGACCCACAGACAATGGAAAACCATGCCGGAAGGCCGGAGGTTGCGGCTGCTCTGACTGGCAGAACCGGCTCGGCAACGCGAGTAAGCCACACCGTGGGAATTGAGTTTCTCTATGTCGCCGTTCCCAGTGGAGACAAAGTAGTGCGGCTGGCATACCCGCTCTCCAGCATACGGGGCCATATCTCGGGGATCCGCTCCAGCCTGCTCCGTGCCACAGCACTGGCCCTCCTCATGGCCCTTCTGTTGGCAATCGTGATTGCGGAAGTTATTTCGCGGCGTCTGCGCCGCATTGTGCGTTTTGCCGAACAGGTCGCAGCCGGCGATCTTTCCGCGCGCATCGCCGAAACCAGCGGCGATGAGATTGCCCAGGTTGCCGCCGCGCTGGACCGTACCGCTCGACGGCTGGAAGAGAATTTTGCCGCCGTGCGTGAAAGCCGCTCTGAACTGGAAGCCCTGCTCAACAGCATGACCGACGGCGTGATTGCGGTTTCGCCCGACCTGAAGGTGCGCTGGGCGAACCGGGCCGTCGAAAGCATCGTCCATCAACGTATTCGTATTGGCGCGCCCGTTATTGAACTACTTCGTCATCCTGATTTTCTGGATACGCTTAACGCCGCGCTCAAGTCCAAAGAACGGGAGCATGCCATTGCCACTTCCCTCTCCGGACGAAAAACGTTTTCGGTTACCGCTGAGCCGCTGCCGGATGGAGGTGTGATGACGGTGCTCCATGACCTCTCCGAGATAGAGCGCGTGGAAAAGACCCGCCGCGATTTCATCGCGAATGTCTCGCATGAGCTGCGTACTCCGCTCACTTCAATTCTCGGCTACGCGGAGACCCTATTGGAATCAGAGGGCGCAGTGGTTGAAAGCGCGAGAGATTTCATGCAGGTGATCCGCCGCAATGCAGAACGCATGGGCCGCCTTACAGAAGACCTTCTGGTGCTTGCCCGGGTGGAGTCTGGTGAGGAAAAGCTGGATATGCGCACGCATTCAGCGAGCGTTATGCTCGCGGAGGCCGCCTCATCCATGCAGGAGAGCGCCCGGGCCGCGGGCGTGGAACTAACGGTTGAACAAAGCTCTGATACATCGGTGATCGCCGATGGATACGCGGTACATCAGGTTTTTGCCAATCTGATCAGCAATGCCGTGCGATACGCCCAGAACGGCAAGCGCATCGTTATTGGCGCGCAGGAGAAACCCGAGGGCATTGAGTTCTTTGTGCGCGATTTTGGCCCCGGCATCGCCTCAGAGCATCTTCCCCGGATTTTTGAGCGATTTTATCGCGTGGACAAGGCGCGCTCCCGCGAAAGCGGTGGCACGGGGCTGGGCCTGGCGATCGTAAAACACATTGTGCTTAACCATGGCGGTTCCGTGAGGGTTGAGAGCGCTGTGGGACACGGCTCCGCTTTTTTCTTTCTTCTTCCTAAAGCTTAACGAACACGGTTGCCCCAACCGAGCAGTTTCTTGTTTTCACCCTACGTAATAATCTTGCCCTAAGCTGTGTCCCTTAAACTGTAGGCTGAGGCAAGCACTGCCAAGGTTTAAGCATGAGGGCCGCTCTCGAGACTACCAAGGAATCTTCAATCCCTTTTAACAGTCATTTAACACTGCTCTGCTAGGTTCGTCTCGTACACACTGGAGGAGGATGAATGAGACTGAGACTTTGCATGGCAATTGCGTTTGTCGCGGCTTTGGCCGGCGTTAGTAGCGCGGAAACAAATCTAAACGGAGCGGGAGCTACGTTTCCTAATCCGATTTATTCCAAGTGGTTTAGTGAATACAACAACCAACATTCAGACATCAAGATCAACTATCAATCCATTGGCAGCGGTGGAGGCATACAGCAGCTTACCGCCGGGACCGTCGACTTCGGAGCCAGCGATGGCCCAATGACGGACGAGCAGATGGCCAAGGTCTCCGGAAAAGTTTTTCATATTCCCACGGTGCTTGGCGCCGATGTGCCGACCTACAACGTTCCTGGCGTAAGCTCTGAACTCAAGTTCAGCGGGGACGTGCTGGCGGGCATCTTCCTGGGCAAGATCAAGAAGTGGAACGACCCTGCTCTGGCCAAAGCCAATCCCGGAGTGAAATTCCCTGACAGCGATATTATCGTCGTCCATCGCTCAGACGGCAGCGGTACGACTTACATTTTTACCGACTTCCTGAGCAAAGTGAGTCCGGAGTGGAAGAGCAAAGTCGGCAAAGGCACCTCAGTAAACTGGCCCGTGGGGCTTGGCGGCAAGGGCAATGAGGGCGTCGCCGGAATGGTAAAACAGACCGAAGGCAGCATTGGCTACGTTGAGCTAATCTATGCCATTTCAAACAATATGTCTTACGGCAGCGTGCAAAATCCTGCTGGGAGTTTTGTAAAAGCGAGCCTGGAATCAGTGACGGCCGCGGCGGGATCCGTGAAAGACATGCCGGATGATTTCCGGGTTTCCATCACCAACGCGCCGGGCAAAGACGCCTACCCGATCAGCAGCTTCACCTGGCTG
>JBARMK010000447.1:0-3678 GCA_049802395.1 Candidatus Angelobacter sp.
CTGTGGGTCAGAACGGCTTATGAGTTTGCGTCTTCCTATTACAAATCGGTAATCAATCGCGATCATATTATTCAGGCTTTGGCTCCCCTTTATCGCGGGAAAGTTTACACGTTTCTTGTGGAAAACCGCGATGCTTCAGGAGAGGAAGTGGAGGCGAATGTCGAAGAACTGTGCCTGACATTCGAGCGCTTGAAACCGTATTTGCTTGATCTGTGGACTGCGAGAGAGTGAGGCTGCTATGTGGGAAATGATTATCGGAGAGTTGGACCACGCGATGCAGGATTTTGCCCGGGGTTTCGCGCACCTTCTGCCCCGTCTGCTGGCCATGCTGATCATTGCGCTTTTGGGATGGGTGGTGGCGTATGTTCTGAAGGTCACCCTGCGCGGCATTTTACGGATTGTGAAGTTCGACCGGCTCTCGGACAATGCCGGCACAACTCAATTGCTGAACAAACTGGCTCTGCCCTCGTCCAGCGAACTATTGACCCGGGTCGTCTTTTGGATCGTGTGGCTGGGCTTCATCCTGCTTGGAGTGCAGGTGCTCGGGATCGTCGGCCTGCAGGAGCACATCTCGAGATTCTTCCTTTATCTGCCAAGGCTCTTCGTGGCCCTGTTCATTGTCTTTTTCGGATTGGCGGCGGCAAGCTTCTTTTCCCGGGCGGCTCTGCTGGCCGCGGTGAATGCCGATTCCCCCTCCCCTCGGTTGCTGGCAACAGCGATTCGAACTGTCATCATCATGTTTGCGGTGTCGATGGCGTTTGAGCAGCTTGGCCTGGCCGAGAGAACGATCGTGGTCGCATTCGCGATTGCCTTCGGTGCGCTGATGCTTGGCCTGGCCATTGCCTTTGGCATCGGCGGTCAGGGGTTGGCAAAACAATTTCTGGAGAGAAGACTCCTCAAAGAAAACCAAGAGGAGAAACAAGACGAGCTCTCGCCGCTTTAACCTTTGGGGTTGGGCGCCGCCAGCACGAAATTCCGAGCGCCAGTCGCAGGGCGGAAGCACCACCGATCCAAGTTATTTGAATGCTGGTGCCGCGAGGGGAGTCGAACCCCGAGGTTCGGAGCCCGTAAAAGGAAAACTCAAAGGGAACAATCTGATGGCGGATTGACACTTCCTTCACAGAAAATGTGCGTTTCGGTCGAGCATAGCCGTAGAATTTAATCATGATTTCCTTCGATGCTGCGCACGCCGCAGTGCACGTCCCGAAGGACCGCCGATTCCGCATCTGGGTTCGCCCATCCATTCTGATCGGCATCGCGGTCTCGGTTGTATCGGTGATTCTTGCATCCTGGATTGAGTTTGCGGTAGCCGGCCTGCCTCATATTCCCCCTGTTCCCCAGATATATCCAAACGATTTCGCGGGGCTGCACGGGTTTCCACTCTGGCTGCGTTACTGCCACTTCTTCAATTTTCTTTTTTTAATGATGCTGATTCGCAGCGGTCTGTCCATCCTGGTGGATCATCCGCGTCTGTATTTCAATGATGGCTGTACCCCGGGGAGCGAATGGATCCGGTTTACGCCGCTCAAGGTCCCTCGTGATCGCACATGGACGGCCAAGGATGACGCCCGTTACATTTCGCCAATATTTGGCACGCCCGGTTATAGGCACACAATTGGCATTGCTCGAGTTTGGCACTTCATCAACGTTCACGGTTTCATCCTCACGGGTACTTCCTTCATTATCATGCTCTTCGCCACGGAGCAGTGGCGGCGGCTTATACCCACTTCACCGCTCGTCCTCCTACAGGCTTGGAACACCTGGGTGCACTACGCAACCTTTCATATACCTGCGGAGCCCAACGGGTTTTACGGCTACAACGCATTGCAGCAGATAGCATATTTTACAGTCGTGTTTGTGTTTGGCCCTTTGGCCATTCTCACCGGCATCGCCATGTCGCCGGCTGTGGTGAACCGCTTTCCCTGGTACGCGCGGATCTTTGGCGGTAGGCAGTCAGCCAGGTCCGTCCATTTCCTCACCATGCTCAGTTTCTTTGCGTTTATCGTTGTCCACGTCGCTCTGATCGTGATGACCGGATTTGTGCGCAATATGAACCACATCGTGCTGGGTACCGATGACAAAAGGCATTTGGGCATGTTTCTGGGGTTCCTGGGCATAGGCGCCGTCGTCCTCTCGTGGTTTGCGGCCCACTACATTTCATGGAACCACCCACGCACGCTGCAGCATGCCCTCAAATCCGTAACCTATCCAATGCAACTCCTTACGTTGAACCGACTAATCCCGCGGCAGAACTATTCCGAGCAGGACATCTCGCCATATTTCTGGCCCAATGGAAAGGTGCCGGTGGGAGAGGACTGGAAACATCTGGCTGAGCACGAGTTCCGGGATTTCAGATTAAAGGTAGGGGGATTGGTCGAAAACCCAATCGAGCTTTCACTCCGCGACATCGCGAAAATGGGACAGGTCGAGCACATCACCATGCATCATTGCATTCAGGGGTGGAGTGGCATCGCGAAGTGGGGTGGCATTCCGATGAAGACACTGTTCGAAGTAGTGCGCCCGAAACCGGAAGCCAAGGTCGTGGCCTTCTTTTCCTTTGGTGAAGCGCTCTACGGCGGCGCATACTACGATACCCAGACTACGGAGAATTTGCTGAAAGCGGAATGCATGCTCGCCTGGCAAATGAATGGGCAACCCCTTCCGCAAGTCTATGGCGCTCCATTGCGGCTGCGCGTCGAGAATCAACTTGGCTACAAGATGGTGAAATGGATCGAACGCATTGAATTTATCGAGTCGGAGAAGCAGTTGGGCGCGGGAGAAGGTGGCAAGAACGAGGATGACGAATACTTCGATCTTTTGCCCAACATCTGAGGGGCCCAGTACTGTTGGTGCCGGGAGGGGGAGTCGAACCCCCAAGGGCCGAAGCCCGGCGGATTTTGAGTCCGCTGCGTCTGCCAGTTCCGCCATCCCGGCTTAGTGCCTAAAGCGTGGAGAACATTAGCTTAATTTACAATCGGAGCCTTTGCAACCGTGGCTGATTTCGGCTCAACTGTAACTGAACTGTAGCTGTTAGCGACTTCTTGCTCGCTTGCCTGGAGCTTTTTCATCGCCTCTGCGATGTCGTGCTGATCCACGATAGCATAGCGCTCGAACACCGATCGCGTTCGCCATCCTCCGATTTTCATAATGACACCCTCCGCGATTCCGGCCCTCCGAAGATTTCGCGCCGCGGTTCTTCGGAGATCGTGAAACAGCAATCCGGCGACGTTCGCGTGTTTACAGGCGTTCGCCCACGTGTCTCGGAAATCACGTACAGGATTCCCGCAAGGGCGAGTAAGAACATACTGATCCGGCGCCTTACCGTGGATACACTCTGCGAGCAGTGTGTAAACAGCATCCGTCATTGTCACTTCGCGGCCGTCGTTGTTCTTGGTAGTACCTGGTTCAAGTCGGATAGTGCGGGGAAACAGGTCTATCTGGCTCACCCGCATACTGAGCAATTCGCTCACTCGCCAACCGTAGGTCCGGCCCACTTCTACGAGTGCGCGAAACCAAAGCTCGGGGCAGTATTCGACCAGCTTTCTGTACTGCCCATCTTCCAGGTAGCCCTTCCGCACGTTGTTCTCTTTGAGGTGGGGAAATATAGGTACATCGCGAACTTTCCTGTGCTCGCGCCCCAAGTTGAACATGCGCTTCAGGGCTGCAAGTTCCCTGTTG
>JBARMK010000448.1:0-6811 GCA_049802395.1 Candidatus Angelobacter sp.
ATGCGCCGAACTACGGCAATACCGGCGGAACCATTGGGCATGAGCTGACGCATGGCTTTGACGATCAGGGCGCCAAGTTTGACGCCAAAGGCAATCTACGCGACTGGTGGAGCAAAGACGATAAACAGAAATTCGAGGAGCGCACTAAGTGCGTGGCCGACCAGTACGCGCAGTACGTGGTGGTGGATGATCTCCACATCAATAGCCGGTTGACGCTGGGCGAAGACGTGGCCGACTTAGGCGGCGAGATTCTGGGCTACATCGCCTGGCAGGGCGCGACCCAAGGCAAAGAGTTGAAGCCGGTGGACGGGCTCACGCCGGAGCAGCGCTTCTTTATCGGATTTGCGCAATGGGATTGTTCGAATGATCGTCCGGAAGAGATGCGGCTGCGCGCGCTTACCGATCCGCATTCGCCCTCGAAGTACCGCATCAATGGCGTGGTGGTAAACATGCCCGACTTTGCCAAAGCTTTTTCCTGTAAAGCCGGCCAGCCGATGGTGAACCCGCCGGAGAAGGTTTGCAAAGTATGGTGAAGGAGACGCAAGATCGGGCGTGATCGGTAAAATCATTTTCACCGCGGAGACGCGGAGAAAATCGGAAGGTCGGTGATTGGAAATCGGTTTCATCGCAAAGATGTAGAGATTCGGAAGGGCATGCCGGGTTCCATGTACAATATGCGTTTTTGTACCACGCATCTGTGAACCCAGGAGTCTTCCGTGCCACTCACCATTGTTCAGGCGGGCGAGCCGGTTTTGCGCAAGCCGGCGCGCGCTTTGCGTCCCAATGAAATCCGCAGCCGCGAGATCCGCGAGCTGATTGCTCAGATGAAAGAGACTATGTACGCCGCGCCCGGCGTGGGGCTGGCTGCACCGCAGATCGGGCAGGGCATTCAGCTAGCGGTGATTGAAGACCGTCCGGAATACATAAAAGATTGGACGCCGGCACAACTAGCCGAGCGCGAGCGCGGGTCGGTGCCGTTTCATGTGATTATCAATCCCAAGATTACGCCGATCGGCGACGAGCAGGTTGAGTACTTTGAAGGCTGCCTGAGTCTTACGAACCTGATGGCGCTGGTACCGCGGGCAAGAAAAGTCCGCGTGGAATGCGCGGATGAAAAAGGCGAGCCGAAAGTGATAGAAGCCAGCGGCTGGTACGCCCGCATTCTCCAACATGAGATTGACCATCTGGGCGGGACAATGTACGTCGACCACATGCGTCCGCGCACGCTCATGACGGTTGAGAACTTCACTGCGTACTGGAAAGACAAGACAATGGCAGACATACGCGCCGTGCTTTGAAAATTGCAGCCGCCGCGAAGACTTTAATTGCACGTTAAGATGATTTAGACTTCCGCCTTTCGAATCCACCTGAAGGAAACCACATGCACAGGATCGTCACTCATATTTCGTTCTATGCCATTCTTCTTGTTGCTACCAGTTCCGCTCTTGCCCAGAGCGCCTCAGGGCCTTCTCCGGAGGATAGCGCGAACCCGTCCGAGCAGGTCTTCAAGAATATTCAGGTACTTAAAGGCATTCCTGCGAACCAGATAGTCCTGACCATGCAGTTCATCAGCAATTCGCTTGGAGTGCAGTGAGAGTTCTGCCACGTACAAGGCGCCTTCGAGAAAGATGATAAAAAACCCAAGCAGACCGCGCGGCAGATGATGGAGATGCAGATGGCCGTCAACAAGAGCAACTTCAAAGGCCACACTGAGGTCACATGCTATACCTGCCATCACGGCTCGCATGATCCGGTCGGCATACCGATCATCGCCGAAGAGGAGCCGGAGCGACCTGACCAGCCGGCAGCAGAAGCCGCACAACATTTACCCACAGCCGATCAAATTCTTGAAAAGTACCTGCTGGCGCTCGGTGGCGCTGAAGCCCTGGAAAAAATCCACACTCGCGTGCAGAAAGGGACCATCAACATCGGCGGGCGGCAACTCCCGATGGAAGTCGACTCCAAAGCGCCTAACAAGCGAATCTCGAGTGTGCACACACCGAACGGCGACAACATCACGGCTTTTGACGGTCAAATGGGTTGGATAGGGAATCCCGGTCCCAGGCCGCCACGTGAGATGAGCGCACCGGAAGTTGAGGCTGTCAGCTTTGATGCCACCTTTTACCTGCCGCTGGAATTGAAGAAGATGTTTACCCAGACGCGGGTGCGCCCGGCAGAGAAGATCGGAGGGCACGATGTGGTGGAGTTAATCGGTATTAAGGAGGGTAAGCCGCCGGTGCGCCTCTTCTTTGATCAAGACTCGGGGCTTCTGGTGCGCACAGTGCGCTATGCGGAGACCCCATTGGGACGCAATCCTACTGAAGTGGATTATGCCGACTATCGCACCGAAGGCGGCGTGAAGGTGCCACACCAATGGACGGTGGCGCGACCTCTGGGCCGGTTTACGATTCAGGTGAGCGAGGTGCAGCAGAATGTGCCGATCGAAGATGCGAAGTTTGCCAAGCCGGTTGCGGCTGCACCTGCGGAGCAGAAGCCGGCAACGAAATGAGAAGCCCAAGGCAATCTTTCTGACGGCACTTCTGCTGTCGCCACGGATAGCCCGGCATTTTGGCCGGGCTTTCCTGTCTCCATCCTCTTGGAAGTAAAGCACCTATTACCTCAGTAATCTTATCTTTCCCAACCGTTCCACATAAACTGCCGGTCATGAGTACTGGAAGCCGGATTTGTGTCTTGTTGATCATGGCTGCCTGCCTGGGAGTTGCGTCTGAAGCCAAGCAGCTGGCGGTGATCGTGGACAAGACCAACAATATGGGTGGCATGTCGGCGACCGATCTCACTAAGGTCTTCAAGTTTGACAATCACAAATGGCCCGACGGGCGTCCTGTAATCCTGGTGATGCGTGATCCTTCTTCGCCCGACATGCAGACGGCGATCCAGAAGCTCTACCACATGCAGCCCGATGAATTTAAAGCGCTGCTGGCCGCACACAAGAGCGGCGTAATCATGGTCCGCTCAGAAGACGAGCTGCTGAAATCGGTGGAATCGATTCCGGGAGCGATTGGGCTGGTGGACGTTTACTCCATCAACGGGCGAGTCAACGTGCTCAAGGTAGACGGCAAGCTTCCGTTGGAGCAGGGCTATTTTCTGAAAGGCAATTAACCCACGCCTGCGCGGCACGTGGTTTCGCCGGCAGCAGCAGTAAAAGGAGTTTGAGATGGGTCCGAGCAAGCTTCGCATTCTGGTTCCGGTGTTGTTCGCATTCTGCGCCGTGGCATTTGCCCATGACACTCCGACGGGCATGCACATCTCCACCAAATCGCCGCAGGCCCACGTGTTTTTTGAAAAGGGCATGCACAAGATGGAGATGCTGCACATTGAGGACGGCCTGGCAAATTTCCGCAATGCCGTGAAGGCCGATCCGCAGTTTGCCCTGGGACACATTGTTCTGACCTTCTTCTCACAGGACCCGACCGAGCAGGTCGCCGAGCGCGAAAAAGCTCTGGCTGCGCGTGAAACCGCTGGCCCCGAAGAGAAAATGATCATTGACTGGCTGGCCAATGCGAGCCAGGCGCACTGGATTCCCGCCATCCAGGCAATGAATGAGGCGCTGGAAAAATATCCGCGCGATAAGCACCTGCACTGGCTGGCCGGCTGGTGGCTGAACCTGGGCCAGAACCAGTCGCAGCGCGCCGTGGTGATGTTTGAAAAGGTCATGCAGATCGATCCCAAATTTGCCGATGCCTACAACGAAGCCGCCTACTGCTACGCCAGGATGGGCAACTTCGACAAGGCCTTTGCCAACATCAAGGTTTACACCGAACTGGTGCCCAATGAAGCCAATCCGCAGGACACGTTCGCTGAAATCTCACGCATGTCTGGCCGCTTTGAGGATGCGCTGACGCACTACCGCATGTCGCTGAAGATTGACCCGACGTTCCATGAATCGCAGCTCGGTCTGGGCGATACCTACGCGCTGATGGGCGACCAGGCCCGCGCGCGCGCTGAGTACGCCAAAGCCATAGCCAGCGGCTCTCCGGTGCAGAAAGTAACCTGGGGCCTGCAAGCGGCCGCAAGCTACGTTCGCGAAGACAACCTGGCCGCCTCTGACAACGCCTTCAACGCCATAGCCGAGCAGGCACACGCCCGTGACTTTGCCAACCTTGAAGCTGAAGCCTACCGCAGCATGTCAATGTACCAGAAGGAGACGGCGGCTTCAGTGCGGCTGCTGGCCAAGGCAGAAGCCGTGTTGCAAGAACAGCACAAGATTCCGCAGTCGCTGCTAAATGAAGAATTGGCAGCGGTGCTGCGTACCCGCGTGGAGCGCGCCGAACTTGATGGCAACAAAGAGCTGGCTGCCGCCACACTCAAACAACTCCAGGCACTCTCTGACGCCATCGGCGGTGACAGCGTGATTGAAACCGCCTATCACGGCGCTGCCGGCGCGGTCGCTCTGGCTAACGGCAATTACCTTGAAGCCGTCAACCAGTTTGAAGAGGACGACACTAACGCCTTCTCCATGCGCAGCCTGATCATCGCCTACCAGAAAAACGGACAGGAGGGCAATGCTCGCCGTCTGGCCGCCAAGCTGGCCGCTCTCAATGTTCCTCTGATTGAGCAGGCGCTGGTGGTGCCGGAATTCCGCAAACAGCGTGCCGCACTCGCCGCTAAGACCAACCCCGCGCTGGATCCCAGGGCCAAATATCGCTAGAGCAGTCGTAGGGCTCTTCCCGATCAGCGTACAGCCGGATCAACGCACCGCCGGTCCGGCAATCCAACGACGTTAAGCAGAGGTCCCGCCGCAAGGCGGGATTTTTGCGTCTGGGGATATTCAGGATTTTGCCAGCTTCCAAGCTTATGTGGCACCGCCGCCCCTCGGCGATGGGGCTCCCAGGGTCATGTGGCGCCGCCGCCGGTGTTCCGACCTCGGGTGCGATCACCCGATCTTAAGATACCCCTCCCCCTCACCAGTATCCCAGATTGGCGTGGGTTTGAGAGGAATCATCCCAGCTCATCCCAAATTGGCGTGGGATTTGAGCGCGGATCATCAGTTTGGCGTAGAGTCAGTGTTTTACCCCGCCCCCTACTATGTACACCCAAATTCCACCCAAGGTCACCCAAGGCTGAAGAAATCGGCTGAGAGTTGCAACTCCGATTTTGGTTTTGTGTTTGCCAAAAACCAAGAGCCAATGGCCAAGAGCCGTCCTGTTTTCAAAGAGCGTCCACCTACAGCACTTCCCATCTGGAGCGCCAATGGGATACTTTACCATTTGTTCGCCGTTATGTCAAGCGAAAAAGCGGCAATAATATAGTTAACGCACCTGACGGGAGATGACGGTAAATCGCGGGAGATAGTGCGCTTTTTTCTTTACATTCGCTTTCAGCCAGCGTTATAAGCAGAGACAGGACAGGCCAGCGCGCTAACGCTGAACCTGCCCCTAACCAAAAAATCACCTTCCTAGAAAGGCGACTCAATGGCTGCATCTAAGGGTACACGTTCCCGCAAGAGACGCAAACCAGACCCGTTCGCTGTTGTCCATGGCAAGGTCGTGGAACGAATCGAAGTCTCAACAATGGACGATGACTGCGTCATCGGGATTATGTTCAAAGACAGAACCTACCTTGCGTTTGATGTTGAACCGTTCCTTCGGATCACTCCCGATTTTTCCGACTGGAAAACTCACAACTACAAACGCATCAAACGCTGGCCGCCCATGTACAGTGAATAACCAGACCCGCCAGAAATGGCGGGTCTTTGATTTTATCTGCAGTGTTCGGTTGGATTACTGCAGTAATCCGAAACAATCGCAATGAATCGAATGCACATTCTCCGCATAAAACGGATACGCTTAAATACCTCGTCCCGTGAGTAGCGCCGCCCGATCTCGGCTGCAGTTTCAGCACCGTGGGAAATAGCATTACGATGCCCGACAACCTCATCTATCTGGGCCAAGTTGCGCCTTCGGGCGGTGAGTTCCTTTCTTATGCCAAGTACTCTCAAAATCATCTGAATCTGGGTATGCCTAAAGTGGCTTCCATCGTGCGGCATCGTATCTACTGGTGCAATCTGATTCTTGGCTGCAGCTTTTTCAAAGAGACTTAATCTTCGCTCCCACACCCCCTTTTCACCGCTACTCTGCAATGCCCGAAGCTGTGGATCTAAAAATAGCGCCTTGAGTGGCACGCGCAGATTGGCGTAAGGGTGCCCGTGAGCGGCTATTTTATCGATTGCAATGCGGGTGGCTTCTTTGATCGTATATTCGTATACGGCATAAATTTGAACGAATACTAACCCTCTCGCGGTCTGGGCCATGAATGACGCAGCCCCATAGTCTTTAGGGGACTTGCGTAAATATTGTTCTACTGCAGTAAACCTGTCTAAAATTTCAAGCTGCAGACTTGGGAACATAAGGCTTCCCCAAAAAGCGATCTCTGCAGAACTCAATTCTCCCGCATACTGCAGATTTGTTGTTGGTGGCTCCAGTAGTGTATTCGCGCAATTCCCAAGAATCCAACCACTGGTTAAGACCTGCAGTGTAAAGTTTAGGTATCTTATTGAGGGCTAATGATGCCCCCACGCTGATTCCTTCATAAAGATTGAGCGGAGTCGTTTTTCTTCCCTCGCCCCTGCTTATGCCTTCTGGGAAGATGCGGGCCAATTCCTTAAAGGTTTTCATAAATACCGCTTCCCCAGAGACATAGTCAAACCCCTTAGATGATTCCTGCATGTACGTATTGAGAAAATCGGTTACGCTGTGTTCAAAAGTCTTGTATTTATCCCGAAATGCGAAAAACCGCAATACACATTCTTCTGCAGTAGCGTCCCGTTGCTGCAGAGGGGTAAGCTTTACCG
>JBARMK010000449.1:0-4777 GCA_049802395.1 Candidatus Angelobacter sp.
CCCGCTCATCCATGTCAGGTTTGCCTTCCCCAGTTTCGGGCGCCTATTACCCTCGACCTCCGGGGGCACAAAAAAACCTGTTGCTTTGCCGAGGTTTAAATCTAGAATTAACTCCCTTTGAAGTCTCAGCAATGAAAGTCGTTTTGTAGGAGCACGCTTATGCGAAAGATTCTCTTCGTTACCACCCTTGCTTTTTTAATAATCTTTGTTGGCTTAACAGGAAATGCCCAAACGCCCACCGTGCGGCCAAATTCCCAAAAGATCCGTCCACTGAACTGCACCTTAGACCTGGGCTTCTGCCGGGAGGTAAACCTTCACACCGAAGCGGGAGACAAGTACATTGGCCATGACGAGCCAGCCATCAATTTCTATTCCAGCGTGCCCGGCTCGGGAAACTCAGCCGTTTATCTGCTCACGCTGCCGCTTGACCCGCCAACGCCTCCGGTTCAGGATGGCGGCGGCACATTCAACTTTCAGCTTCATCCTGCGTTCTGGTTTGGCATGAACATGTGCGATACCGAGTCTTATCCGGAGTTCAGCAAGACGTGCGCGCCCGATACGGACGACAACATTTTCGACAATGCCAATCCTAAATCACCGCGTTTTATCGGGAAACATCCCGGTACCGCCTTTATGGAGCTCCAGTTTTATCCTCCCGGGTGGATTGATTCGCCGCAATTAATTGATCCCACGAATTATTTTGCCGCGCTGAATGTTGACAGCCTGGGTCAAAGCGGCGCGACAGGCGTGGTAAACAACGTTGACTGCCAGAACACGGTGGGCGTTGAGACCGTGAATTTTGCTGTGATTACCAAAAACGGTGTGCCCCTTACTCCGGCCAATCCGCTGGGAGTAAATTTCGGCCGCAATAATCCCGATTTGAACAATGTGCTTTCCATGGCGCCCGGCGATCAGATCCTGGTCATTTTGCATGACACTCCGCGTGGCCTGGAAGTCATTCTGAGCGACCTGACCAACGGCCAAACCGGGTCCATGGTTTCCAGTGCGCGCAACGGTTTTGGGCAGGTGCTCTTTCAGCCCAATTCACCCACTTGCAACGTGGCTCCTTATGATTTCCACCCCATGTATTCCACATCGAACCTGCATACACGCACGCCATGGTCGGGTGGAACGAGCAATGTGGCTTTCTCAGACGAACTTGGCCACTTTGAGTTTTGCGATCTCGCCGATCCCAATACGTTGAACTGCCTGGTTCCGGGCAAACAAGACCGCAAGACCGGCCTGGATGCCGATGACACCTTCTGTTTCTCCCCCGGCGGACCATTCCTGCCAGGACCTCCGTTCATTCAGGTCGGCGGCTGTACCAATGACGAACTGGATTTCGATGGTCAACCCTACCTGCGCGATTGGCCGGGTACGCTGGCGAATATCGCGAGAGACCGACAGATCAACCCGCAACCGATTCGTTTTACCAGCCCGTTGTTCTTTGCTCCCGACGATAGTTTGCAGAATTTTGACCGCGTGGCTTTTGAAACCGACATGCCGGCGTTTGATCCCAATTGCGACACTACTACCGGAATAGGCTGTACTGTGCCCGCTCAAGGAATGAAGTTCTACCCCTTCTATACCACCAGTGGAAGCGCACCTGACGGTCTTTGCCGCTGGCAATTTGGCGGGGGCTTGATTCCCGGCACCATCAATGACTTTGGCGGCAATCCAACGGCTGCCTGGGGGAACTTGTTCAGCAGCTTATTCCAAACCGGCCCGAACAGTGCCGCCAACTTCATTACCAGTTTCCGCAACGGGCTGCCCAATAATCCTTGTGCTGTGGGCGCGGATACCTTCGCGACTCCCATTGCGGCGCTCATCCACCAATAATCCGTATGAAAATCCGGCAGGCTCTCGGAAGAGGGTCTGCCTTTACATTCCCGTTGCCTCCGCGCGGGATGTTAAACTAGTCTCCCCAACCCCAAGTCCCCGGCGATCCCTTCATCACCTCAATGCAGAACCGATGTGCTCTTCCAGCTCGACCTCCAGGTTCGCGAAACCATGCCCCAAAGTTCTTGTCGTGCAGAAAAAATGTAGTATAAAGTATCGCTCTATGCGACGCATGCTACTCCTGGTGATTTTGGCGAGTCCGATGGCGGCCGTGGCCCAGGACTGCCCGCAGACGATGCCGACAATCATGCTCGATGAGCAGACCGGCACTTTCGTTCCGTCGATGACCGCAAGCCGTCTGCATGCGAAGATTGGCAGCTCTTTAGTTCCAGTCACCAGCGTGGAACGCATTTCGGGCTTCCGGCTGCTGATTCTGATCGATGCCAGCGCCAGCATGGAAGAGACCTCCCAGCCGTTCACACGTTTGCACACGGCTGTGGCGCTGGTGAATGACACGCTCGATGAGCTGTTGGGCGAACTGCCGGCGGGGGTTGAGGTGGAATACGGTTTATTCAATACCTTTGCCGTATTTGGCCCTAATTTCACCGCGGACCGTGAGGAATTGCGCCAGAGCAAGGCCGACCTGGTACAGCGTTTGAAGCACAAAGGTCTCAAGACGACCGCGCTCTATGCCGCTATCCGTGAAGGCCTCACACGCTTTGATTCACCGCACCCCGGCGATTCCATCCTGATGGTGACCGATGGGCAGGACAATGAGAGCGCAGTAGGCCCCGGAAAAATTCAGGGAGAAGCGGCCCAGAAAGGCATTCGTCTGTTCAGCATTGTCATGCGAAACAATGAAATGGACTACGATGGCTCCCGCATCAACCTGCTCAATTTTGCCGAGCGCACCGGCGCAAGCCTGCATGTGATCAGTACATCCAGAAATTCGCAACTGGGTAAGAAAGAACCGGAAGAAGAGAAACAGGACCTGCAACGGTTTCTGAAGAACGAAGTCCTCTCCGGTTATCTGCTGCGCTTCAACCCGCCTGCGGGAAAGCGGAAAGGCAAATGGATGTTGAGCGTCGACCGGCTGCCGGGGCAAACGTTTAGGGTCGTGTCCTCATTTCCAAGCCACCTGAATCCCTGTCCGGTGACGACAGCCGCCGCACGCTAGCTTCCCGCCAACCCCAACTCTGCCGCAATCCCTCTCATCGCCTCAATGCAGAACGCGATGTGCTCTTCCAGGTCGACGCCCAGGTCAGCGGCGCCGTTGATGATGTCATCGCGATTCACGCTGCGGGCAAAGGCTTTGTCCTTCATTTTTTTGCGTACGGACTTGGCCTCGACCTCGGCCAGCGATTTGTTCGGCTTGACCAGCGCCGACGCGGTGATGAAGCCGGAGACTTCATCACAGGCATACAGCGTCTTTTCCATTTTGCTTTCGCGCTTCACCCCGCTGTAGTCGGCGTGGGAAAGGATGGCGCGACGCACATCCTCGGGATAGCCGCGCTCTTCCAGAATCTTGCTGCCAACAAACGGGTGCTCCGCCGGCGTAGGATATTTTTCATAATCGAAGTCATGCAACAGGCCGGTAATGCCCCATTTGTTTTCGTCCTCGCCGAACTTGCGGGCATAGGCGCGCATGCAGGCTTCCACGGCCAGCATGTGCTTGCGCAGGCTTTCTGACTGGGTGTATTCGCAAAGCAGGCTCCACGCCTGGTCTCGATCCGACATTGGTTTCTCACCGGTCATTTGTTTTGCTACCTCTCGGGTTTCTTACCTGTTTCTCCGTTTATTCTCCAGTTTTTTACCACTAATTCAGGTTTTTACCTAATTTTGTCCTTGACAATCGCGAGTTCCTGCTGGAAACTACGTCAGTTAGTGGGGCTCTTCGCGGTCGTTCGAGACACCGACGCAGTTGTTTTTTTTGAGGCCCCACGCAGTGGTTTGGAGTTTGCCTGCTCTGGCACTCCGAAACATTCATGGCTACAGCACTGGCGCCGGTTGATTCCCGGGAAGTGGTACGTTGCGATCATTGTCATCTCGTCCAATTCCGGACCAACAACAATCTTTGCAGAAAATGCCGTACGTCGCTAGACGAGGATGAGCCCGAGCCCATTCTGGCAACCCCGCCGCCGGTAGAGGCGCCGGCCAACGGACACCGCTCTCATCTCCAGGTGGCCGCTTCCATCCGTATGCTAAGGCAAAAATCCGGACTGAGCCAGCGCCAACTTGCATTGCGCATGCAGGTCCCGCGCACATACGTTTCGAAAATCGAAAATGAAAAGGCCATGCCCACGCTCTCATCTCTGCAGCGGCTGGCTACGGCGCTGGAAGTCTCCATGTCCGATCTGCTGAAGGGATCGAGCCGAAGCCTGGAAGACGAGATTGCCGACCTGATGCATGACGAGTTTATCGCCGAGATGGCGCCGTACCTGGACAAGCTGGATTCCATGCAGCGTTCCATCCTGCTGGCGCAGGTGCGCGACCTGAGCATCCGTCCGCGCCGCAGCGCGTAAGTTCTCTCCTGTCAATTCAGCAAAGCCGGAGACATAATTCTCCGGCTTTTTTTCTTGGATTACCCGGCTGTTATCAACGTCCCGCTGACGTGGGACGTGATAGAAGATAACGCCGATGTTTGGTCTCACCTCGGGATTCTGGAAAAGAGATGTCCGCAGGAGCTAAGAAGGAGCCACTAGCAACTCTCTCCCGCTTCTCACACTCCAACCTAATGTACGTTGGTGATTTATGACCACAATTTTGATTGTCCTTCTGGTGCTGATGTTGATTGGCACCCTGCCCGCGTGGCCGCACAGCCGCAACTGGGGTTATCGTCCCAGCGGAGGGCTGGGGCTGGTCCTGGTGATTCTGCTGATTCTCTTCCTCCTGGGATATCTATGAGATTGATTATTGCCGGCGCTATTTTCATCTGGTT
>JBARMK010000450.1:0-6501 GCA_049802395.1 Candidatus Angelobacter sp.
TGCCTGGGCGAGTTCATTTCTTTGATCGACGCTCATGGAAGCTCCAGAAAACGCTTTCCGTACCGGGCGCTCCAACTGACATTAGAAGGATTGATGGAAAAGATCTGTCAGTCACTAACTTTTTTGCCACACAAATGCAGGCAGCAACGGAAACGCATGTTTCTCCGGAGAGCATCGGAGAGCCAGAACCACTAGTGTCAGCGGCTAGCTAGGGCTTATCGGCCAATGCTGAAGCCTCACACATTTTTCAATCACAAGCGTGCTTTGTTGTCTGCATCTTTCCACGAATTGTTTCATGGCGAGATTGAGGGTCAACTTGGCATAGTCGCGGAGAAATGAATGAACATGCAAGCGGTGAGCCGCGCGACAATGAATTCGAGGGATGAGGCCTGGTGGCCGTCGTTGATGGTGTGGGCCATCCTGGCGGCATTAGTGGCTCTTGCGGTTCTGGAGTTGAAGGCCCCGAACCCGGTGCCGGCCACGGCGCCGGCAGGTGAATTTTCCGCCGCAAAAGCTCTTGTCCAGGTACAAGTCATTAGCCGCACCTCTCATCCGCTTGGTTCAAACGCGAACACGGCAGTAAGGGAATACCTGGTGGCCCAGCTCTCAGCTCTGGGCATGTACCCACAAGTTGTTCAGGCTGTGGGCATTAACAACGGAAACAGAAGGCTGGTCATTGGTAATACCCATGACATTGTGGGACGTTTGCCCGGAAGCGCAAACTCTCGAGCGATAATGCTTGTGGCCCATTATGACTCAGTGAGTAACGGACCAGGAGCCGGCGACGACGGAGCGGCTGTAGCTGCGATTCTGGAGACGGTTCGCGCATTGCGGGCCGGCCCTTCTTTGAAAAACGATCTGGTTGTCCTTTTTACTGATGGTGAAGAGTCTGGTCTGTTGGGCGCAGAAGCGCTCGTTTCTTCGCAGCCGTGGTTCAAAGATCTGGGCCTGATCATGAATTTCGAAGGCCGCGGAGATCAAGGTCCTTCTCTCCTCTTCGAAACTAGCCCCAGGAACGCTCCACTGATCGCAGCAGTCTCGCGGTCCGCTCCGCATGCGATTGGCTCTTCGTTCTTCTATGCGTTATATAAGCTGCTGCCGAACGATACCGACTTTACCATTTTTCGGCAGCACGAAATCCCTGGATTGAACTTTGCCTATGGCAACAACCTGCAGGCTTATCACTCGCGACTCGACACGGTTGGAAACCTGTCTGCCGCTTCTCTTCAGCATCACGGTTCTTATGCTCTCAGCCTGGCTCGCGACTTTGGTCAAAGAGATCTGACACAACTGAAGGGAAGCGCCGATGACATCTTCTTTGATTTACTCGGCAGCAGCTTTATCGCTTACAGTGAAGCCTGGGTCTTACCGGGAGAGATTCTTGTTACCCTGTTGCTGGGCTGTACCATCGTATTGGCGGTGCGTCGCTCTGAAGTCGAGATCTCCCGGATTTTGCTTGCCCTGCTGCCAGCACTGGCGTTCTTACTCTTGATCCCGGCAGTTATTGGCGGAGCCACGTGGTTACTGGTACAGACATTCGGAGAACGTCTTGTCATGGGTGATTCGCAGTCCAATCTGTACATTTTGATCGGACTGATTCTCGGCGGCATGTGTGCAGGGATTGCGTTGCTCATGACATTCAGCAGGCGATTCAGCCTGCGTGAACTCTCGTTGGCCGGCTTGATCATTGTAGCTGTGCTAAGTTGGCTGGTTGCTGTGGTACTTCCTGGCGGAAGTTATCTGCTGTTCTGGCCATTATTGCTGGTCACAGTAGGTTTTCTGGTGCTCGAGCTGACTCGTACAGCCGAACAGACCAGCGCTCAGAGGCTTGCCAATCTGGCTGGAGCCGTGATGGCGGTATTCCTCTTCGCACCGTTAAGCTATCTTCTTTATATATTCCTGACATTGCAATGGACAACGATTGCCGCTATCGGTTTGTTACTAGGCTTGTTTTGCATACTTTGTGTTCCTCTGCTCGACATGTCTGTGCCGCCGGATCGCGGGCGGACCACGATCACTCTGTTCCTGGTGTGCTCTGTAGCCAGCCTCGCTGTCGGGACGGCACTTTCACACCACGGTAAGGAGCATCCTCGTCGCGACACCATTATCTATAGCCTGAATGCAGACGAACACGCCGCGGTTTGGGCCACCCATGACAATTCCCTGGACCACTGGACAGCCCAGTTCTTTTCGAAGAGTGCGCCTCAGCGCCAACCGATACCGAATTACCTGGCGGGCGCGCAACGCGTTGAGCTCTCAGCTCCGGCTTCTACGCTTGACCTGATGCCGCCGATTGCAGAAATAAGATCACATCAAGAGAATGGCGGTCGTGACACGATTCGGATGAACGTGCGGTCCCAGAGAAATGCCACCGCGTTCCTGTTGACCTTTGAAAAGGATATTCGACCCGTTGCCGTCAAAGTAGGCGGACGGGACATTGTCCCCCATCAGGATGGGCGTTTCTTCAGGATGGTTCTACTGGGCGTAGAACCTGGCGGCATCGATCTTGAGTTCACGCTGGAAGCACCCTCAAGCGTCTCGTTCTGGTTAGCGGACTCAACTTCGGGATTGCCGGCGGGAGTTAGTCCGCGTCCTGACGACGTCATGGCTAACGAGGGAAGTGATGTCATGCTCGTATGCCGAAAGTATTCCCTGTAATAAATCCATAAATCTGTTTAGCGCAATACAGGACGCTAAGCTGCAGCCGATTTGAGGTGGCTGCTGCGAAAAACTCATTCAAGCTAGTGCAGCAGCATTTGTATTTGCTGTCGCGCTAGGCGCAATGAGCAACTGCGACTGGAATGTCTTTTTTTCCAGTCAGACAAATGTTCGCAACACGGATTGAAAGCTTTGTTAGCCGATGAATGGAAAGGAAAGGAAATGAGCCCTGTAAAAAGCCCAGTGCAAGAGACACAAATTAAGCTTGAGCCGGAACTTGCTCCGATCACTGTAACGAAGAGTTACAAGCGTAGAGGTGGCCGTCTCTCCCATCTTGACGTTCTGGAGGCTGAGAGTATCCAGATTCTCCGCGAAGTGGCTGCGGAGTTTTCACGGCCGGCCATGCTGTATTCAATCGGGAAGGATTCCTCGGTGATGCTTCGGCTGGCGCAAAAAGCGTTTTACCCAGGCGTCATTCCTTTTCCCATGATCCACATTGACACCACTTACAAGTTCAGGGAAATGATCGAGTTTCGAGACCGAATATGCCGCGAACTTGGCCTGAAGCTGATCGTCCATACAAACCACGAAGCCATTGCCGACGGCGCTGATCCGTTTCGACTGGGAACAACCAAGTGCTGTGCTTTGCTGAAAACCGCAGCTCTTCTGGATGCTCTCAAGAAGCATGAAATCGATGCCGCGATTGGCGGCGCCCGCAGGGACGAGGAGAAATCGAGAGCCAAAGAACGCATCTTCTCATTTCGCGATGCCTTTGGCCAGTGGGAGCCCAAGAACCAGAGGCCTGAATTATGGAACCTCTATAACGGGCGAATTGAAAAGGGGCAAAGCGTGCGGGTGTTCCCGCTTTCGAATTGGACCGAACTGGATGTCTGGGAATATATCCAAAGAGAGAACATTCCAATCGTTTCTTTGTATTTCGCGCGAAAGCGTGAGGTAGTGGTGCAAGGAGAGAAACTGATTGTTCCTGAGAATCCCGGTGGCCGATCGCCGGATGAGCCTCGCCAACTCGTCTATTCCCGGATGCGTTCTCTTGGCTGCACCCATTGCAGCGGAGCCATTCCATCCAGAGCCGATTCGATTCCGGCCATTATCGACGAATTGAAACTTGTGCGGCGCTCGGAACGTGAGAACCGCCTGATTGACCATGACCAGGAAGGGTCCATGGAACTCAAGAAAAGAGAGGGATACTTTTGATTACTACAACTCATTCTGCAGATTCCCGCGGCCTCCTGCGCTTTCTGACTGCTGGCAGTGTCGATGACGGCAAATCAACCCTGATAGGCCGTCTTCTGCACGACTCAGGCGCAGTGTATGAGGACGAATTGGCATCGATGGCCAAAAGGTCATCCGCGAACGGTCACAAATTCGACCCTTCGCTGGTGACAGATGGTCTCAAGGCCGAACGTGAACAAGGCATCACGATTGATGTTGCCTATCGATATTTTTCAACCCCGCGGCGTAAATTCATCATCGCTGATACACCCGGGCATGAGCAGTACACGCGCAACATGATTACAGGCGCTTCAACGGCGCAAACTGCCGTGTTACTGATGGATGCGCGCAAAGGTGTTTTGCCGCAGACCCGCAGGCACACCTATATCGTCTGGTTACTGGGCATCAGGAGCATTATTGTTGCCCTGAACAAGATGGATCTGGTTGGCTTCGATCCGGCAATTTACGAAAAGCTTAAACAGGAATTTCTTGAGTGCGCCGCTTCACTGAATTTTCACGAAATCCAGTTCGTTCCTGTCAGCGCGCTGGATGGAGACAACATCATTGCGAAGAGCGAGCGGATGCCCTGGTATGACGGGCCATTTCTGTTGGAAGCTCTCGAGTCGATTGAGACCCACGATGATCCATATTCCGAACCATTCCGTCTTCCGGTGCAAACTGTAATCCGATCCAACCAGGATTTCCGTGGGTATGGCGGACAGATCGTTTCGGGAAAAGTCCGGTCCAATCAGGAATTACTGGTGCTGCCTTCGGAAAGATACGTTACGGTCGATGAGATTGATCTCTATGAGCAAAAGCTCGGTGAGGCATTTGCTCCCATGTCCGTATTGCTTTCACTGAAAGAGCATACGGATCTTGGCCGTGGGGATATGCTCTGCGATCCGCAGTACCCACCGGCGCAAGCCAAGCGCTTCCGGGCAAAGCTCGTCTGGATGTCTCCCGAACCTCTGAAGATAGGCGAACCTTACCTGCTCAAGCACACCACTCAGACTGCTTGTATGAGTGTTCTCAGCTTGTTGCATAAGACCGATATTCATACTCTGGAAGAAGTGCCTGCGGACTCCTTGCAGTTGAATGAGATTGGCGAAGTTGAAATTGAAACTCACAAACCCATCTTCTGCGACCCCTACGCGGTCAACAAGGCGACCGGCAACTTCATTGTGATTCATCCAACCCACAACGCTACTGTGGCCGGAGGCATCATTCTCCAGCCCCATAAGCAGGCCGCGAATGACGGTGGTGTTTCCTTGTCCATGAGCAATGGCAACGGCACAGGCAACGGACTCACTATCTGGATCACAGGCCTGAGTGGCGCAGGAAAAACTACGATCTGCCAGGCCGTGCACACCGAGTTGCTGGCACGCGGTATTCGCGCCGAAACACTGGATGGAGATGTCATCCGCAAACATTTGAGCCGCGATTTGGGTTACACCAAGTCCGAAAGAAACGAAAACATCCGCCGGATCGGGTTTGTAGCGCAGCTCCTCACGCGCAATGGCGTGGCGGTCCTGGTATCGGCAATTTCACCATACCGGGCCATTCGCGAAGAAATCCGGGCCAATATAGGAAATTTCATTGAAGTTTTTGCCAATGCTCCACTCGAGGTTTGCGAGCAGCGCGATCCCAAAGGGTTATATAGCAGGGCACGAGCAGGTCAATTCCAGGGATTTACCGGGATCGATGACCCGTACGAACCCCCCGTCTCTCCCGAGGTTGAGTGCAGGACTGATTTGGAAAGCACAAAAGAAAGCGTTGACAAAGTTGTTGCGGCGATCTTGAAGGCAATCTAGTCAGGTGAAATGCTAATGATAGATCTTCACACCCATACGAATGCATCCGATGGGAGCTCCACTCCTGCTGAGTTGCTGAGAGCAGCTCGGCAGGTCGGACTCAAGGCGCTCGCCATCACCGACCATGACACGCTAAAGGGATTTGACGCTGCTCTGCCTCTGGCAGCCGACTACGGGGTAGAGCTAGTATGCGGCATCGAGCTGACCACCGTTTTTGATGGCGGAGGCGCGCAGGAATTACCAATGCATGTGCTTGGTTATTTCCTCCGGGATATTCCTGGAGATGACTTTCGCAAGTGGCTAACCTCGATTTCTTCCACAAGAAACCATCGCAACCTGCAACTGATGGAGAGATTAAAAGCTTCGAATATCGATATTTCCTGGGATGATTTTCCCGGCCTTGGGCCGGACTTCGCGGCGCGACCGCATTTTGCCAAGGTCCTTGTGGCAAAGGGGTACGTTCCAAACCTTCAGAAAGCGTTTGATGTTTATCTGAACGATTCAGCGTTGTCCGGCCTGGTGCGCCGCCTTCCATCAGCACAAAAGGCTGTTCGCATGATCCGCCAAAATGGTGGCATCGCATCTCTGGCGCATCCTGGCCGGGTTTGTTGCAACTCAATTTCTGACCTTAAGCGATGCGTCGCTGAACTCATAGACAACGGCTTGAACGCAATTGAGGTCTACCACAGCGACCACGCCCCGGCAGAAACCGCTGGTCTCTTGAAGATTGCCGCTGAATTCCAACTTCTGGGCACTGGCGGCACCGACTATCACGGTGATAACAAACCTGAAATTCAAC
>JBARMK010000451.1:0-15208 GCA_049802395.1 Candidatus Angelobacter sp.
TTCAGGGTGCCCTTTTCGGCAAACTTGGCGAGAGACTTCTCGATTCCGGCAAAGCCCTTATCAAGAAACTTCTGCTCCTGCTCCAGCACGGTCACGTCATAACCTGCCACAGCGCAGACCTGCGCGATGCCTGATCCCATCAGTCCACAACCGAGGACGCCGACTTTTTTGATCTGCATGATTTTCCCTTTTTAACCACAGAAAAACACAGTGGCCCGCCCAAAATGATGCGCTTTACCATGAGTTGTACTTGTAGCTACGTGCCTCTGTGCCCTCTGTGGCAAAGATATTCTTTATCTCTGCAAATTCTCCACAATCATCGCAATGCCCTGGCCGCCACCGATGCACGCGGTCGCCAAACCGTACTTCGCTTTGCGCCGCCGCAGCTCATGCAGCAATGTAATCACCAGCCGTGTACCGGTCGCGCCCAGCGGGTGTCCCAGCGCGATGGCCCCGCCATTGACATTGACCTTATTGCGATCTAGGCCCAACTCCTTTTCCACGGCAAGATATTGCCCCGCAAACGCCTCGTTGACCTCAATCAGGTCGATCTCTTCCAGCTTCAGCGCGGCCTTTTTGAGCGCCGCACGCGATGCCGGGACCGGCCCGCTGCCCATAATCCTAGGATCGACGCCGGCAATGCCCCAGCTCACAATGCGTCCCATTGGTTTCAACCCGCGCTTTTCCGCCTGATCCAGAGTCATCATCACCACGGCCGCCCCGCCGTCGACAATGCCGCTGGCGTTTCCGGCTGTGACCGTTCCATTTTTGCCGAAAGCAGCTTTCAGTTTGGCCAGGCCTTCCATCGTCGTCTCCAGACGCAGATGATCGTCCTTCTCAAACATCTCGCCCGTGGGCTCGCCCTTGCGATTTTTGAGCGCCACCGGCGTGATCTCCTCCGCCAACCGGCACGCTTTCTGCGCGGCTCCTGCCTTCTGCTGCGACTGCAATGAGAACTCATCCATGTGCTGGCGCGTGATGCCCTGTTGCTCGGCATAAAGCTCGGCCGTATTCGCCATGTACAAACCGCAGTACGTATCCAGCAGCGCTACCATGAGCGAATCTTCCATCTTGCCTTCGCCCAGGCCTAGCCCCCAGCGCGCTCCGCGAATCACGTGCGGCGCCTGGGACATCGATTCCATCCCGCCGGCCAACACTGTGCTCGCCTCGCCCAGTTGGATCATCTGCGCGGCGTTCACCAGTGACTGCATTCCCGACCCGCACAGACGGTTCACCGTCAATGCCGGGGTTTCAATCGGCAATCCGGCCTTCAGCGCAACGTGGCGTGCGCCATAGAGCGAATCGCCCGACGTCTGCTGGGCATTGCCGAACACCGCGTGGTCAAATTCTTTGGGATCAACGCCTGCGCGCCGAATCGCCTCCTGGCTGGCCACGGCGGCCAAGTCCATGGCCGTAAAATCGCGCAATTTGCCGCAATAGCGGCCCATCGGCGTGCGCGCGCCGCTTACGATTGCAATATCTGTTGCTTGTGCCATAAGAAACCTACATTGAAGAGTCCGGTCGAGCAGGGCAAACTCTTAAGTGTATCAGTGGTGCGGAACCGCGAGCAATGTTGCGGATGACGTTCATCGCGATGGCGATGACTCGCGTATCCACAGGCGGCGACCAGACGAAATCTGGTTAAACCGAATCTGACCCCGTTACAGATGAACGGGTATCCTAGCAAAGCCAGTACCGAAATTCCGGCTAACGTGCGCTTGCGGGGCAGCAGAGTGTTACACTGCCGCCGTGATCTCTGGAGGCATGACTTGAAAGCGTCTGTATTCTATCGAATCGCCGCTGTTCTTTTGCTGCTTTTTGACGCCGGACATACATTTGGGTTTCGCCAGTCCGATCCCGCATGGCATGTGGACACGCTTGTTGGCTTAATGCGGTCAACTCACTTTGACGTGCAAGGGTTCAACCGGACTTATTGGGACCTCTTTGTTGGGGCCGGATTCTTTGTCTCCGTGTTTCTTCTATTCGCGGCGGTATTGGCATGGCAGCTTGGCAGTCTTTCGCCAGAGACTTTGGCGCGCATGCGCCGCACCGCGTGGGCATTTGCCCTTTGCTTTGTCGCCGTGACGATTTTGAGCTGGAGATACTTCTTCCTCTTGCCTCTTGTTTTCTGCATCCTCATTACGGCGTGTTTGGTTGCTGCGGCATGGCTTTCACCCAAGCCAATCTGAAGCCGTTGGCTGCGTGTGTTCCCAGAACTCTTTTCTATTTCATTCAGGGATCGTCTTCGCGGCTGTGCATCAAAGCATGCACGTTAGATCAATTGATCGAATGTCCAGGAAATTGCTTGGTCTCTTAACACATTTAACACTCTGTTAATAATCACCCAGCATGGTGGGGACTAAGATAGGCCGCAATGAGGGATGAGCACTTAACTATAGCGGAGATGCCCGCAGCCGACGGACAGCGCATCTTGCGATTGACCGGACCGCTCGTTCTCGATTCATTTTTTGAGTTTCAGACATTGGTTCGTGAGGACCAAGCCGCCATGCTTGTTCTGGATTTTGCAGCAGTTCCTTATATTGATTCGGCCGGGATCGGCGCCTTGGTCGGAGCTTATGTCAGCCGGCAAAAAACTGGCCGCAGTCTTTTGCTGGTAGGCGTACAACCGCGCGTCCGCACTGCTTTACAAGTGACAAAAGTCGAGCAATTCTTTCATTTTTCCGATTCGCTCCCTGCAAGAGCGAGCGCACGGTGACAAGCGGTCATTTGAGGCTCTTCAGCAGCGCTTGCTCTTCGCTGGCCACCTGAATTCGTGATTCGTTGACCCGTTGATAATTTGGAATCACCGCCTGGACTGCTGGGTTCATGCCCGCGACCTTGGCGATGATGGTTGTGAGCCGCTCTTTTGTCTGTGCTGAAGGCGACTGAAAAGCTGCAAGCACTTCATTCATCACGTTGCGATACCCATTGATGTCCGCCTGACTGGGTGGCTGTGCCGCCCCAGGAGGGGGGTTGCTGAAGAACGCGCGGTAGGTCTCTTGGAAATTTTGTGCCAGGGCAAGATCTTTGAGTCCCGCCTGCCCTGCCCATGCTTCGGCCCTGATGGAATCGGTCCAATCTAATCCATCCGATGGAAGCTTCTGCAATTGCGCTCTGATCTTTGTCTGCAATTCCGCATTGACCTGTCCGCCTTGAACCGCACGGTAGAGTAGATGGAGATTGGCCATCAAGGCAGGTTTAGCAGAAAGAGTGCCGATCAGTCCCACATCTTTGCCGGCATGTTGCGCAAACCGCAGACCCGCCAGCCATGTCTCTACGGCGCCCGTAGCGTCGCCCTTTGCCAGTTGGCGTGCGCCGTAAAGCGCATTCAGGCGTGCGATGACCCGCGCTTTGGGCAGATGTCCCAACGACATGGCCGATCCCCGCTCATATTCCAGGCCCCAGTTGCACTCGGTGAGTTTAGTAGCGCGCTGCAGAGACAGAACCGCTGCCTCATTGGCTGCGACAAGGGGCCCAAGCTTTTGTTCGTCCCAGGCTGAAGCGCCGCTCAGCACATCGTCAATCGCTTTGTTTGTTGCGTCATCCGTAGGACGATCGGCGAGGTCGGCAAAGGACATCCAGTAACGCAGAGCAGCATTTTTGTTAGGTGGCGGGACGAACTGCTGCGCCACTGACATACCCATAAATAAGACAACGAGGACGAAACAGCAAAAACTTTTTTTCATGATAACTTCTCTTTTCAAAAATGGCGTTCGACTACTGGTTTGACTGCGCAAGTTTGCTTAAAACACCGCCCTTGCGCTGCACATCCGGCAGGACCTGCGACGATAGCGAGTCAAGATGCGAATCCAGTTGCGCTGGATCATCGGCGAAGCGGCGAAGATGCCCCCAAGTAACTGCTTGCGCGTCGATCGCTTGAGTCTCTGGTGTGATGTTAGTGTTGTGGCGCACTGGCGGCTTTGAAAGAAAAAACGCCACTGCAAGGACTGCTACTGCAGCTGAAGCAAGTGGCGCACTAGAGCGCAGCCAGACAAATGGCACGTGTCGCGGAAATGCCCGTGGCGGCTGCGGACGGAACTGTCTCAACTGCGCCTCCATTTTTTCGTCGTCGCGATCAAAATTCATGTCAAGCCTCAAATCTTTTTGTTAAGAATTTCGCGCAACTTTGCCAACGCGTAACGATATCTCGAAGCCACTGTGTTAAGGGGAATTTCAAGCACCTTTGCCATCTCATCCAGGGTCATCTCGCCCCAGACTTTCATCACCACTACTTCGCGTTGCTCCACTGGCAGGTCGCGCATGGCTTTCTCAATCGCAATCGCAGCTTCCATTGTGGCTTCCGTCTTCACCAGCCACTCGTGGTGGTCGAGGGTCGTAAGCCGCTCTCTGCCCCGCCAAGAGTTCAAGGCCCTGTTCCGCACGGCGCGAAACAGATAGGGCCTTGGCTCGTCGGGCATGAAAACTTTGCCAAGCATCTCTAGAAAGACCTCGTGCACTGTGTCCTCGGCGGCCGTGCGGTCGCCAAGCAGGCTGGTAGCGTACGCCAGTAGCGCAGGACCGTGGTGCCGGTAGAGTCCCTGCACGTCGTCATAAGTGAGCTTTGCAGCCATCAACGATTGACACGATTCTGCACTGCCTACATCACAATCACACTTGAAAGGGGCAGAATTGTCTAGAAACACGAAATTTCTTGGGCTGCGAGACGACAGCAAATTAACTGCAATGCTTCCAAAAAGGAAGTTGCTGCTCTCTCAATCACCAGCGCGGTGCGTGCAAGGTAGTGTGATGTTAGCGCTAACATTTCAAGCGGGCGCAAAAAAAAGCCGTCCAGGGCGAACGGCTTTATGAAAGAAGATTTAATCTACTTGAAGAAGCTCTCTGACTGGCTCAGCCGCTTGTTGATTTCATCCCAGTTCACCACGTTCCACCACGCTTTCAGGTAGTCAGGGCGGCGGTTCTGGTATTTCAGATAGTAGGCATGCTCCCAGACATCGTTCCCCAGGACTGGAAATTCGCCATTGGAAATCGGGTTGTCCTGGTTTGGAGTAGAGGTGATCTTGAATTCACCGGACTTGGTTTTTACCAGCCAGGCCCAGCCACTGCCAAATTGGTTCACGCCTGCCGCTTCAAACTTTTCCTTGAATGCGTCAAAGCTGCCAAAGGTCTTGTTGATTGCGTCAGCAATGGCGCCCGTGGGATTGCCGCCCTTCTTTGCGCCCATGATCTGCCAGAACATGGTGTGGTTCACGTGTCCGCCGCCATTGTTGCGGATGACCCCGCGGACATCCTCCGGCAGCGCGCTCAGGTTGCGAATCAACTCCTCGGGGCTTTTGCTCCCCAGTTCCGGATGTTTCTCGATGGCACCGTTCAGCTTTGTCACATAAGCCGCGTGGTGCTTGTCATGGTGCAGGTGCATGGTTTGCTCGTCGATATGCGGCTCCAGCGCGTTATACGGGTAAGGCAGCGCCGGGACCTCATGTGCCGTTATAGTTCCTTGTGCCATTTCAACCACCTTTCATTTATAAATACCGGACTCCTATGTTTTGGATGACCCTGGTATCTCCTGCGATGCTGCAATGTTGCCGGGTTAAAACGCCTTGAACGCCAGCTCCAGCAATGTCTTCTGCTCCATCTCATGCGCCGTGTGCGAACCGGTGGACGGACTCGATGAAGGCGAGCGTTTCACCGAACGGAATGGCGTGCCGTGGGCCAGGCGTTCCAACTGCGGCGCCAGAAAATTCAAAGCGCCCATATTGGCGGGCTCTTCCTGAACCCACAGAAACTCGCGCGCATTAGTGTGCTGCGCGAAGGCCGCTTCCAACTCGGCTTCCGGCAACGGAAAAAGCTGTTCCAGAAAAACGATGGCTGTTTTGCTGTCGCCGCGGCGTTTGCGTTCACGGCGCAGTTCGTGGCCGATCTTCCCCGTGCACAGGATGACGCGTTCAGCATTCGTAATCTCGCGGTCCTGAATTACGTTCTGAAAACCTCCGCCAGTAAGCTTGGCCATCGGACTGGCCGCGTCAGGATGGCGCAACATGCCTTTGGGCGTAAACACGATCAGCGGTTTGCGCCAATTGCGCAACGCCTGTCTCCGCAGCAGATGGAAGTACTGCGCAGCGGTTGAGGGCTGTGCCACCTGGATGTTGTCTTTGGCGGCAAGCTGCAAGTAGCGCTCAATGCGGCCGCTGGAATGCTCCGGCCCCTGGCCTTCATACCCATGCGGCAGCAACATCACCAGGCCGGAGAGCAATCCCCACTTGTCCTCGCCTGCCACAATGAACTGGTCAATGATGACCTGCGCTCCATTGGCGAAATCGCCGAACTGAGCTTCCCACAAGGTGAGACCGTCAGGGTAGTCGCGGCTGAACCCATATTCAAAGCCAAGCACTGCGGCTTCGGAAAGAATTGAGTTATACGCTTCAAACCAACCCTGGTCCGGCGCCAGATTGCTCAGCGGAACGTACTCTTTTTCATTCTCCGTATCGATCAACACCGAGTGGCGATGATTGAACGTGCCGCGCCGCGCGTCCTGCCCGGAGAGCCGCACCGGAACACCCTCGATCAGCAACGAACCAAAAGCCAGGGCCTCCGCCATGCCGTAATCCAGCGGTAGCTGGCCTGTGCCCATCTTCTCGCGCTGCTCCAGCAGCTTCTTCACCTTGGGGTGGATGGCAAAACTTTCGGGATAGCTGGTGAGTTTTTCCGTAATCTGATGCAGCTTGTCCTCCGCCACCGCCGTTGGAGTTTCATACTCCGGCTTATAGCGTCCGCCTAGATATTTGTCCCAGTAGTGGGGAAGCTTGCGTAGCACCGGCGATTTCTGCATCTGCGCCGCGTGGTCATAGGCGGCATCCACCTTGGCCCGGAAGCTGCGCGCCATTTCCGTGTTATCAATTTTGTTTTTCTCTGCGTAAATCTCAAATAGCGGGCGGTGCGCATTGATTTTTTTATACAGCAGCGGCTGCGTGATGGTGGGATCATCGACCTCACTGTGGCCGTGCCGGCGATAGCCGATCAGGTCAATTACTACGTCGCTGCCGAACTTGTAGCGGTATTCCGTGGCCATGCGTGCCACTCGCAGCACGGCTTCCGGGTCCTCCGCGTTCACGTGGAAGATGGGAATCGGCTGGCGCTTCGCCAGATCGGAAGAAAAGCGGGAAGTATGCAGCTCGCGCGGGTTGGTAGTGAAGCCGATCAGGTTGTTCACGATCACCTGAATCGCACCGCCCACGGAGTAGCCCTTCAGTCCGGCAAAATTCAGTGTCTCCGCCCAGATACCCTGGCCGGCAAAAGCCGCATCGCCGTGCATGATGATGGGAAGAATTTCCTTCACACCATTTTGGCCAACGTGCTTCTGCTTGGCCAGCGTGCGCCCCAGCGCCACCGGATCCACCGCTTCCAAATGGCTGGGATTGGAGACCAAGTGCATGCGCAGGACCTTTCCCTTGCGCGTATGGAACTCTCCGGTTGCGCCCTGGTGGTATTTCACGTCGCCGCCGCCCAGCACGCTGCGCGGATCGACATCTTCAAATCCGGCAAAGACATTTTCGGCGGGAATACCCACGATCAGCGTCATCACCGTGAGCCGGCCGCGATGACTCATCGCCATTACCGTGGTGGTCGCGCCCAGATCGGCGCCGGTTTCAAGAATGGTATCAAGCAGCGGAATTTGCGCGGTCGCGCCCTCGCCGGAATAGCGCTTGGTGCCCAGATAGCGAGTCTGAAGGATCTGCTCGAACAGATCGGCCTGAAGCAGGCGCTCCGCCAGCCAGCGGCGGTCAACCTGCTGCGGCACAGGGTTTTCCATCTGGTCCTGAATCCACTCCCGGCGGTCCCGCTGCGGCAGATGCATGAATTCGGCTCCAATGGCGCCGCAGTAAACCCGTCGCGCTTCTTCTGCACCCTCACCTTGAATCTGAACGTCAGGGTAGCCCCCGGCGATCGGGCCGCCAAAGGGATTGAGATTGGCGTCCAGATATCCCCAGCGACGGAAGGTGTCAAAAACCTGTTCCCGCTCCACAGGGATTTCGGTTGTCGATAACTGTGCGGTTTTGCTGCTCATCTCGTGTGATCCAAGCCAATTAAGGGAACTGCTCCAGCGGGAGTTCCTGAGGATTCCTAACCCTTGAGAATAACACTTTTCGCGGAGGAAATTTAGGAGCGGGTGATTGGATTCAGTGTCAATCCGAAGAGACGAAAACTCTCAACCTCCGAAATGCAGCCCGGAAAATGCTGGCCAAGAGCAGGACGACAACCAGCAAAAGAAGCCAATCCGGCCAAGGCAAAAAGAAAAGGCCCCATGTGCTGCGGACCGCAAGAACCAAACCCTCCGCTTAACATTACACCCAGCATAGCGGCAGCAACCTCCGCCCAATGCACACCAGCACCCGATTCGTGCCATTTTGGACGCGGCTTATAATCTTCGGAACTAATTACGATATGGCATAAAAAAACCAGATGCACTTTTTGATTGTTAACTTTTGTTAACTATTTAGTAAATGGGCCTGGACTTCACTCCTGGCTGCCATCTAATTACTTAAAAGGCACGTTGCAATGGGGACAAGGAGGAAACAGGTTCTATGCGCCTATTTTCAGGACTCTTAATTTCAACTCTCGCTTTGGGGACAATCGTGACCACAGGATGCGCGGAGCACCGATACCAAGGAAACGATCCTTATTACGGCTCCGGCAGCTACTACGGATACAACGATCCTTACTACCGCCAATGGCTGGCTGAACGCCGGTATGACAATATCGAGTACAACCGGCTGAGCCGTGAGCGCCAGCGGGAATATTGGGAATGGAGACGTCAAAACGAGGCGCGCTTCCGAAATGACCCGCGCTTCCGTGATAATCAGCGCATCGTAAGAAACGATAGGAATGACCACGACGCGGATGATCGCCGGGGCAGGACTTACGCTCAAACCCGCAATGGAGACAGAGATCGCCACCAGGACGACAGGCAGCGCCACAAGGTGCGGGATCGCGATCGCGACAAGCACGACAAGGACAAGCACGCTAAAGATGATCACGACCGAGATCGAGACCGGCGCTAGGTAACGCTGCAATGACAGCCAAAGGAGCGGCCTACGATGGCCGCTCTTTTCTTGTCCAAAAAACAAGCGTCCCGCGACGAATCGCAGGACGCCCGGCAGCCCTCCCCCAGAACTGCCTTACCACCGAGAATGAGTCTAGGATGGTATTGGCCCTTCGTCCACGTCACTTTGGTAACATTTGCCGTTCCACAAACCTTATCTCATTACCCTGCAATAATTTGGGGGTTTCGCAACTTAAATGATGCAGCTACATCTAATGAATTTGCTAGGATGAATACGGTCTTTTGAACGGGAAAATCTAACACTAAAGGTAGGGGTTTCATGGCTAGTCAGGCGATTTTAGAAGTGACGGATGGAAATTTTGACCAGGAGGTTCTTAAGAGCGATCAGCCGGTAATGATCGATTTCTGGGCCGCTTGGTGTGGCCCTTGTAAGGCATTGTCGCCCATAGTGGACGAAGTGGCATCAGCTTATTCCGGCAAAGTCAAAGTTGCCAAAATGGACGTGGACAGCTCCCCCGTCACTCCGCAGCGCTATGGCGTTCGCGGCATTCCTACACTGCTCATTTTCAAGGGTGGCCAGGTGCAGGAACAAATCGTAGGGTACGTAAAGCGTGAGGTCATTGAGAAGGCATTGAACAAACACGTCTAAAATAACTAAAGCTTCAAAGACCGAAAAAGCCTGGCGTAACTGCCGGGCTGTGTTTTTTGTCTGCCTTTGATTGAAATGCACGTTAAACTCCGCCTAGCGTGAACAAACTCACTCTTTGCAGCAACTGGCAGGGTTCCGTGAGTTTCTGGTGCGGGTGGAGCAGGACCGCCTTGATCGCGTGAACACGCCAGCGCAGCGGGCCGAGTTGATGGACCGCTTTCTGCCTTACGCCATTGCGGTGGGAGTGCAGGAAGGCTGGGGCGACACCAAGGCCGCAGCCCTCTCTGACGCAATCGTCGAGCGGTGACAATCTTCAACCACAAAAGGACACGAAGGAGCGCGAAAGATCCGCGCGGTCAGGCGTCGCGCCCTTTGTGGCGACAAATTAAGATCAGTACTTCCGCAACACGCCGACGACCCGGCCCTGGAGCTGCACTGATTTCGCCGGCACGATAATCGGTTTCATGCTGGCATTGGAAGGCTGCAGGCGAATGTTCACGCCTTCGCGATAAATCCGCTTTAGCGTTGCATCGGTGCCGTCCACCAGCGCCACAATAATTTCGCCGTCGCGCGCCGTGTTCACCTTTTCCACCAGGACGTAATCACCGTCCACAATGTGCTCGTCCTTCATGCTTTCCCCTTTGACCTGGAGCACAAAGACATCTTTGGAGCGGGTGATATCTCCCAGCGAAATGGTTTCGGGATTTTCCACGGCCTCAATCGGTTGGCCGGCGGCAATGCGTCCCATGAGCGGTAACGCAAGCTCTTTTGGCGGCTGCCGTTTGAATAATCCGCGGACCGGTAGCACGTCAATGGACCGGCTGCGGTTGTAGTCGCGCTTGAGCAGCCCTTTTTTCTCCAGGTTGGAAACGTGCTTGTGAACGGTGGCCAGCGAACTCAGCCCCAGCCCGCCGCCGATCTCCTCGAACGATGGCGAATAGCCGTTGCGCTGGATGAACTCGCTGATGTAGTCATAAACTTGTCGTTGTCTCTTAGTAATAGCCATACAGCGAAATTTTCGCGAAATAAAGGCGAATTGTCAACAGGCATTGTGCAAATGAACCAATTTTTACAACTTTCTGACCTTTAAGAAGCCAGCGACCAGATGCTTGAAAAGTCGCCTACGGCAAAATAACAGCCTTTGAAGCGGCGCCAGGCGTCACATTACTTAGCCGATGCGCTCACGCCCATCTGGCTCAAGACCTCATCCACCGTCCCGATTGCCCGGTCAATCTCATCCATCGTGTTGTAAAAATGGGGCGAGAACCTGACTCCGGCACGAGGACGGAAATCCACCAGCACGTCACGGCGGAGCAGTTCCTGGCAGACTTCGTGCGCATTAGGCATATCGATGGCCACCGTACCGCCGCGCAGCTCGGGATCGCGCGGCACATTCACCCGCCAGCCGCGCTGGTCCGCCAGTTCAATCAATCGCGCCGTCATCTTCTTTGATTTCTCGCGAATTCGCTCTACGCCGGCTTCGCGGATGATCTTCAATCCCGGCAGCGCGGTATAAAAACCCGGCACATTCGACGTGCCTTGCATAAAGCGAAACGGCGGTTCGGCGTATTTGTTGGCTCCAATTTCAAATGCGAAGGGGTTTTCATGGGCGAACCAGCCGGTAAAATTCGGCTGCAGCTTGCTGCCGTGATCTGGCCGCACGTAAAGGTATGAAGTTCCCGCGCCTCCGCAAAGCCACTTCAATACGCCGCCCACGGCAAAGTCTACATTCAGCGCCTGCACGTCCACCGGCACATTGCCCATGGACTGAAAGCAATCCAGCACTACCAGCGCGCCCACGCGATGCGCCTTTTCCACAATGGCCTTCACGTCCTTGATGTAAGAGCTGCGAAAGACCACGTGCGATATTGGCACCAGCAGCGTTTCTTCGTCGATCGCTTCGATCAGCCGCTCCGTGGGCACGTGAACTCCATCATCGGTGCGCACCATGTTGACGCGCGCTCCGCGAGCGCGCTGCCCTTCCCAGAAATACATGATTGAAGGGAAGTTCATGTCGCTGTAAACCACCTTGTTGCGCCGCCCGCTGAAATCAAAGCAACTGGCGATCACCGCCTGGCAGCTGGTCACGTTCAGATGCAGGCTGACTGAACCCGATGGAGCATTCATGATGGCGCCAATTTCATCGCCCACTTCACGGGCCATCATCCACCACTTCTCTTCCCAGGCGCGCACCCCGCGCGTGGCCCAGATTTCGCAATAAGACTGCACTGAGTCGTAAACTCCGCGAGGCATTGCGCCCAGCGAATTGCTGATCATGTATGTGGTGCTCTCCAGGATGGGGAACTCCGCACGAAAGCGGAGCAAGTCGTCTGTCATGGCATTCTCCGATTGCCGCCATTCTAAAGTGTATCCGATTCTGGCCGTCATGGCGGGCTGGAATGAGTCTCAGTAATAGCAAGAAAAAAAATCTTCCCTGCCTTTCTCTTCTGCTCACCAGGCTGTCGTGTTGATATATATTGCATTTCATCACGATGCGAAAAACTCAAGCGGGCGGACGCCGCAAGCTGACAATCTTGTCGCTGGCGGCGGCAACTTATTTCATGGTTTCTGGTGGCCCTTACGGCATGGAGGAACTGGTCCAGGATGCCGGGTACAAGCTCGCCATCGTAATCCTCTTTCTCACACCCCTTATCTGGAGCCTGCCCACTGGGTTGATGGTCGGGGAACTTGCAGCGGCCCTCCCCGCGGAAGGCGGTTTCTACGTCTGGGTGCGCCGCGCCATGGGACCGTTCTGGGGCTTTCAGGAAGCATGGCTTTCGCTGGTGGCCAGCATCTTCGATATGGCGATTTATCCCACGGTCTTCGTTCTCTACCTTGGCAAGTTGTGGCCTGCTGCAACCGCCGGCCATCGAGGTTTAGCCATTGCCGCCGGCATGATTCTGGTCTGCATGCTGTGGAACCTGCTTGGTGCCAAGGCCGTAGGCGCAGGGTCGGTCCTGCTGGGCGCGGTGATGTTGACGCCGTTTGTGGTGATTACTGCGTTCGCATTTTTTCGCCATGTAACACTCGGCGCCACGCCCCCGGCTGAAGGCAATCTGCTGACCGGCGTTCTGGTGGCGATGTGGAACTATATGGGATGGGACAACGCTTCCACAGTGGCCAACGAAGTTGAGGACCCGCAGAGGACGTACCCACGGGTCATGATGCTGACGCTAGGGGCAATCTTTCTCTCCTACGTCATTCCCGTTCTCGCCGTGTGGCACCTCCACGTGCAAGCGGAAATATGGTCCACCGGAAGCTGGGCCAGTATTGCCTCGATGGTTGTCGGCCCGTGGCTTGGCTTCGCCCTGGTGTGCGCCGCCATGATCAGCGAGTTTGGGACTTTTAACTCGCTCGTCATGTCCTACTCCCGCCTGCCTGTGGCGATGGCGGAAGACGGCCATCTGCCGCAACTCTTTATTCGCAAACTCAAGAACGGTTCACCGTGGGTAGCGATAGTCGTTCTGGGCCTGGCTTGGGCAGCATCGCTCGAACTAAGCTTTGACAAATTGATCATGCTCGACATTCTTCTTTATGGCGCAAGCCTGATACTGGAGTTTCTGGCTTTAATCATGTTGCGTATTCGCGAGCCGCAACTCCTGCGGCCCTTTCGCGTACCCGGAGGTCTCGCCGGTGCGATTGCTCTGGGCGTGGGCCCTACCGCACTGCTGGTGATTGCTCTGATCAGAAACCGCCACGAACATCTTGATCTGGGACGGTTGGGCAGCGTTAGCCAGTTGGGATTCGGGTTGGCGTTGATGGCTCTGGGAGTGGTGTATTACTTTGTTGCGGGTAGAGCAAAGCCGGCGTTTGCAGGCGCTGATCAGACACAAACCCCCTTGCCAGATACAGCAGCAAATTCACCGGAATAATTTGCAAGGTCTAACTGTTAGTTGCTTCTGCCGGTTTTTCAGCGCGTTTTTGCACCAGCAGATACGCCAGGGTGAGAACCACCAAATAAATACCTGCGCTCTTTGCGGCGATGCTGGATTGCGATACCCATGACGTTCCGGCAATTGCCGCCACTACGGCAACAAATCCCAGAACAGATCCTGTCGCACCCAGCGGAGAGCGCAAGGTGAGCTGCGCCAACTGCTCCGATGAGAGACTTCTGCGGAAGCGCACATGCGCCAGCAGCGAGACCAGCCACGCGATCATGCCACCCACCAGCGAAATATTGATGATGTAAAGATAAGCCTTCAGCGGTGCAAAGTACTGCACCGCAATCGCTCCCACAATCCCCAGCATTGAAGTCAGCAGCGCGCCCATGGGAACACTGTGCTGATTGAGCGCACCCAGACGCTGTGGGGCACAGCCCGACCGCGCCAGCGAATACAACATGCGCGAGCTCACATAAAGGCTGGCATTGGCGGCGGAGAGCGCCGCCGTGAGCACCACCACGTTCATGATGAAGCCTGCTGCTGGAAATCCTGCCACGCCAAATACCGTAACAAACGGGCTCTGCGCAACGCCGGCATGCCGCCAGGGCATCACACCCACCAATACCGCCATCGCGCCCACGTAAATAAACGCCAGCATGGCAAAGGCAGTCCGCGTGGCACGCGAAACCTCGGCCGTGGAGCGCGCCTCGCCGGATGAAATCGCCACCATTTCAATTCCTAAAAAGCTGTATAAGCCAAACGAAACAGCCATTAGCGGCGAGAGCCAGCCGTTGGGGGTAAAGCCTCCGTCAGTGGCATATTGCGGATGCACCTTGTCGCCGAAGAGCAGGGCAGCGCCGGTCACGATGAAGACGAAGATCGTAACCACCTTGATCAGCGCGAACCAATATTCGAACGTGCCGTAGTGGCCCACGGAGAACAAATTGATCGCCACCAGAAAGAACCCAAAGACCACCATCCATAAAACCACAGGAACTTTCGGAAACCAGACCTGCATGTATGTCCCGGCGGCAACCACTTCGGAGCCAATGGCAATCACCACGGAGAACCAGTATCCATAACGGGCAATGAAACCGGCCCAGCGGTTGAGGTAGAGTTCGGCGTAAACACCAAACGATCCCGCGGCCGGGTGGACGCTGGACATCTCTCCCAGGGCCATGGCCACCGTCCAGGCGATCAACGCGCTCAAGACGTAAGTGAGTACCACGGCTGGACCCGCAACCTGTATGGCCGCGCCCGAACCCAGAAGGAGTCCTGTGCCAATCGACCCGCCAACGGCCACCATCGCCATCTGGCGAGCGGTGAGCTCGTGTTTCAAACCTTGTTCATGGTCAGCCATAGGGGAAGTTATAGACGTTTGTTATAGCAGACTGCCGTTTCTGCCCTCGATTCTTCGGTGATTTTTCGCTGCTTCCCAACAAGCATTGAGCCTCTTGGCGATTCCGCATAGAATTGAGCATACTTCAGCCCTGGCTCATCCCGGCCCTGCCTGTCCGGGACATACTGGGGAAGTTGACCTAATGGCAGACATCTCCAAGCGACTCGACAAAGCGGAAAAGTACCTACAGCGTGGCAAGCCGGAAGCTGCTTTGGAGGAATACCTCTCCATACTTGAGGACGAGCCCAAAAACGACCAGG
>JBARMK010000452.1:0-9629 GCA_049802395.1 Candidatus Angelobacter sp.
TAATCGGCCAGGTCAGCATGACGATATAAGTGTTGAAGGCGACAAACTGGCCCAGGGTCATGTGTCCCAGCAGAACTTCGCGGCCGCCAATCCATAACACCATTACCACGGCGAAGCCTAACAGTAATTCCAAGGTGGGCCAGAGCATTCCGGTAAGGCGCGCCAGCGGCAGGCTGCGCGTAACATATTCCTGATTGCTGGTTTCAAATAAAGCAATCTCAGCGTCTTCCTGCGCGTAGGCGCGGACCACGCGCGCACCAGAGAAATTTTCCTGTGCACGGGCTGAAATATCGGAAAACTGGGCCTGGATTTTCTCAAAACGGTCATGAATGCGGCGGCCGAAGTACTGCACAACAATGCTGGCCAGCGGCAAAGGCGCGAAGGCATAGAGCGTGAGCTTGGGGCTGATGTGCCACATGAAGAACAGAGCCGCGGCGGTAAACACCAGCGTGTTTGCCGTATACATGATGGCCGGACCGAGCAGCATGCGGACTGCGTTCAGGTCATTGGTGGCTCGAGCCATGATGTCGCCGGTGCGATTTTTTTGGTAGTGGGAATATGAGAGCGATTCCAGGTGGCGGAAAATGTCATTGCGCAGATCGTATTCAATCTCACGCGAGACGCCGATCACCAGCCAGCGCGTCAGAAACTGAAACACGCCTTTCGATAGCGCCAGAGCGACCAGCAAGCCGGCGTATATAAGGATTTTGTGCTGCGTCACGCCGTAATGGTTCAAGTCATCGACGGCGCGCTGAACTACCTTGGGCGAAAGCACTCCCAATCCGTTGTTGAAGAGAACGGTGATCGCGCCCCAGAAAAGGGTGACGCGGTATTTATTCAGATAGGGCCACAAAGGCTTCAGGTTTTTGCCCATGAGCATTAATAGATGATTTTAACAGGGGAAGGGAGCGGGGAATTTCTAGGGTTGCGGTTTGATGCCGTGCAGCTTCGGAGCAAAAAGGATAGGGCATCGCAACAGTATTTCTGAGCACAGAGAAGCCGGGGGAAGAGTACGCCATCCGCCTTGTACCTGTGCGAGCTATTACTGGGAAGGTTTCTCTCGGGCATCACGTTTGAATAAATACTGCGGTACATGCACGCTCGATTGTTGCTTTCAATCTTGACAAACGCAAGATTGCATTCGCCGCTGACAATTGATGATATACAGGAGAAAGCCAAAGACAAAGCGATGGCAACCTCTATCCACAACACAATCACCAGGCCAGGAGCAACGCTTGGCGGCGACACACCTCCGAGCAGCGGACGGCAGCGGTTGGAATCGCTGGATGTCTTCCGCGGACTGACGATCGCCGGCATGATTCTGGTCAACAATCCCGGGGCAGATACTTTTTACTGGCCGCTTGGGCACGCCGATGAGCTCATAAGCGCACATCCTGCGGGCTGGTATCCGGGAAAATGGTGGGTGGAAGCGAACGGGTGGACTCCAACCGACCTGATCTTTCCGTTTTTTCTGTTTATCGTCGGGGCATCCATGGTGCTGTCGTTTGCGACGCGGCGCGCGCGGGGCGACTCGCGGTCGGTACTGCTGAAGCACGCGGCGCGGCGGAGCGCTCTAATACTGGCGATCGGCTACGCGATCCGCATCCTGCCCTATGTCAACTTTGCCCACATGCGATACCCGGGAGTATTGCAGCGGATTGCCCTGGTGTATCTATGCGCGTCAGTGATTACGCTCTGGACGAAGCGGCGCGGGCGGATCCTGTGGATTGCAGGACTGCTTGCCGGCTATTACGCCATGATGCGGTTTGTTCCTGTGCCGGGGTGCGATAACGTCGCGTGGACAACGCAACATTGCAGCGTGGCGGGATGGATTGATCGAACGTTGATGTACGGCCACCTCTATCGCCGGGACTTCGATCCCGAAGGACTGCTGAGCACGATTCCGGCGATCGCAACCACGCTGCTGGGCACGCTGGCTGGAGAATTCCTGCGTGGCGCCTCACCTCAGCGAGCCAAAAGCGGGCTTGCCGGGGGCCCCACCGCAAGCCTCTCGCACAAACTGCGTAGACTGGTCATTGCCGGAGTTGCGGGTGTGGCTGCCGGTTATGCGTGGCATCCCTGGTTCCCGATCAGCAAGCCCCTCTGGACCAGTTCGTACGTGCTCTTTACGGCCGGGGCCGCATGCCTGACGCTGTCGCTGTGCTGGTGGTTGATCGAGATGCGCGGTTGGCGCACGTGGGCCAGGCCGTTTCTTTGGTTGGGATCTAATGCGATCCTCGCCTATGCACTCTCAACATTCGCCGGCAAACTGGGATCGATTATCAAGATGCCTAGTGGGACGCAGGCGATCACGGTACAGACCTGGATATATGAGCACTGGTTCGAGCCGCTGGCGCGGCCGGAGAATGCGTCGCTGGCGTTCGCTATTTTCTACCTAGCGCTGTGGACGCTGGTGGCATGGGGCTTGTATCGAAAGGAGGTTTTTGTGAAGGTGTAGCGAGAACCGCTAAACCGCTGCCGTTGTTCGTGAAATGGCGACAGTGGTCGCTTCTTTGAGATCCTTGAGCGCTTTTTGTCCCTGGAACCATTTGAGAACAAAGAAGCCATGGATGCCGATTGACCAGAAAGAAAATATGAGACCGAGTGCGACGATATCGGCACCATAGAGAGCGACGCCCGCCAGAAACGCCCAACGGTGGTCTTTCTGGGCGGCAAACCCCAACCCTACCAGGGCAAATACCCAAACCGCTGCTGCACCGTACACCATCAAAGGATGAAGCCGAAACAACGGGCCTCCATAGAAGGGCAAAAGGTCAATCACACCGATGGTGACAAAGATATTGATCCGTACCGGAAGGAGCCCGGTACCGAGTGCTGCGAGACCCGCCGCCACAAAGAAGTAGTTCGCATTACTTCGGCTGTCAGCCTGTAGATCGGCACGGCGTTGCTCCTCAGCCGCCTTGTACTCCTCATCTGTTCGACCGGCACCCACATTCAACGTTTGCATAGGCAGGACAGGGCAAGTCCCTCGATGGCCTAACTATAAAGGCTGAGCAGCCAAGGCGTCCAGAACGAACTGGCGGAGCCGGAAGAGTAGAAGGTCTATCGCGCCAACGCTCCGGTTTCAGCGCTACCGGCTCAACGCAACCCGGGTCGATTGCGTTACCGCGGCCTGCTGTTTCACTGGCTCACCAGGTTTCGACTCGACAAGCTTCATGTACTCCGTCAGTGTCACAAAGCGGTAGCCGCGCGCCTTGAGATCACTGATCAGGCGCGGCATGATTGCTGCGGTGGTCGATAGCTCATGGAAGGCGAGAATGTGGGTGTAGGTCCCTTTTTTCTCGCGCTGCTCAATCTGTTTTAAGACGCCGTCCGGCAGAGACGGCTTGGGACATCCGACGGGATTCTTGCCGGCGCAGAGATAATCGAGCGAGTTCACGTCGCGCAGGGCCATGGGTTTTTCCGACGAGATGGTCAGCACGTGATAGCCCTGCCTTTGCAGATCCTGCCTCGCATCGCCGGTGATGATCCAGTCCGGAGGGCGGACATACCGAGGTTGCGTGCCCGTCACCGCCTTAATAGCCTCTGCACCACGGTCCACGTCATGCATTACCCACTGTTCGCCATTCTTCTTTTCCGCGCTGCGCAATTCCAGGTGGCTGTAGGTATGGTCTTCCAGTTCGTGACCGCGCCGGATCAATTGCTCCGCTGCGTCAAGACAGGTAACGCCGATGTTGTCTTCGTGCCGCGGTTCGCCCCAGGTCTTTGGAGTAAGCCTCCAGCCGACGACAAAAAACGTAGCCTTGACTCCATTCTGGCTGAGAATATCCACCAAGCCTGGAGCTGGATGGATCCCTTTGACACCGAACAGGACGTAGGGTCGTGGACCGTCGTCGAAGGTAAGCGCAATGAGTTTTTCCGCCGGAGAAACAGAACTCGTGTCACTGACCGGGGGGACCGTGGCGGACGCAGATTCTTTGGACATGACGCTGCCGGCAACAGTGCGGTCGCGAGCTGAGGAGCTGTTCGGATCGGCGCCGATGTAGTTACGGCCAGCGCAAGCGCTGAGCGCAGCGAGACCGGCAATTGACAACAACAATCCAAGCTGGCGCATCACGACCTCACCCCCAAGCGACCGGTTCATTCCGGCGACTTATTTAGTTCCAACTATGTTCGGGGAGACGGATGGACAAGAAGCGGCAGCCGGCAAATCGTTAAGCAATCTTTATCACGGGCGAGTTCGATTGGTTAGAGTCCGAAGGTCATTAGCGAAGGTAATCAAAGGCAGGTTGGGAGCGCACGGCGAGGCCCCGTTGACCCGGCCCAGCTCTAGAATTCCCCTGCTATGGCGAACAAAACACGTACAGTACACGTCGGGATTAGTGGCCCGTCAACTCTTGTTCTTTGACAACAAAAGACAGCGCTCTGGCAGCGACATCCAAAATGGTCCTAGGATATAGTGCAAGGTAATAACTGAAGAGTAAAAATTGCGTGTCGATATCGTCAAAAAGAAAATATCGCAGAACGTAGGCGATCACGAGGGCGTTTTCAAAATCAGATAGCCGCCGGCCATGCCGAAGATCAGGTCGGGAGACCACGCTGCTAGCAGCGGAGGAAGCTGGCTGACGTTCCCCATGGCTTCGAATAGTCCAGAAGTGAGGAAATAGCCGACGCCGATGATCAGCGCCACCACAACGCCACTGAGTGCCCCGCGGCGGCCGCCCGAGAGAGCAAAGGGCACGGCAATTACCGCCATGACGAGGGTGATCAGCGGGAAAGCGATTTTCTTCTGTAGCTGGACGCGCAAACGCACCACGTCAAAGCCGCCCTGCTGGAGATCGTCGATGTAATGGCGCAGCTCGTCGTAATTCATTTCCGACGATTGCAGGACCTCTTTTTTGAAATAACCGGGAGGCTCATTGAGTTCGGCAAAGGTGCTGACGTCAAATTTGCGCAGGTCTTCATGCGGATCGCCGGGCTGGGGGGTGCTCCAGGTGCGCTGCCAGCCGTTTTCAAAGGTCCATTTCTGAAGATGCTCCGCCCAGCGCGCCCGGCTTGCGTAGATGCGTTTCACCATTTGGAAAGAATGCGGGTCGAGCTCAAAGGCAGAGACGCTGCCAAAGGTATTGCGGTCAGGGTCGAAGGCTTCGTAGTAGTAGATTTTGCGGTTTTCCTGAGTCCCATCGGCCTTCTTTTTGCTTTCGCCGAAGATCCATTTCCGATCTGGGCGCAAGTAAGTCTGCGTGGGCTTGCCTTTGATCAGGTTCCGCAGAGTCTCCACGCGTTTATTGGAGTATGGCAAATACCATTGGTCGAGCATGAAAAGGCCGCCAGCCAGAGTCAGGGAGATAACCAGAATGGGCACCACAGCGCGAAAAATACTGACGCCTGTGGCTTTCATGGCGGTGATCTCGTTGGATTTCTGCATGAGGCCAAACATCACCAGCACGGTGAGCAAAACGGCCAGCGGCGTGACCTGGTATAGCACTGACGGAAGAAAGTTGATGAGGTACTCAGCCTGGATAAGGAAAGGAATCTTCTTGCGGACAATATCGGAGAGCAGCTCAAAATAAGTAAAGATTAGAAACAGCACCAGAAGGCTGGAGAGTATCAGCAGCAGAGTGCCGACAAAGTTTCGCAAAACATAGTCGTCAAGAATCAGCGGGAAGCGCGTGCTGAAAAGACGCCCGCGCCGGCGGCTGCCGTTGGAAGGATCGTCGCCTTTGAGGTGGAAAAGCGTCGCCACGGAGACTTTGAATTGTCCAAGGAGCACATGGCCGAGCCCCAGTTCGATGGGAATTTTGTCGGTGCGCCACAGCAGGGCGGCGCCAATGATGGCAAAAATTATGTTGGCCATCCACACGCCGAGCACCGGCGAAATCTTGCCGCCTCGCGCCAGGGACACGCCAATGATGGAGAGAAAGTAATAGATGAAGACCAGGACAATGGTCAAAACAAACCCGGCGCCCTTGCCGCCTTTTTTGGCGGAGAGGCCGAGCGGGATACCGATAAGCACCAGGACAAGACAAGCTGTGGGCAAGGCCAGGCGGCGGTTGAACTCGATCCAGTACCAGCGGGCAAACTCTTTATTGGGATTGTACTTCTGCCGGTACAACTCAGGCGTGCTGAGCTGCGCCACCGGCACGGCTTCCTGCGCGGGCTTCGCGACTGGTGGAAGGCTGATGGAAACATCGGTTTCATCGAACGAGGTGATGGTGTACTGATCCGGCGCGCGAGAGCTGCTATCGTGCGTTTCGCCCTTAATCAGGTGGAGGCGAATGGTGTCAGGCCCGGCGCTGCTTACTATCGCTTCTTTGGCGATGGTGATCTTGGGCGCACCCGCCGTGCTGATGTCGGCATCAAAAACGTTCTTCCATACCGCAGCGCCGGCAGAGCTACTCACGTCTTCCACATAGAGCACATGATTCTTGAAGCCTTCGTAAAATACCCGCGGCTGGACCTCAAAAGAAATCTGGGACGAAGCCAATTGATTTTGCAGGCCGGCCAGCGCCAAAGCCGAGCGAGGCTCAATGACCACCGTGTTGATCAGGGCAAGCACCCATGCGGCCGCGCCAAAGACGGAAATGATCTTCAGGAAGGTGCGCACGCTGACGCCGGAGGCGCGCATGGCTGTTACTTCACTGTCGGCGGCCATACGGCTGAGGCCCAGCAGGATTCCTACCAGCACTCCCATGGGGATAGTGACTTTCAGTGCGACTGGCAGGGTAAAAAAGAAGAATTCGGCCACGCTGGGAAGAGGAGCGCTGTTGCGCACCACCGCTTCAAGGATCCGCGTGACTTCACGCATGAAAATGACAAACGTGAAGACAGAGGCCCCGATAAGCCCGTGCGAGACGACTTCCTTCAATATGTAGCGGGTGAAAATGCGCACGTGTTTTCTTGAGCCGGGTTGCGGGCGTGACCCTGAGCGTAGTCGAAGGGGCACGCAGGCGAAATCCCGAGCGCCGAAGCGCGAAGGATCTCAGGCTATCTGGAAGTCTAGCAGAAGGCGCTTGTGTTATTAATGGATAAGTGGATACGCCCACCATCCGGCTTTTATTTCTCTGGCACATGCACCAGCCGTATTACAAAGACCTGGTCAGCGGTGAATACCGCCTGCCCTGGGTACGGCTGCACGCGCTCAAAGATTATTACGGGATGGTGAAATTGCTGGATGAGTTTCCAGCGTTGCACCAGACATTCAACCTGGTGCCGTCGCTGATTGAGCAGCTGCAGGAATATGTTGCCGGGAAAGCGCGCGATCCGTTTCTTGAAGCCGCTTCGACTCCAGCGGCGGAGATGGGATTGGGAGAGAAAGCATTCGTACTCCGCTATCTGTTTCAGGCGAACGCAGACAATATGATTGGAAGGTACCCACGCTATCGCGAGCTGTGGAGCGAATTCCACACGCGCCCGCAGGATGTTCCCGCTGCGGCACAGCGCCTGAGCAACGCGGACATAACCGATCTTCAGGTGCTCTCGCAGATCGCGTGGATGGATGAATTTTTTCTGGACGATCCGGACATTCACGAACTGATTGATAAAGGCCGCAATTATTCGCTGCGCGACCAACAGTTGGTGATCACCCGGCAGCAGGAGTTTCTGGCCAATGTGGTGCCCGCCTATGCGGCTGCGGGAAAGCGTGGCGCAATCGAGATTTCAACCTCGCCCTTTTACCATCCCATACTCCCCCTATTGTGCGATACGAATATAGGCGCGGTTTCGCATAGCGGCCTGCCTTTGCCTTCTCACCGTTTTCGTCATCCGGAAGATGCGCGACGGCAGATCGAACGCGGCCTGAAGCTGCATGAACAAGTTTTTGGCATGCGTCCGCGTGGCATGTGGCCATCAGAAGGCAGCGTTTCCAATGAGACGCTTGGCATCGCCCATGAACTGGGATTGAATTGGGTGGCGACGGATGAAGGCGTCCTGGGCCGATCCGTGGGAGCAACGTTTCACCGCGACGGCGACGGCAGCCTGGACGCTACAGCCGCCGAACAACTCTATGGCGTCTACCGCTGGACACAAGATGCCGCGACGATGAACGTTGTTTTCCGCGACCATTCTCTTTCTGACCTGATCGGTTTTGTCTATTCCGGCGTTCCGGCGCGGGATGCCGCGGAGGATTTTATTCGCCGGGTTAAAGCCTCGGCAGAACAGGTGGTGAGGAAGGGAAAAAGCGCAGTAGTTCCCATCATTCTTGATGGCGAGAACGCATGGGAATCCTATCCGCAATCGGGACGCGAGTTTCTGCGCCGCCTGTATGACGCCATTCTAAAAGATCCGGCCTTCGAGTCACTCACCGTTTCTGAGGCGATTGAGCGCGAGCCGGCGCCGCAGGAGTTGGGCTCGATTTTCCCCGGGTCATGGATCAATGCGAACTTTGACGTTTGGATTGGAGCGCCGGAAGACAACACAGCCTGGGACCATCTTTCCGCGGCCCGCGACTTCTTTGCTGAGAATGCCGATCGCGCCACACCCGAGCAGAAGGAACTGGCCTTGGAGGAACTGCTTATCGCCGAAGGCAGTGACTGGAATTGGTGGTACGGTCCCGAGCACCATTCCGATAATGATCGCGAATTTGACGAACTCTACCGGAAACATCTTTCCAACATTTATCTGGCGCTTGGAGGCGCTGCGCCTGACATATTGGCCCAGCCCATCGCGGGCATGCATGCACGGCCGCAATTTACGACGCAGACCGCCTATATCCATCCTGAAATTGACGGCAGGAACGTAGGTTATTTTGAATGGCTGGGCGCGGCCACACATGTTGCTGATCGCCATTCGTCGGCCATGCACGGCAAGTTGTTTTTGCTGGATACCGGATACGCTGCCATTGACGAAGAAAACCTCTATTGCCGGCTGGATTTCATGGAACATCCGTCAGAATGGGCGGAAAGCGATACCCAGTTGATTGTGGCAGTGGAAACCATTCCAGTGAAAGATACGGGAAATCCGACAGTGCGCCGCGTGGAAGCCAACATCTCTGGCGGCAAGCTGCAAAGATGGCGCTTTGCAGAAAACGGAGATGCGGAGGAGATGTCGCAATCGATCAGCGCAGGGCTGGAATCGCTCTTTGAATGCCGCGTGCCGTTGAAGCTGCTGAATGCTGCTTACGGGGACATGCTTCGGGTGCGCTTCTCTTTGTGGCGCGACCGACTGCCTTTAGATGCACTGCCCCAGGAGGGCACTATAGAGGTCCGTCTGGTGGCCGAGCATGAGTTGAGCGCGCTCCCGTATGCCAAACCGTAGGAACGGGTGATGTGCAAGCTCTGGTGATAAAAATTAAGGGGTGGCCGACCACGCGCCGAGCCCGCTGTTTCTGGAGCTGAGAAATTCAGGAAAGAAACCCGTTCTTTAGCGGTTAGGAGCGCAGCGACAGAGATAAAAGATTGAGGGCGAGGCCGACCACGCGCCGAGCTCGCTGTTTCTAGAGCTAAGAAATTTGGGAAGGAACCCGCTCTCTAGCGGTTAGGAGCGCAGCGACAGAGATAAAAGATTAAGGGCGAGGCCGACCACGCTCCGAGCCCGCTGTTTCTGGAGCTAAGAAATTTGGGAAGGAACCGGCTCTCTAGCGGTTTGGAGCGCAGCGACGGTAAAAAAGTAGGCCTGGCGAAGCAGGCGTTCAGGTGAGGTAGAGGAGCTGTTTAGTGGTTGTCGTCGTC
>JBARMK010000453.1:0-9446 GCA_049802395.1 Candidatus Angelobacter sp.
GAACAAGGAGCTGCGGTTGTTGGGGGCGCGCATCAGCAGCTCACAGTCGGACGAGATTAAGTTTATGAAGCGCTGGCTGGCGGCCCGCGGAGAACGAGTTTCCATGTCGATGCCTGAAATGCGAGACATGGATATGTCACATCGTCCGCCGGCCCTTATGCCCGGTATGCTTACACCGGAACAGATGGAAGCACTGCGGAAAGCGAAACGTGCCGAGTTCGACCGTTTATTCCTGACAGGGATGATTCAGCACCACAATGGCGCTTTGACCATGGTGAAGGACCTGTTCGATACCGCAGGCGCAGGGCAGGACGCCGAGTTGTTCGACTTTGCGACAGATGCGGACAATACGCAACGAGCCGAGATCAAGATTATGCAGACAATCCTAGATAAAGAGAAACAAACTCCAGAGGAGAAACAATGAAGCGAGCGCCCAGTGTTGCTTTTCTCGCGGCGGTGGCCGTGATCTTTTTATTTTCCGGTGTGATCCGGCTGCACGCCCAGTCGCCCACGCCAACGCCATCGCCCGCGCAGGAATCCGCGGATGAAGAACGCAATCCGTTTGCTCCAGAACCCGCTCCAGCGCTGCCTCCGGGGATGACGGGATCGGATGCAAACGATCCGCGCGCAAAGCTGGCCCCGGGCCTCTATGACGCGGGTGAAGCCGCCATGGGTATTAAGCATCTTACGCTCGTCAAGAAGCCGGACGCATTTCAACTCGGAACCTCCGATCCCGATGATCCGAAAGTTCAAAAAATGCTGGGTCAGCTCGGCAGAGATACCTCCAAGATTCCGAAAGCGATACATTTGGTGCTTGCGCAGCTTGCTTTCGCGAATTCGGACCTTGCGTTCCAGGGCAACCACCTGTTTCAGGGGAATTTTTATGGCGTGAATATCTACGACATTTCCAATCCGGCGAATACCAAGTTGCTGACTTCGCTGGTGTGCCCTGGTGGACAGGGCGATGTTTCTGTGTACAAGAATCTGTTGTTTATGTCGGTGGAGATGCCAAATGGACGCCTGGATTGCGGCACGCAGGGCTTTCCGCCGGGGCCTCCGCCGACACCTGAAGAGGAAAAAGAAAAGAAGCGCCGCCCGCCGGCAGCGCAAAAGGACCGTTTCCGCGGCGTGAGAATCTTTGACATTTCCGACATCAAGAATCCGAAACAAGTTGCGGCAGTACAGACGTGCCGCGGATCACACACGCATACCCTGGTGGTGGACCCGAACGACAAAGACAATGTTTATATCTACGTGTCAGGCACGTCTTTTGTGCGCCAGTCGGAAGAACTGCCAGGATGCTCAGGTGAAGAGCCGGACAAAGACCCGAATACAGCGCTGTTCCGAATTGAAGTAATCAAGGTCCCGGTGGCTGCCCCGCAGGATGCGAAAGTAGTGTCCAGTCCGCGGGTATTCATCGATCCGCGGACGGGAGCGATGAACGGCCTGAATAATGGCGGCACTCATGGCAAGAACGGCCAGGAAAAGCCGAAGGACACCAACCAGTGCCACGACATCACGGTATATTCGGCGATCGGGTTGGCGGCAGGCGCGTGCTCAGGAAATGGAATTTTGCTCGACATAAAGGACCCTGTACATCCGAAGCGTGTGGATGCGGTGAACGATCCGAACTATTCCTACTGGCACTCGGCTTCGTTCTCGAACGACGGGACGAAAGTCGTGTTTACCGACGAATGGGGCGGCGGCCTGGGAGCACGGTGCCGTCCAAACGACCCAAACAAATGGGGCGCTGACGCGCTCTTCGGTCTGAAAGACGACAAACTTACTTTCCAGAGCTATTACAAGATGCCGGCTGCGCAGAGTGATACGGAGAACTGTGTGGCGCACAATGGCTCGCTGGTTCCTGTCCCCGGCCGCGATATCGAAGTGCAGGCCTGGTACCAGGGCGGCATCTCCATCGTGGACTTTACTGACCCAGCGCATCCATTTGAAATTGCCTACTTTGACCGTGGACCGATTGATCCCAAGGTGCTGGTGCTGGGCGGCGAGTGGTCGGCTTATTGGTACAACGGCAAAATTTACGGTTCGGAGATTGCCCGCGGTCTGGATGTGTTTGAACTGACATCGACCAAGTTTTTGACACAGAATGAGATCGATGCCGCCAAGATCGTTCGCGTGAGTGAACTGAATGTGCAGAACCAGCAAAAGATCGAGTGGCCGGCAAAGTTGGTGGTCGCGAAAGCGTATGTGGACCAATTGTCCCGGTCGCAAGCCCTGCCTGCGGACAAACTCACAGCTCTACAAAAGGCAATTCAAAGCGCGGAGACGTCGCACATGAGCAAAGGTTCTCTGGAGAAGTTGAAAGGCATGGCGTTGTCATTGAAAAAGGATGCCGGCGAGGTGAAAAACGAGACCGATTCAAAACGGCTGCGTGCTTTGGCGGAGATTCTGGAGCATCCATCGGCATAATCAAAGCGCGCCGGTATCGAAAAGGAATGCCATGCACACTGGAGAAAGGCCAGATAAGCGGCGTCAAGCCGCTTATCGGATTTTGCTTGTCTCCGTTTTTGATTTGCCCGACCACGCTGATCCGCAGATTCCAGAGCCTATTGAGACTTATTGAATTCCATTGTTTCTAATTGATTGATATTGAATGCGTTGCACATGGTTGTGGAACGCTGTTGCGATTTATTGAACTCGGAGGCTTTCACAGCACAAAATCGTCTACAGCCTGATTCTTATTTGAGTTGCTCATGAGGGCTTCCTCCCGAGTTTCACTCCGTCCGTACAACGCACAATTTACTTCCGGATTGCCGACAACGCGGGAGCAATTGTCCTAGCATTCTCCCATCGGTGAATGCCATTGAGCGTGGTTGAGGTTGAAGCGTCGTCCCACCGTGGATGAAACGATTTATTATGTTCGTGAACGGCGCAATCCGAATTCGCGACTGAAAACCGAACGATTGCTTCTGGAGGAATCATGATTCGATGTTTTCTCGCCATCACTCTTCTTGCTATCGGCGCGAAGTTCAGTTACGCGCAACCGTCTTTGCCATCCAGCTTTCAGGCAAAGACGATTCACAGCCCGGAAGCAGCCGATATCTTCGTCCGCTGGGGAGGAAAGGGGCCCGTCGTCGTGCTCATTCACGGATATGCGGAGAACAGCGACTCCTGGGCTCCTCTGGCCGCAGATCTAATGAAGGATCACATCGTTGTGGTGCCGGACCTTCGTGGAATTGGGAAGTCATCGAAGCCTGAAGCTGGGTATGACAAGAAGACGCAGGCCAAGGACATTCGCGCCGTCGTGACCGGGCTGGGATATGACAAGACCTTCGTTGTCGCACACGACATCGGCAATATGGTGGCTTACGCCTACGCTGCAATGTATCCGGACAAGGTTGAGCGGCTGGTAGTAATGGATGCACCGATTCCAGGCATCGAGCCTTGGAACGAGATCCTCCTAAACCCTGGAGTTTGGCACTTCAACTTTCACGGGCCCGATGCCGAACGGCTTGTGGCTGGTCGTGAGCGCATCTACTTTGATCGGATATGGAACGACTTCACAGGCGATCCTTCTAAGCCCGACGAGGCCACCAGAAATTTTTTTGCGGCCACCTATGCGCAGCCGGGTGGGATGCGGGCTGGGTTCGCCCACTTCACCGCTTTTTCTCAGGATGCGAAGGACAACATAATCTTCGAGCAAGTGAAGCTGACTATGCCCGTACTGGCTGTGGGCGGAGAGAAATCGTTTGGTCCACTGCAAGCGGTGATCATGCGCCACGTGGCGACCAATGTTCGAGAGGCGGTCGTCGCTGGCTCTGGGCATTGGCTGATGGAAGAGCGTCCTGCGTATACCGTGACGCTTATTCGTAACTTCCTCGACTCTCCGCAAGTTGCCGTACCGACCGTCGCAGGCTCCGTAGGCGACGTGGGCGAAAGGCGCCTTACCCCGGCCGAGTACGAGTTTCCACAGCACGGCAATCCCGGCACCGGGAGCTCCGGCGTTGGCGGAATTGAGACTGTTGTACTTAAAGGTGATCCGGACAGAGCGGGCGTGTATACGATCATGCTGCGCGTTCCCGCGCATACACAGATCGCGGCGCACTCCCATCGCGATGACCGGGTAGCAACCGTAATCTCCGGTACTTGGCACATTGGCTACGGGGAAAAGTTCGATCAGGCAAAACTCAAAGCGCTTCCTCCGGGGAGTTTTTACACCGAACCACCAGGCGAGGCCCATTTTGCAGAAACCGGCGACGAAGTTGTCATAGTTCAGATCACCGGCTTAGGACCATCGTCAACAGAGTATGTTGATCCGATGCAAGACCCTCGCAGGCGCAAATCAGAATAACTGTTGGACCGGACTAGAACTGCATTCATTTTCCGAGTGACGGGCAATACGGAAATTAGGCTGGTTCCGACCCTGAGTTCAGGCGTCGGGAAGCGACTCGACTAGGCGCCCGCTCGAGAAGGTGGATCTTCCGTCCTGGCACTTCACGTTGCCCGATTCTGAGTACCAGGCATGTTCCCCCGCCAACGTCTCCGGCTCCGCTTACTAGCTTGATCGCGGGCCAGCGTCGGCCTCACCATCCAGCACGTGTAGCAGGACTTCTGGTCAAGAGCACCCCGCACACGCCCTCCCTTGACGTCGGCGAGCACGCCCTGAAGCCACTTGCGATCAAGGCGATGCTGAAGCTCAAGGTGTTTCATAAGATGAAGCGCACCCGTCGCGGGAATTGATCCGAGTTGCTTACGAATTTCCGCCATTTCTCGAATCGACCCCGTCTCTCTTCAATTAAACTATAAAGAAGATCCTATGAAACGGTCGATTTTCGCAGTGGCTGCCGGGCTTGTGGTGTGGGTGCTGGTGGCGACGCTTCTCAACTTTGGGTTGCGTGCCGGCATCGCGGGTTATACCGTAGCTGAACCGACAATGACTTTTACGCTGGGCATGAAGGTCGCACGTTTAATTCTTGGCGCTCTGGCCTCGCTCGCTGCCGGCGCAGCAGCGGGCCTGATAGCTCCGTCGAAGACGGGCCCACGTTGGGTGCTCGGCGCCATTATTTTGGCGCTCTTCATTCCGGTACACATTCAACTTTGGGCGAAGTTCCCCGTCTGGTATCACCTGGTGTTTCTGGGAACTTTGGTACCTCTGGTGGCGCTTGGCGCAGCGCTTACACGGACCCGCCTCCGCCCTAGTCCAGTCTAGACCCGTTTGATTGTCGCGAACCAAGCCGGTGCGCCGTGGTCGTGGAATCTTGTCTGAATCCGGTCCGGTTTGATGGCGGCGAGATTCCATCCATTGCCGGGGTTGAACGCCGCTCTCAGCTCTTGCTGACTGATGGGGTGCGGGCCAGTCTCCGGACCCTGGTCACTGAAGCACAATACATAGAGGGTTGCATCGTGCTTGGTCACTGAAGCCAGACTCGCCACGTATGCTGGTCGCTCGTCGCCGTTGAAGGTGTGGAACAGTCCGCAGTCCAGCACCGTCTCAAACCTGCGGCCCAAACGCTCCAGATAGAACGCGTCAGCCGCAGCGAACTCGACGTTGATCGTCGATCCCACGGTCGCCGCCTTCTGTCGGGCGATCGCCAGCGCGGTCTCAGCCACGTCAACGCCCAGAACCGACAATCCCAGCCGGGCGACGTGAAGAGCGTTCTCGCCGGTCCCGCAGCCCGCATCGAGCACCGCTCCGGCGAATCCGCCTTCAGATGCCAAACGCACTACTGCTGGCTGCGGCTGGCCAATATCCCAAGGCGCAGGGTCGTCGCGGAGGTAAGACGCATCCCAGGGCAGTCCCGTCATCCGTTCGTGACTGGTTGGGCGCCGGCCGCCGAAGGGATCATCAGCGAGGGTTCCTGACTGATCGGACATGTTCCGTCCCTTTCCTGCAAGTGATTATGCCACTCATTGTGGCACGGCGGTCCACAGGTATTAACAAACAGGCGACAGATGGAACAGTTTCTGCTTCTTTGCGGACCGGATTTTGGTTAATAGCAGAATACGTAGAATTCCCCAGGCTTCAGTTGGGCTCTCGGTCAGTGGGCTGACCGTAATCCGGCTTGGGCAGCAGACGGTCGCGGTCGTAAGGCGGGTCTTGGTGCATGGGAATGGGATCGCTGGGAAAATCCTTCTGCCACTGCCGGCGAAAGTCGTCGTCCGCGTAATACTTGAGGTAGAGCACCATATCTTCCTCGCTGCAGCCGCCCAGCAGTTGGATGTGGTACGCAGAATTGGCAGCCAGCGGCAATGCCTTTGTTTCTTCCCGCAGGGAATGGGTCCAGAGATGGGTATAGAGCTCGCGGTCGCTGAGATGGTCTGTCTGTTCTATAAACACATGAAGCAAGGCGAGCTTCTGGATTATCTCCCAGAGTTTTGCCGTCAGTTCCTCATCCTTGAGCGAATCCGGCGGTGGGAGTGACACACCCGCGTTCTCAAGTTGCTGGAAGTTGGTCGTCCACGGAGCTTCCTCGTAGTCCACCACGTGTTTCCAGAATCCTTCTTCCACTTCGGCTGGCACCTCGGCTGGGTAGTCGTCCAGGCTGCCGACCTCCATCTGGCCGCCGCAAAGCTCTTCTGCCTGGCGTTTCAAATCTTCAATTCTCTCTTCCGGGATTCTCTTCTCCCGGTCGTCCTCAGCTTTAGGCTTAGCCACCATATTCCTCCCGGCGCGACCGACGGCACATTAGTCCGCGCCTATCCCACGCAGCCAAAGATAAACGATGAAAGATAAAACGATGCGCGCCAATCCTACATGAGGCTAAGCCGGCTTTCTACCCGCATATTGCGGGAGCGACCGAGTCGGAATGGACAGCGCGCAAGCGAGAAAAAATGGGGATTCTGTTCAAGCTCAAGCGCAGAACCCCAATGTAGTTCTCTAACTTTGATGCCCCGCCCTTCGCCAACACCGGGCGAAAGGGCAGGCCACCCGCGGGTTTTATTGCTCACAAAGGAAAAGGTCTCTCACCCCTACCCTTGCTCCGGGGCCTCAACTTCGCCTACATCGCGAATCGTTTGAGACTCATTTCGATCAGATTCTGGCCGATAGTTACTCTCTGGTTGCGATGTATCCGTGTTCCACGCCGGCGTTGTCAAAAAAGTCGCCGACAATTATGCCTGCGGCGTTGATTCCATCGCCGTCGGTTGAAGCTGCTCCGGGAAAATCCAGTTGAATAAAGACGCCATTCTTCTCGAGGAACCCATGTCCATTCCCTGAAGCGTCAGTGAAACTGCCAATGATGTTGGTTCGCGCGTTCAGGCCGAAGGCGAACGAGGAAGTAGAGCCCGGCGGGTTCACCAGCGTAAAAGTGCCGCCCTGCCGGAGGAAAGCATGAAACGTTCCCGAGGCGTCTGTGAAAGCGCCCACCATGTCTCCGCGATCGTTGATGCCGAAGAGGATCGTGCTGGGCGCGCCAGGGAAATCAATCTGCGTGAAGGCGCCTGAACTAAGCAGAAAACCATGCGTGCGTCCTGCCGTGTCAGTAAAGCTGCCGGCAATCTCTCGCGCGTCATTGATGCTGAGCGCCTGCGTGGCCACGGCGTTTGGGAAATTGATCTGGGAAAAAGCGCCGGTGATGCCGTCGCGCAGCAGTCCGTGCTGGTTTCCTGAAGCATCGGTGAAAGCGCCTACAATGTCTTCACGATTATTCAGTCCCACGGTCTTGGTGGCGGTGGCCCCGGGAAAATCCAGTTGTGTGAACGTGCCCTGGTTGAAAAAGAAGCCGTGCTGATGACCGGCATGGTCAAAGAAGAAACCCGTAATGTTCCCACGGGCATTGATATTGTCGGCCTCAGTGGAGGCGCTGTTGGGAACATCAAATTGTTGGAAGTGGAAAGTTTGCGCCGAGAGCTGAAGACCGGCGAAAAACAACAGAGCAAGAAAAAGCTTTCTATACATAGTTTCTTTCCTTTCAGGAAAAGTAGTTCGCAAATCAAAGTACCTGGGGACAGTGACCGGTAATTTCTCTTCCCTGCCACCTGTCCCCTGTTACATATATGACCTATCACTTCCCGGAGTCACGATTTTCCGAGCCGCATTGGATAAACCCCGGATCGGTGAGGCAAAGAGTCATGTGGTTGCCGTTGGGCCCAAGGAATCCGTCGAAATGAAAGGCATTGTTGTCCGCATCTGCGCCAGATTCCTTGACAGTACAGTTGGCGCTAACCGTGTATGTGGCGGTAAACGGCACCTGGCTTGAGATTGCAGTCTGGCCGTTGACGACCGTTGCTGTTGTCAGGAAACCATGGCTGTGTCCGTTGCCGTCAAACACTTCCAACCCGGTCTGCTGGAAAGGAGTGAGGGCGCCGTGTGCGCCGACAGTGCTCCCTTCAGTGAGAAATGTGTAAGTACCTTGTAGCGTGGCATTGCTGCAGTTCGTCGGGGCCGGCGGCGCGTTCTGCGCCAGCGCGCTTCCACTGAGCAACACCAGTCCTGCCAGCGCCGTTAACGAAAATAGAACCTTTTTCATTGTGATTGTCCTCCTTGTAAGAAATTGCACACCTGTTTGCCGGGTGCTTTGAATCAGCTTTGAGCTGTACGAATATGCGCAATTCATTAACGGGAGCAGATGCTGGTTGTCTCCGGTCACCTGCTCCCGGTCGCGAGTTGCGCATCGTTGGTTTTCAAATCAATCCATCAACAGGTCCTTGCGAGGACCTGGTGACCTTGTTATTTACTGCGCCGTTACCCGGACGCCGGTGAAGTTGAATGTTCCACCCGCGGTTCCTCCGCCGTCCAAGGGATTGCCATTGGGCGGGAAGAAGGTGAGGACAATGGTTCCAGCTACCTGGTTTGCAGGAGCGTTGGCGTTGAACTTGTAATCCACGCGGGCGCTGCCCTCCGTGGCGAATGGGAAAGAGAAGTCAATGGTTCTGGCTGCTATCGCCCCACTGGCATCCTGCGCCCAGGTGCCTTGTTGGCTGCTGAAGGCGACGGGGCCGCCTTCCTGGCCGGAGTCAATCGCGGCCACGGAATGGTCGCCGTGCAAGGTAATTACCGACCGCGAGGCAAAGGCGCCAGTATTGGCATCGGTAATAGTGATCAGGAAAGTTGAGCCGCCAGGGCCATTACCTTGATTATTTTGGCCATAAAGCATGGCCCAGGCACAGAAGACCAGAGCGCATACAGTCAATGCTGCAAAAATTCGAACATGCTTTTTCATAAGAAATCCTTTCATAGTTGGCAATAAGTAGTTTCGTTTTGTCGGCGAGGCCAGCCACCTGAGCGGCAATCGCCACTCTGTGATTCGCCGACTGCTGAGAGCCAATGGCTATCGCGCCATTGCCGTTTCCTATCCGGCCCGCCGCAATGGAGCGGACGAGCAAGTTCCCTCTTCTCTATACCTGTCACAAAACTAAAACTGTGTTTGTGGCCGATCCTCAGCCCATCGTTGCGGGATTGGGCTTGGCCGGCCAGCGCTATCTTCTGACTCGGGCGATCACCGGATCACGGCGATCACCCGATCTTTTCTTTTCTCTAATTCACC
>JBARMK010000454.1:0-2571 GCA_049802395.1 Candidatus Angelobacter sp.
CGCTGGGCCTCATCCATCAGCCGATTTGTCTTCGTATACCAATCGGCCCACGTTTGTAACGTGTACGGCTCCGGGTATGCAATGAAGCGCGCATTGCCGTAATCGAACCACGACCAATCCTGGCCGCAGCATCCTGAATTCGGAGCTCCCGGAGATGTCTGCGGGTTGGGCAAACCAAAGCGCCCCTTGTAATTCCTTAAATCGTCATTGCGGGGCACATCCCATTCGTGATTGCCCCATGCCGGCATATATGGGACATCCTGAGACCAAACCATCATGTCATTGAAGTGCTGATCGACAGATGCCTGGCCATTTGGATTCGCATAGGAGAGGTCTCCCAGAACCAGCACGGCGGCAGGCAGGTGCGCCGCAATTAATTCCTGATCCGGTAGCACATCTTTGTAATCGCGGGAGGAGCCGATGTCGCCTTCGGCGTCGATGATGAAATTTGCGCTACCCGGTGGCGGCGGGGTTCTGAATGTGTGATCTGGACAGGTTCCAATCGAGTAGTGGTATAGAGCGTTGGGCTTCAGCGCCGTTAGGGGAACTTGGCGAAACGGGCCAGAAGACGAAAAAGGCAGCGGCTTCGGAATCTCTCCGGTTCCGGCATGCCCATAGCCAATAGTCGCTCCATATCGAATCTTATCGGCGGCGCCTCGCCAGTCGAAGGTAAGGGATGTCGGCCCTGTAAATGTCCAGTGAATTTCATCGGCATTGCACTCTTGCTCTGGGTACCCGTCCTGCGCGGCACCCGCGTCCGCGGCCGGCATTAGCAGAGCAACGGAGATGAAGAAAAGCGTTCGTGCGAAATGTTTTAGCATAAATTTATCGCTCCCGCGCGTGCCCGCGTTCAAACCTTCACGAAGACTTTTCGGTTCATCATCCAAAACAAAATCAGCCATTCCAAAGCGAGCGCGGCGAGCGCCTCAAAGAGAAGCCCCGCGCTGCCCAGATGCGCTGCAATGGGCTGCGTGAAGATATCCGTTCCTGCCTTGATCGGTATAAGGCTGGTCGTCACATAGATAAAGAGGGCGTTTATGCCAAATGGCACAAAAACGATGCCCCACCTCCGGTAGCGAACGATATCGACCAGCCAGAAGAAGAATAGAAATTCGAGACAAGCGACGCCGGCGCTTGCGAGGCCGTACGAGGTGGTCCACATTTTCATTTCTATGGGGATAACCGGACTAAGAGCGAATCCGGCGGAAAGTAGTCCCACTCCCATGGCGGCTATGATTTTCGCCTTGGCGCCCAATGAACGCGCGGTCATCAGCAACTCTCCAATGAGCAGCCCGATCAATGTGGTCGCAATCGCGGGGATCACCACCAGAACTGTTCCCCACCCTTCATCTCGAAATGGCCAAACGTTCCAGTGTTTCTGACCCAGGACCGCGATATCGACGGAATGCACCAGGTTGTGGTTGAGGACATAAGAACCCGCCCGGATTCCAGGCGCGGGCACGAAGGCCAACACAAAAGCGTAGGCGGTCAGAATGACTCCCGCCAGCAAGGCCTGAGATCGCCACGATTTTCTTGCGACCAAGAAAGCTACGAGATACGCAACCGCAATCGGCTGAAGCGCGCTGCTGAGTTCCACCCAATACGGCGAACCGAGTGAAACGGATTCGCGGATCGAGCCCAAGAGAAACAGGACTACGGCACGCTGTATGGCATGCGCCAACTGCCGGGGATAGCTTTCAGTCAGAGCCCGCTTGGCGATTGAAAGCGGAATGGAAACGCCCACCATCAACATGAAGCAGGGCCAGATGCAATCGTAAAATCGCAATCCAAACCATGGACTGTGATCCAGTTGCCGGACGATGGCATCGATGAGGAAATTATGACCGCACGCATCAAGACCAACCATCAGCATTCCACCGCCAACGATCCAGAACATGGTGAAGCCGCGGAAGACATCGAGCGAGACCAGGCGGTCCGTGCCAGATGATGCTGCTGTGCTTGAGCCGAGTTTCTCCCGGGCGGCAGACGTTTTTATCTTCAAAGGTGAAGTGTAGGTCGCCATGACAAACCTCCCTTCATGGGTTATTGCCGTGTGTTGCCGGAATCAACGTCCAGTTGTGGCTGCCCACTCCGGGAGGAAGATCAATAATCATCATTTCGCGCTGGGAGTCCGACGCATTCATCTTACGGCCCGGTTTGTTATCAACCGAGACTTCGGTCTGGGAGACCATCAACTGCTGCCGCAAAGGGTCGGAAAGCCAGAGCCGCCACGAAGAGGAATGGGTCGCGAAATACGTGCAGTAATAGCTGTCTTGAGCAAAGGTTAATTGCAGATTGTTATTGCTCGCGGAGGAGCTAACTTGCGTGTGGAGCATTCCTATATATTCATTCGTTCCTAAGGTTTCGTAGTTGGACGGCAAAGCAGAGAACAACTTTTGCATGAAGTCATGATCCAGAGCGATATCCCTGTCGTGAAATCCGAGGATGACAGGACCGTCCGGATGATCGGGCCACCGCTCGGAATGGAGACGATCGAGGATGTCATAGCCGGTAGTGAAATCGGGTATGACACCCGCCATATCTAAAACCCATTCACGAGTGAGATAGTAG
>JBARMK010000455.1:0-5904 GCA_049802395.1 Candidatus Angelobacter sp.
TTTGATTAAGCCATTCTGTAGATCATAAAAACCGCTTCCATCAAAACCGGCATCCAACAGCTTAGATGGCTAAAACCTAAATGGCTAAAACAAAGATCAGCGCCTTGATTCATACCTGCGATAACGAGCGCACGCTCGGTCGCGTCCTGGACTCGCTCCGTCCCTGCGATGAGGTGATTGTAGTAGACCACGGATCCAAGGATGAAACCGTGAAAGTTGCGCGCGATCACGGCGCTCGCGTGGTCACTGCTGTGCCCGGCGTGGACCGCGGCGCTTATTCGCAGGACGCCCGCAACCAGTGGGTGCTCTGCCTGCTGGCCCAAGAAACGTTGGCTGAAGATCTGGAAGCATCGTTATTCGAGTGGACTGAGGCGGAGCAGGACCCAAACCAGATGGGCTTTAACATGACAATCCGTGAACAGAATGGCGCTGGCTGGAAAACGCTCTCGCCGGAGATGCGCCTGGCAAACCGCAAGCAGATTAACTGGACCGGAGACCTGCCGCCCGCGAATCCTCAGGCTCCGGCGCTTGCCGGGCACATCTTGAGGGTCCCGGATGAACACTGAGGGAGATTGCTAATTGAGTAACGCAAGTATGTATATGCGCAAAGACGTTCGGTCAGATTATGTCACAGTGACACAGAGGGCAAAAAAGGATAATAGTATACTTGGCGACTCCATCGGTTCAGGTAGTCTGGAGTCATGACAAACTGGAGCACGTTCAGGTTCCTTTTGTGTGGCGTCTGCCTCGGCATCGCATTTACCTTATTTCATTATCGTTCCGAAACAGCAGCTATCGTGTGGCTTGTGCTCTCACTTATTCCTATGCTGCCGTTTCATCGGCAATCACTGGCCGAACACAACAAAGATGCGCGAGGGAAGAAAGCAGATCGTGGGTAGTTGTTTCTGTCGGGCCGGGCAGAGCCTCGGCGGGTTACCAAATTACTCAATTACCAAATTCCAGTAACTCCCAATTACTCACTGACCAACTTCTGTTACCTACTCAATTACCAAATCTTCCTTATAATCTCCCTCGAGTCCCCAATTGGAGCGGAGAGAGCCCTGAATACTTTTGATCTAGCCGGAAACGTGTATTTTGTTGCCGCAGCATTCTTTCTGTTTGGGCTGGTTTTTGGCAGCTTTTTGAACGTGTGTATCTATCGCATGCCGCGAGAGATATCCGTTGTCAGCCCGCGTTCGGCGTGTCCGGCGTGCGAAGCGCCGATTGCCGGATACGACAACATACCGGTGCTGAGCTGGCTGATTCTGCGCGGCAAGTGCCGCAAATGCAAAGCTCCCATCTCGCCGCGTTATGCTGCGGTGGAGTTGCTCACGGGCCTTCTGTTTGCGATCTCTTATCTCACTGCGGCAGGCAGCGCCGCCACGCTGGTCCCGCACAGCAAGCTGGCGGATGGTATCAATCCATTTCTGCTGGCAGCCAAGTTCTGCGTGCTTTCATTCCTGTTGATTGGACTGATCTTTACCGATGCCGAAACCAAGCTGCTTCCCGACCTTCTCACCAAACCGGGCATTGGACTTGGACTTGCATTCAGCTTGTTTGTGCCCATGTGTGATTTCATCATTCCAGGGATTGATAACTGGCGCGTTCTCTCGCTGCTAAATTCCCTGGCTGGGGCTTTTCTGGGCTGGGCCATCATTCTGGGCATAGCGCTCCTATATGAAGCAGTTCGCGGCATGGAGGGCATGGGCCGCGGGGATGTAAAGCTGATGGCGATGATCGGCTCGTTTCTAGGGGTCAAACTCACGCTGCTGGTACTGTTGCTAGGATCGGTGGTCGGCAGTTTCTTCGGCGTGTTTCTTATTCTCTGGGTATGGTTCAAGCGCATGGCTCGCCGTCGAAGACGGCATTCCTCTGAGCCAGTGCGCATCTCGCGCCGTCGAGCATGGCAGTCCGCCATCCTCATCTACCGCAACTTTGAAATTCCCTTCGGGGTATTCCTGGGCGCGGCTGCGTTGTTTTCCGCGTTTCTGGGCATGGCCCTGGTCCACTGGTATCTTCATTTCTCCGGACTCAGTACCATGCGTTGATTTCTCGTGGTTCAACCCTTGCAGGGAAGCGAATTAGCACTGATCCACATGGATGAAAGAGGTGGAAGGATTTGGCCGCGAGCCGACAACGCGGCGAACGGCTTGCTGAAGAGCAGAAAAAGAGGGGGATGAGAAGACTCATCGGCGGTTTGGAGCGAAGCGACAGACAACAGATGGATTGGCTGCGAGCCCTCACGCGGCGAGCGGCCTGCAGAAAGAGCAGAAAAAGAGGGGATGAGAAGACTCATCGGCGGTTTGGAGCGAAGCGACATAAACTAAAGTGCGATACGGCGTTTACCCTATCGTTTCTGCCTCTTGATTCATGGAGAATGCATCTGACGACCGCTGTACAATAATGTAAGAAACAGATCAGGATGGATGTTCGCTATGAAGAGTTTTGTTTTGTTCATTGTGATGGGCTTGTTCGCGACAGCGGCGGTTGCGCAGCAATCGCTGGGCGAGATCGCCCGCGCCAATCGTGCCGCGAAGCACGCCTCTGCGACCACTCGTCTGGATGATGATTCTTTTGCGCGCTCCGTCAGCCCTTCTGCACCCGAGTCCTCAGCCAAGACTAACGCGGACGAAAAAAAGAGCGACGACAAGAATGCCGATGCCAAGGAAGGCGACGCTAAAGACGCCAAAAAGGACACGGCCAGTTCGACAGCGCAAAAGAGTGATGCGCTGAAGAAGAAGATTGAAGACCAGAAAAAAGAGCTCACCACCCTGCAGCGCGAACTGGATATCGCTCAACGCGAGGCCCGCCTGCGGGCTGCCGCTTACTACGCTGACGCCGGCACCATGTTGCGCGACCAGGCCAAATTCGCCGAGGACAGCCGCAAAGAGCAGAGCGAGATTGACGGTAAAAAACAGGCCGTGGATGCAGCCCAGCAGAAGCTCGCGGATTTAGAAGAGCAGGCCCGCAAGTCTGGACTCTCAACGAGCGAGTAAGACCCAAAAGACATACACCTTGGTACGCCTGGAGTGGGGCCTGCTCTCGTCTAGAATGAAGGTGTGACTCTGCCATTCAACATGACAATCGCGCGTAAAGCCGGTTTTACTTCTTTTCTAGCCATAGGGCTCCTGCTTGTGGGATGCGACTCGACCCCGAAGATCGCTCCCGCAGCCAAGGAAACTCCAGCCGCCAGCCAGCTTGAAACTGGCCGTTTCGCGCTGCAGAAGATGCTGGTGCCCGCGCATTTCTGGTCGTCGGACGCGCAGCCAGTGCGCCTGGAATCTACGAACATTAAAGACAGCGATGGCCGCGATGGCAAAGCCAATTTCTGGCGCGCAGAGTTTGCCTCGGTTTCCCGGCAAAAAGCCGAACCCTTTAGCTGGTCCGGCGTCGCCACGGATGATGCTTCCAAGGGCGTCGACCATGGGGCAGAGGACACTTACAATCCCTCAAACCGCGCTGCCCGCGCTTTTGACCTGAATTTCCTGAAGGTCGATACCGACAAGGCCTTTGAGGTCGCTCAACAGCACGGCGGCAAGCAGGTGCTGGAGAAAGCCCCTAAAGCGGGAGTCACGTACCTGCTGGATTGGGATGTCCAATCAAGCGAGTTGCGCTGGCATGTGATCTACGGTGGCAGCGAATCCACCGGCAAGCTCACGGTATTGGTGAATGCCAGTTCCGGAGCCTTTCTCCGCAAGCAATAGCGTCACTTTCCCAGCACATAACCGATTTCGTTGATGGCTTTCCTGGCATCCTTGGCGAACTTGCCCTTGGGTTCGAGTTCCAGATACTTGCGGTAATTCATTCGCGCCGGATCAAGCCGCTGCATGCCCTGCAGGCTTTGCGCCAGACGGAAGTAGGCCAGCGGATTGTCGGGGGTAAGCCGCAGCACTTCTTCGAAGCGTTCGCGCGCGGCATCAAAATTATTGGCGGATAAATAAGTTTCGCCCACGTTCAGATCATGTGCCGCCACCTTGACTGGGTCTTCGCCGCCGCCCGCGGCTGGTTTAAGCCTGGCTATCTGAGGCGCCAAACGCTGGATCGCCGCCTGTGCTTCCTTGGCCTTCGGACCATTGGGAAGAATCGACAGGTACTTGTGATAATTCTGGTCGGCCTGGCCGAGCAGGTCCAGCTTTTCCTGCGTAACCGCCAGCCCGAAGGTGGCTTCCGCGTCATTGGCTTTATAGATCAGTGCGTGATTGAAGCGTTCCAGCGCTGCCCGATAATTCTTTAGCTTCAGGTAATACTCGCCGACTTCCACATCCTTGGCCGCTTTATGCGGGTCCCAGGGCTTCAGCACCGATTCATCTTCTTCAGCCAGCGCAGGTTCCGCCATGGCAGGGCGCGCGTTGATGTCGATTTGCGAATCGCGGCTTGAGCTTTCGCCGGTTGTGCTCGGCTGGCTTGCGGGTGCGTCACCGGGAAAAGGCGGACGTTCGTATTCATCGCCCGCTCTGGGTGGCGGCTCGTTCGCACCTGGCTTCTGAGCGTCGCCAGGAAAGGGCGGCCGTTCGTACTGGTCTTTGCCCTTTGGCGTGGGAGAAGGCGTGGGCGTGGCTCGCGGCTGGATGTGCGGTTTATCGTCAGGATTGTCCTGCGCCGCGGCGGACGGAGCCGGAAGAAGCAGAACCAGTACGACTGACAAGATAAAGCCGCTAAAAATATGAGAGCGAAATTTCATACTTTAATATTCTATGAGAAGATCGAAGCTGCCGCGGATTCTTGCATTGCCAAAGCCTTCAGCCCCCATTGTCACCACCAATGAACTAAAGGCCGCCAGAAAACTGGCGGCCTTTTGTTCTGCGCAACTGTCCCGGGGGAGGAGAGACTACCGGCTCGGGTTGGGAGCGGTACTCTGCGCAGAGCTTGGAGTTTCTTGACCAGTAACGTTGGTCATCAGACGCACATCCACGCGGCGGTTCTTCGCGCGGCCGTCGGCTGAATCGTTATCGGCTACGTATTTATCTTTGCCCATTCCGATCAGGTAAATCTTGTGGGCCGGAATGCTCTTGGAAGAGAGATACTGGACCACCGCGTCGGCGCGGCGTTCACTGAGCCTGTAGTTGTACTTGGCCGAACCGACGGAATCGGTGTCGCCTTCCACCACCACCAGGTAACCTTTGGTGTTGGGGACTTCAGCCAGAAGCTGGTCCAGGGCCGTCTTCGCCTTGGCCGTCAAATCAGCCTTGTTGAAAGCAAAGTGCACTGAAGTCTCTGCCACGGGGCGATAGTTATCCAGATTCGCCACCTGGTTGGCCAGGGCGTCAGCGCGAGTGTTGGCTTGCGTTGCCAGAGTCTGGGCCTGGTCGGCACGAGTGCGGGCATCCAGGGCCTTTTGATCGGCCTCGCCGGCCTTCTGGTTCGCGCCTGCGATACCAGCGGTAGCGCGGGTATCAACATCGTGAATGGCGGCATTGTTCTTGGCCGTTCTGGCGTCAAGTTCGTTGGATTTTTCGACGATTGGCTGGGTCTGCTTACGCACGTAATTTTTCGTTGTGCAACCAGTGCCGATCATCAGTGACGATCCGGCCAGCAGAACCAAAAGACTCGATTTCAGATTCATGGGGGAAGCTCCTTGAGACCCATGCGGCGCAGGGTTTTGCCGCCTATAAAGTCACTGATGGAACAGCAACTGTGTTGCCAATGGCCAAGTTAATCAAGCAGTGATTTAAGTGTTGTATAATCAATGGGTTGACTCGTTGCTGGCCGCCTTGGCGATCATCGCCGGTGCCAGCCACAGTAGAATTTTTACGCACCTGAGGCCCTATAGGAAGAATCTAGGTAGTAAGCCCCAGTCTCCCTAAAATGGATTTGCTCCAAAAAATCCGAACCCTTCCCCTTCAGCCCGGGGTGTATCTGTACAAAAACGCCGAGGGAGAGGTACTTTACGTTGGCAAGGCCAAG
>JBARMK010000456.1:0-2092 GCA_049802395.1 Candidatus Angelobacter sp.
CTCACGTACCCTAAGTAGATTTTTCCCGTATAGGGTGCGATGCATTATTGCTGCTGTTAGTTATCCGTCGAATCCAGGCATTCCGGGTAAAGTTTGGTAAAGTGAAGGCTTTTTGGGGCGCCCAGGCAGCTTGAGTCGGCAATCTTAGAATCTCCACCCGGTTGGCTCGCCATTCACCCGCAGCGTCCTGCCTTGCGGTGACCCGGACTTCCTGGCCCGCACCCAGGCAGTCAGAATTGCATTTGTGGCGCTGATGGGCAGGGACCTCATCGCCGAAAACGATGGCCGCATGTGAAACCTCTACCCGGCGCAACATGCGGTTCCGGCCCTGTACGAAGATCCAGCCTGGGGAAGCAGGCTGGTTACCCGGCGGATCCACCACCTTCCCCCGAAAGGTGCCGTCAGCAGCCAAAAGCGATGGGGCTGAGATCAGCAGCGCAAGCGTAAGACATACCACCCAGCAGATCTTCATATCCAATTCTGATGCCAAGCTGCAGGACGGCGTGGGCCGCTAATCGTAATACTCAAGCCCGAGATGAGTGATCAGCGGCTCGCCGCGCAGATGGCGTAACGTGTTTTTCAGCTTCATCAACTGAATAAAGAGATCGTGCTCCGGATAGAGCCCAGGGACGGTCATGGGCGATTTCAGATAGAAGCTGAGCCATTCCTGAACGCCCAGCCCTTTCAGTTCGTCGCTGCGCTTGGCCAAGTCCAGGAACAGCACCAGGTCCAGCACGATGGGCGCGGCCAGGATGGAGTCGCGGCACAGGAAATCCACCTTTATCTGCATCGGATAGCCGAGCCAGCCGAAGATATCGAGATTGTCCCAGCCCTCTTTGTTGTCGCCGCGCGGCGGGTAATAGTTGATGCGAACCTTGTGGTGAATGTTCCCGTAAAGATCGGGATATAGCTCCGGTTGCAAAATTCGGTCAAGCACCGAAAGTTTGGATTCTTCTTTAGTCTTGAAAGAGCCGGGATCTTCCAGCACTTCACCATCGCGATTGCCCAGAATGTTAGTGGAAAACCAACCGTTCATGCCGATCATGCGCGCCTTAAAGCCGGGCGCCAGAATGGTCTTCATCAATGTCTGGCCGGTCTTGAAATCTTTTCCCGCGATCGGGGCATTGTTGGCCTTGGAAAGTTCCATCATTACCGGAATGTCCACGGTGAGGTTGGGCGCTCCGTTGGCGAACGGCACACCCTCCATCAGCGCCGCATAGGCGTAAATCATAGACGGAGCAATGTTAGGGTCATTCTCTTTCAGGCCTCGTTCAAAGGCGTTCAGAGATTGGTGCACGGCACTCTGCTTGGTAAAAGTTTCCGTGGAGGCGCACCAGATCATCACCAGCCGGTCAGCCTTTGACTTCTTCTTGAAATCCCGAATATCGGCGCGCAGCTGCTCGGCCAGATCGCGCTTGTTCTTCCCTTTCTTCACATGCTTGCCGTCCAGCAGTTTCACGTAATTGCGGTCAAACACCGCCTTGCGCGGCTTAATGGAACGCATGAATGGTTTGATTTGGTTCAGCAGATCTTTCTCTAGCACGCCGGCGTTCATGGCAGCGGCATAGGCGTCTTCTTCAAAAATGTCCCATGCTGTGAAGACCAGGTCCTTAAGGTTGGCCAGCGGGACGAACTTACTGATCTTGGGTGATCGGCCATCTGTGCGCTTCCCCAGACGAATGGTCCCCATCTGCGTCAGCGACCCAATAGGCTTGGCGATTCCCTTGCGAATTGCCTCTACCCCGGCAATAAACGTGGTAGCCACGGCCCCCATGCCAACTATCATTACGCCCAATTTGCCGCGGGCGGGTGCAATCTTGGTGGTAGTCGCGGTGGTCGTCTTTTCAGCAGAAGAAGCCATTGATACGGAACCGTCCTTGAGGTGAGTGGAAACTATTTATCTTCTCGTATCGAGAGAGGTTTGTAAACTGGCACGGCAACCCCAAAGATCACGCAGTGGCGCGCACACGGTTCTTCCAGTGCGACCACACGAACCATGAAACGCCAGCCAGGAGAAAGAGAACAATCACTAAATCCAGCCGGTGAAACCACTGTTTCAGGCGCGGGTCTTTGTCCCAGCGCTTGCCCAGCT
>JBARMK010000457.1:0-17397 GCA_049802395.1 Candidatus Angelobacter sp.
GAATAACCTGGAGCATTGCGACTCCTGCTCGGCTGGCGGCAGAGAACTCCAATCGAGCATCTCTAACGGATTTGCGGACGTGCTGCTGCTGATAACTTTGGCAGTTACCGCCTCGGGATCGCAGACAAATGCTGTCCGCAATACTTCATTCCGAGCTATGACGCGATCCAGAGCGCGTCTCAGTACCGGGATCTTCAAGTTACCTTGAATTGATATTGCACATTGTCCCCAATACGGGACACCTTTATCCCGCAGCAATCCCCATAAGATTGTTTGTTGCGGAGAAAGTTTGAACTCTTGCATCGGGAACTCCTCGATCGTTTTGGCAAACAGCTCGCCGAATGCGGCCGGATTTTAAGTTGCAATGGTTCTTAGCTGAACCGGAAGCGCCTTGGTTACTGCATGATTGGCGGAGGGGAGCCGCATGTCACTGACACGCGGCTCCTGGGGTGCAGCGGTAAAGGCGCATCTGTTGAATTACGGATTTGGCATGGATTGGACGGAGCTTGGATGATTAGTCAGTGTGGGCTTCCGTCATGGCTACCACTACATTTCTTTCGCCGGTGTATGACTCGCGGGCATGCGTGACAGTCATGTTGTCCAGCAGCATTACATCGTGCTGTTGCCAGAGGAAGCTGCACTGTTCCGCCGCATACGCCTCCCGAATGTGTTCAACCACTTCGCTGGATATGGGAGTTCCATCGCCGAAATAGGTATTGTAAGGAAGGCCCTCTTCTTTATAGGAGCTCAGCAGGGCATCGCGCACCTCGGGATCAAGCGAGCTCACATGAAAGAAAGCTCCGTGATTAAACCACAGATCTTCACCGGTTTTCGGGTGCTTGCGTATCGCTGGCCGGATTTGCCGGGTCCGCAGCGTTCCTGTCTTTGCCCATTCAATTTGGATGGCATTCTTTTCCGCGTATTCCTCCACGGCCTTTGTTTCCTTGGTCTGGAAAGCGTCTTGCCAGCTAAGGCCGATGCCAGGGTTATAGTTGCGCATATACATCACTTTTTTCTCCCGGAATTGCTCGCGCACGGCTGGATCAATCCGCTCAAACACCCTGCGCACGTCGGAAATTGGAGTTTCGCCGCCAGTGGTGGAAGGCTTCATACAGCAAAAATAGATCTTGCCCGGCCAGGTCTTCCAATAGGTGCCCTCGTTGTGGGGATGGATTTTCTGGTCTGGCGGGTAAATTGTAGAAATATAGATGCCATTGCCAACCTCATAGCGCGGTGTGGAGCGGTCTTTGTATTCAAGCAATGGGCCATCCGACGTAGCTTTCACAAAGCTGTTAAAGTACGCGGGCGTCTTTACCTGAAATCCACGAAACAACAGAGCGCGATGTTCCAGGAGAAGACCGTCAATGAAGCTGCGGTTATCATTGGCCCATCCAACCAGGTCAACATTTGGGCTTGCCGGTCTGATGACCAACGGAATCGACCCTTCAGGTGAGAGATATTCCGTGGTGACGAATGCGCCCGACGGACGGCTTGCGGAGGTCTGCTGGGCTTCCTCGGTGAAACTTGGGGCTGACGCAATTGATTGCATTGCTTTCATATCGATTCCTTTCGTAGATCTTTTTGATTGCGCTGAAAGAGTTGGGATTCGGCACAATGAGTTGGACTGCGCCGTGAAGTACCCAGGCTATTGTGGAGCAAGTGATTGTGAAGACCCACTTCTTGGTTTTAGTTCATGGAATTTTTTCTGAACAGCTGACCGGTAGGCAGCTGCATTTTCTACCTGGTGCTTGCGGGCCGTCTGCATGAGTAATGCACGAAAGTCTTCAAGCACGAATGAGGTCTGATTAGGTATTGCTCGCAGCAGAGCATGGTAGAGGTCCAATGCCTCGGTAATGGCTCGCCGTTCAAAACGGCGGGAATCATGCTTCACTTCCACAAGAATTTTTCGTCCCGGGGTTACGGCAACGCTCAACGGATAGCTGTTCCAATCGACCACCCGCGCCACGCGGATGTCTAGACCGCCCTCTTCTCTCTGCAGCAATGCTTTATCTACGGGATAATTGTTCAGTGAAAAAATAGTGTCGAAAACAGGCATGCCGGATTCAATTTCACTCCAGGCCTGAATTTGTATCAGCGGTGTGGACTCGAACTGGCGCATCTCCACCTGCCGGCCTTGCAGTTCGCACAACCACGGCAACAAGGGTTCTGTCGATGGCAGCACAGCCCTTACCGGCAACGAGTTCACGAATAACCCAGCCATGCCTTCAACACCGTCAAGGCTGGCAGGCCGGCCGGAGGAAACTGTTCCGAAGACTATGTCTTCGCTTTCGCTGTAATATCCCAGTAACAACGCCCAGGCGCCTTGAAGCACCGTGTAAAGTGTCAGTTGGTTCTCGCGAGCCAGTTCCTGGAGTGAAAAGGAAAGGTTCTCTTCCAATTGGAGATTGTGAACTTCGAAGCACCCCGCCTGAGTAGAGGTCCCACTCTCGCTTTTGTCGATGCTGAGCCGGGTTGGCCGAGTAAACCCAATCAGCTCTCGACGCCAAAATTTTTCAGAAGCAGCAGCGTGCTGTTGCCGCAAATACTCAATGTAATCGCCGTAAGGCCTGAGGCACTTCTGGACAATCGAATGTCCGGCTTCCAGCGACTCGTAGCATTCGACTACTTCCTTCAAAACCAGGGCTGTGCTCCAGCCATCGAGCACCACATGGTGGTATGTCCAGACAAACTTATATTGTTTTTCGCCGGTGCGGAAAAGCGCCAACCGGATCAAGGGCGGCTTTCCCAGTTCAAAGCCTTCACGGCGGTCTTTTTCCAGATAAGAATCAAGCCTGTTCATCTGTTCCGCAGCTGACGTCGCCGACCAATCTGCTTGGTGCCAGTCCGGGGTTACTTCGCTGTGCACCACTTGCACAGCCTCGCCTGCTTCGGTCCAGAAGAATGATGTCCTAAGCGCTTCGTGCCGCTTGATCGTCTTCTGCCAGGCGTGTTGAAACGTCTCAACGTTGAATTTGCCCGCCACGTCGCATACCACTTGCATGATGTAGATGCCCGACATGGGCGTGTAACTGCTGTGAAAAATCATCCCCTGCTGCGCGGGAAGCGCGGGATAGATGTTCGCAAGATTGCCGTCTGTTGAGCTTGACTGCACAATGCCCTGAAGAGACTGCGTGGTCAAGGCTGGAAGTGAGAAATCGGACGGAATGTAGGCCCTGGCTGCAGCTTTCTCCAACAACAATGACCGCAGGATCTCTAGAAAGTCGCCGGCAAGTTTTTCTGCCGTCGCCTTATGGTGCAGGTTTTTGCTGAACGCCCAGACAGCGTGCATGCATCCGTCTTGCACTCTGACCATGACTTCCAGCAGATGCGGCCGGTGTCCTCTGGGGCTGCGGGTGGCCCCGCTTGCGATTGACACAAGCGATAGGGCTCCCTCACCGCTCACCAACTGGTCAACTTTACCCAGATAGTTGAAACTTACTTGCCCGCTCGGAACGCCCTTCAAGGTTGCAACCGTTTTCTCGTCTCCGCTCAAATATCGCAGCGCACCGTATGCCAAACCTGTTTTTGCAGCTGCGCGCAGTTGTTCTTTCGCTAATCTCAGCAGGTCGGCGGCATCCAATGAAGGTCTTGCCTTAATCTGTATCGGGAATATCGACGTAAACCACCCAACGGTTCGCGAACAATCCACGCCCGGGACGATCTCTTCACGACCGTGTCTCTCAAGATCGATATCAAACCTGGAGTGCCCGCTCCATCGCGCCAACGCACCAATCAAAGCAGCAACCAAACACTCTTCCATCGTTGCTTTGTACCGGGTCGAGCTCTCTACGAGTAATTGCTTCGTTTCTTCGGCGCCAAGCGATACAGAAATTTCCTGCACCGATGCAACATCGTTGGGTCCGGCTTCCCGGTCCAACGGTAGTGGATTACACAGGGGTTCTCTGTTGGACCAGTAATCCATTTCATCTTGCGAGCCCTGCTGAACGTGCTGTCGCAGCAATGTGGACCACTGCGCGTATGAGATGGTTTTCGTCGATAGATGAACCTGTTCTCCGCGTTCTCGTTGCTCATAAGCCAATTTGAGGTCGTCGATGAGTATGCGCCATGACACAGCGTCGATGATCAAATGATGGGCAACAAGAAAAAGATAGGATGGGTTGCCGGGACCTGCATCAAAAAACGCTGCCCGGAACAATGGCCCTCGGGATAGATCAAGGCTCAAGTGCAATTCAGCAATTCGCTTGTTGATCGAATGCGGCCGCTCAGCCTCAGACAACGTGGAGGCATCAAAATATTCCACGTACTCAGTGGCAAGAACTTCTTCCAGACTCGCATATTCCTGGCGCCATCCCGCACCTTCGCGATAGAACCTGAGTCTTAAGCCGTCGTGATGTGCCAGCAGGCCATCGAATGCCTCGCGCAACATCTCGTACCGCCAAGGCTGCTTTTTTTCCAGAAGCACGGCCTGGTTCCAGTGCTCACAGTTTTCAAAATCGTGTTCAAAAAACCAATGCTGAATGGGAGTCAGAGGCACCGGACCCGCAGCCGGAGCCGCTTCCACCGCAACTTCCGTTGTGTGGTGAGGGGCCGCCAGCTGTGCGATCGTCTGCCTCTCAAAGACATCGCGCGGAGTAAGCTTGATTCCAGAGCGGTTCGCCCGGGATGCGACTTGAATGCTCAGAATGGAGTCTCCACCCAGGTTGAAGAAGTTGTCGTGGATGCCAATATGTTCAACTCCGAGCACTTCACGCCAGATCTCAGCCAGCACTCTTTCCGCTTCAGTGGCAGGCTCTATTCTGATATCTGCTGGAACCGCTCCGCTGTCCTGAGGCATGGGAAGACGATCGCGATCAAGCTTGCCATTTGAATTCTTGGGGAGATTTGCCAGCGCTACGAATGCGAAAGGAACCATGGACTCAGGTAGTAGCCTTGCCAGGAACGATTTCAGTTCGCGAATCTCCGGTGGGCACTCAGCGCGTTCCACAATGTAAGCAACCAGTCTCGGGTGGTCCGGATTGTCCGTTCGCAATAGGACGGCTGCCTCATAAATGCCAGGATGGCTTGCCAAAGCAGACTCAATTTCCCCAAGTTCGATCCTGAAACCACGGAGCTTCACTTGATGGTCCAGCCTGCCTAAATACTCAATTTCTCCATTCAACCGAAACCTTGCGCGGTCTCCAGTTCGATACAAGCGACTACCAGTGCCTTTGCTGAAAGAATCAGGCACAAACCTTTCCGCTGTAAGGCGCGGGCGATTCCAATAGCCACGGGCCACGCCGGCGCCGCCGATATGAAGTTCTCCCGGAATCCCAACCGGAACCTGCGCGCCGGCCGCATCCAGAATGTGGAGCTCCGTATTTGCGATCGGACGTCCAATCGGGATGGGCATGCCTTGCTTGTGACCTTGGCAATCCCAATAGGTCACTTCCACTGAGGCCTCTGTGGGACCGTAAAGGTTGTATAACTTCACGTCAGGCAACACCTTGAAAAAGCGCTCGACGAGATTTGCGGGCAGGGCTTCTCCACTGCAAAGTACTTGCCTCAATCCTTTGCACCGTGAAAGGGCCGGCTCATTGAGGAACTCGCTCAGCATGGAAGGCACGAAATGGATAGTCGTGATCCCCTCCTTCTCAATGAGCTCTGTCAGATAGCCCGGGTCCCGGTGGCCTTCAGGGCGAGACATGATCAGAGTTGCTCCGTTAATCAGGGGCCAGAAAAACTCCCATACGGAAACGTCGAAACCAAAAGGAGTTTTCTGCAGAACGCGATCTTCTTTATCAAGTGGGAAACGGGATTGTATCCATAGCAATCGATTGCAAATTCCTGAATGTATGTTCACAACGCCTTTCGGCCGTCCGGTTGATCCCGACGTATAGATCATGTAGGCTGCATTCGCCGGCGATACGCTCACCGCGGGATCTTCTTCACACCCCCCAGCCGCATGGCGCCAATCCGCGCTCAGACTGATCGTATGTCCCGAATACTCCGGAACTTGCGCCTTGAGATGCTCCTGAATCAGCAGCGCGGAAACCGACGAATCTTCAATCATGTAGGCCAGCCGGTCCTGCGGATAGCTCGGATCCAGCGGCACATACATCGCCCCTGCCTTGAGTATGGCGATCAGCGCAACAACCATCTCCAGAGACCGCTCCGCGTAAACGCCAACGCGCGATTCTGTCTTTACGTCGAGACTTCTCAAGTGATGGGCGCAGCGATTCGCTTGCGCATTCAACTGCTTGTATGTGAGCGCTGTACCCTCGTAGCGAACGGCAATCCGGTCTGGAGTTTTTCTGGCTTGAGTTTCGAACAGTTTATGCAGGCATGTATCCAGGGAATATTCCGCGGAGGTAGTGTTCCAGCGCGCCAACAGTTGGTGTTCCCATTCGGGCAACGCAGCCAGCGCAGAAATTGGCTGGTCCGGATTTGTAACGGCGCTTTGCAGCAGGATAAGGAGATGTTCGCGCATTCGCTCGATGTACGAGGCATCAAAGAGATTTGTGCTGTATTCAAAACTTCCATCGATCCGGTCGCCCTTGTCCACCAGGAACAACGATAAATCGAATATGGATGTGGAACTTGGCACATCCACTACCTCCGCCCGCAACTTCGGCAATTCAATCTGCCTGTTACGAGCTTCCCTGAACCCTATCAACACCTGAAATAAGGGGGTACGGCTCAGGCTGCGGTCCGGTTGCAATTCAGCCACAAGCTGGTCAAATGGAATTTCCTGGTGGGCATACGCACCCAATGCAGTATCCCGCACTCGCTCCAGAAGTTCGCGGAAGGTCGGGTCACCGCCAAGGTTGGTCCGCAACATCAAAGTATTTACAAAAAACCCGATCAGGCCTTCAACTTCAATGCGCTTACGATTGGCGATTGTGGTCCCTACAACTACGTCTGCTTGCCCGGTGTAGCGCAGCATCAAGATCTGCCATACTGCGACCAGGACCATGAACAGCGTCACATCTTCTCGCCGGCTCAACTCGCGGAGCTGTGCGGTCATGTTTGGAGACAGGGAGAATAATTGCTGCGCGCCATCATAGTTGAGCACTGCGGGACGTGGGTGATCGGTCGGCAACTCCAGCACCGGCGCTCCCCGCAATTGTTCACGCCAATATTCCAACTGCGTTTCCAGTACCTCCCCCTGCAGCCACTCTCTCTGCCAGCAGGCGAAATCCGAGTACTGCACCGGCAGCGCCGGTAAAGCCGGGGGCAGGCCCTTGACGAAGGCTTCATACAGTATTGCCAATTCACGCAGCAACACATCACCAGACCAGCCGTCAAAGACGATATGGTGAACGCTTAACAGAAAAATATGCTCGGCAGGGTTCAACTTGACCAAAGTTGCGCGGATCGGTGATTCAATTCGCAAAACAATTGGACGCGCGTTTTCTTGAGAGATAACCTTTTGCGCTTCTGTCTCACGCTCATCTTCGGGCCAGCCTGATAAATCGATGTTGTGCCATGGCACGGTCGAGCTGGCCTCAACTATCTGCACTGGCTTATCGTCCACCAGGGGAAATCGCGCTCTTAAGACATCGTGTCGCTGTACTATCGTCTCCAGAGCCTGTTGTAGCGCCGTCACATCCAGCTCACCATTGAGTCGGACTGCTGCGCCGACAATGTAAGCTCCATTGTCTGAATACAACTGGTCCATGAACCACAGTCTCTGTTGGGAAAATGACAGAGGCGCCGAACCCGACTGAGTTCTGGCTATCAGAGCCGGCACCATTGGCCGAAGTTGACTGGATTGCTCCTGTTCAATCGATAAAGCCAGCGACCTTACAGTGCGGGCCTTGAAGAGCATTGGCAACGTTATCTCTACCTGAAACGCGTTATTCAGTCGGGACAGAAATTGCGTGCCCAGTAGAGAATCTCCACCCAGGCTAAAAAAGTCATCTTCCGCGCCAACACCGTCTCTGCCGAGTACCTGCTCCACGATTCCCGCCAGCTTTGTCTCTGTCGGGGTCTCAGGTTCAACATACGGCGCTTCCAGGTCACTCCACTGTTTGAACGCGAGCCAGTTGATTGCCTCCTCAAGATAAAGTGCACGGCACTTGCGGCGCTGGATTTTCCCGCTGGTGGTTCTGGGAATGGTGCCCAGTTTCACCAAAGCTGCGGCATAAATCTGTATTTGGTGTTGTTCAGCGGCCGCAGCTCCCATTGCGCTGAATACACTCTCGGCATCCATTCCCTGCCGCCGGCCTTCATACTCTTGAATAACCACCAGTCTCTCTTCCCCCGTGATATCAATCGAGAATGCAGCATTTGCACTCAACTCAGAATGGCTGGTCCGAATCGTTTCCTCAATATCTTCCGGATAGTAGTTGCGGCCCCGCATGATCATGATTTCTTTCAAGCGGCCTGTGACATAGAGTTGCCGGTCATGCATAAACCCCAGATCACCGGTTCGCAGAAAGCGGGCCTCGTCGGTCTCATCAAAGCGATTGCAAAATATCTTTTGCGACTCCTCTGGCTGGTTCCAATATCCGGCAGTCACGCTAGACCCTGCGACGCAGATCTCACCAATCTCTCCGTCTGTAAGGCACTGGAGTGACTCCGGGTTCACGATTTTTATCGTCTGATCGCCAAAGCTGCGTCCGCAGCTCACAATTGCGGAGCCTGTGCCATCGGGCGTGATCGTGGCCCGATTTCTTTGCAAGTCCTCAGCGGAAAGGTTCAACACCCTGGGAGCTACGGCATCCTGCCCGCCACTCACCAACAATGTTGCTTCGGCCAAGCCATAGCAGGGATGAAAAGCCCTTCGGTCAAACTCGCAACCGGCAAAAGTATTTGCGAAGCGCTCCAGGGTCCCTGCGCGTACACGCTCAGATCCGTTAAAGGCATTTGTCCAGGTGCTCAGGTCCAACTCTGCCCGTTCGGACTCCTTGATTTTTTGCACGCAGAGCTCATAAGCAAAATTCGGGCCTCCGCTGGTTGTTGCTTTGTATTTGGTAATGGCGCGCAGCCAACGCGCTGGACGTTGTAGGAAAGTTTCTGGAGACATGAGAACGCAGGGGGCGCCCACATAAAGCGGCTGGATCATTCCTCCGATCAAGCCCATATCATGGTAGAGCGGCAGCCAGCTCACAATGCAGGATTCTTCTGTCTGCCGGAATGCTTCTTGAATCAGTCCCTGGTTGTACAACAAATTGCTGTGCGTGACCATTACTCCGCGAGGATTGCTAGTGGAGCCGGAGGTGTATTGCAGCAGGGCCACATCTTCCCCGTCGAGCGTGGGTTCCTGCCAGCCTGCCACATCGCTTTCTTTATATTGCTCAGTACAAAGGTATGGAAGCTCGTAAGTTGCACTAAGGTATTTCTTCAGCTTGGGTGCAACTCTCTCCACTGTCAAAGCCATGCGCGGCTCGGCATCCTTGGCCATTCCCGCCAACCGGACAGAGTTCTTGCCTGGCCCCGGAGAGAAGGCTGGCACCGCGATAGTGCCGGCGTAGAGACATCCAAAAAATCCAGCTACGTAATCCAGCCCCGACGGATAAAGCAATAAAACACGGTCCCCGGGTTTGACATCGGTGCGATGCAGAGCAGCTGCAATAGCACGCGCGCGTGTGTCCAACTCAGCGCACGTCATGCTCCCTTGCTCCGCGCCGTCCTGATCTAGAAATCTGTAGGCCACATGGTGTGGACTCTTGTCCGCTCTCCAGCGAAGCAACTGAACTAGCGTGGTGATCTTCACAGTACCATCCCCTACAGAAACACGTATTTTGAAATTAGAAGTCCGGAATTTTGGCGGTGGGAAAAATGCCTGACAAAACATCTGGAGCGAGTCGGCAGACGGAATTTCTTTCGTCTGCCGCCAGTGTTGTTGACGAAAGCCGCCTACTGCACTCGCACGTGGTCTCCGTCCATCTTTTTACGCAGGCTTAGAGGCCGCATGTCAGTCCATACTTCTTCGATGTACTGCAAGCATTCATCTTTCAAGCCGGATTTCCCGGCATCGCGCCAGCCTAAAGGGTTGTCACGATGAGCAGGCCAAATAGAGTACTGCTCTTCATGATTTAGGACTACTTTGTAGATTGTTTTATCCTCACTGTCATTATTTGCCATAACCGCTCCTTTTGAGATTGAGCATCATGCTCACTACGAGTGTCACCGCGCAGGATCAGAGATGAGAACGGAACCCAACAAATGTCTCGCGAAATGCCGCAGGCTCCTTGGCGCAGTTGGTGTGATTTTCTTCCACTGCTAAAGATCTACAACCAGGAGGAGTACAAAGGTTCATCATTGGCATAGCCGGGCAATTGGCCGGCAGATATGAATCTTTTTGCTGGAAATTGTCAGTGCCCAGCCCCCGTTATTTTTTCGACTTAAGCTTGATATGACGCCGCCTCAAGCATCGTGCTCGAGCCTATGTTTTCCTGCACAGGGATCACATCGTAGCGATCGACTTCAACTGAGACTGAATTTGTCACCAGGTTCACGGAAAGAACCAGACGACATTGGTCTTTATAGAACACCAGAAGGCCTTGAACTCCCGCGAGCGGGCCGGTTATCACTTGAACTCGGGTTCCCACTTTCAGATATGGGCACGGAGCCGCCGGAATGCTTTGCGCTACAATTGCCTGGATTGCCTCAATCTCGCTATCTGGGATGGGCAGGTTTGCGCCCACAATCTGCATGACACCAGGAGTAGTCAAAATTGGGACCTGAATCCGCGCATCAAACCGGCAGAACACATACCCTGGGAAGAGGGGCAGCTCGATTTCTTTTTCCCGATCTGACCACCGCCTCTTGGACTTGTAGCTTGGCATAAATTCTGCATAGCCCTTGCTGCGAAGGATACTGGCCGTGATGAACTCATATCGTGGCCTGACCTGAATTGCAAACCAGCATTTATCGAAACGATTCAAGTCCATTTTTCACCTTCTCTTTCTTTTTACGGTTCGAATGGATCATTTGGCTTCGTGCGCCACCGCGTTTTCAGGACAAGCTGCCGCCATCTGAGTCCCGTGTTTCATTCCAGACTCTTTAGGCCGAACAATTCAAGAAGTTGCCCAACTAAAAGCCTCAACTAACCCCTGCCCCAATGTTCTAGCTCCCGGGCAATTCCCAACCCGGTTGACGCTTTTGAAGATGTCCGGACGGATTACCCCGATTGCCGCAAAGAGCTAGGCAGCGCTCAGGGCCATCTGCCTGTAGCTGTTTTTATCTCCTGCTCGTACCAGCGGCAGCGTCTCAAATAGTTCATCCAACATAAAATCATTTTTCTGCTTCCCGGCCAGCCGGTTCAGGAACAATGCAATACCAGCACTCCCGGTGCCATAGTCACAGGACAAACGGCACAACATTTCACCTGGGAAAGCAGCTCCATTCCGCTCCACGCGAAAGTGCATGATTCCCTCTGAAATCCTATTTGCGCTTTTTAGGAAGCGCTGTTCTCCGGTTAGGTCATGCATATCGAGCAAGAACTCACCCAAGCCAGTCAGACCGGTGAACAGACCCGGCAATACGGCGTATTTTCGGTCGGTATCAATAAAGATCTGTTCCAAAATTGATTGATAGCGTGTTGAACCTGTCAGTCGCTGAAACCGAACTGTGGCTATTCCAATACCTGCACTCCCAAAGCGCCAATAAGGATAGAGCGGTGACGGTGAATCCATGGATTCGCCCCAAGACAACCCGCCATCTTTGGTTGGAACGGCTGCAGCCAGATCGAAGTCAAGACCTTGAAACCCTGCCGTCAGGTAGCACTCATTTTTGGTCGCCAGATACAGGTACAGCAGGAACAAACTGATACCGCTGCTGCCGTGAGCGAGCCCAACTGGGCACTCCTCGGATGTAGCCCAGGAATAGCCGCGGTCAGACTTTATGCACGATTCCAGAAGCCGGTTGCCGGCTTCCTTGGCTCTGTCCAAATAGAGTTCGTTGCCAGTTGCACGAAAGAAGCGGAGCGCAGTCATACCCCATCCCGCCATTCCGTGAAACAAATCTGCAGATTTATGGACCAGCCGGTGCGTGAATGTTGACTGAAAGATTTCTTCTGCAGGCCTTCTCAACCCGATCTCAAGGAGTGACCACGCAATTCCCGACATGCCGGTGAAGAGGCTTGGCGCGTATTCAGTGGCATTCACTTTCCGCTGCAAAATCCAATCGATAGCGGCTTGAGGGACGCTTCCACCAATTTTGTGAAGTGCATAGACAACGCCTGCCGCACCGTATGCGAGACTTAAAGGATTCGTCGAGAAAACCCTTGGATCGCTGGGATATAAACGGTCCGCTCGTCCGTACTCTGCTACCCCGCTAAGGTGCCTCGCTATGCTCTCTAGAGTCTCCTCACAATTTTCTGGCGCGTGAACGTTGCTGCGGGGGAACCGCAACAGCGAAGGCCCGGGCTGTTCAATCTCATCAACCAGGAAAGACAGCGGGAATCTCGTCTGGTCCATCAAGTTATTGATGAGCTCAACAATGGCTGCGGGCAACTGAATATCATCTTGAATTGAAGCAAGAAATGCCCGTCTGGCATTGGGGTTTAAATGAAGCAGGCCATTGATAGGAAGGAGATATGACAGCAGGACGGCGCCTGCGGAATAATAGTCATCTTCGCACCTCGCCTGGCCACCAGCCACCCGATGCTGCGAAACAAAGCCTGGAGTATAGATGTTCGCTGGCTCGTCGACTCCAAGCTGATGGGCGCCTTCGAAATCAATGATCTTCAACTGGTTGTCGGCGGTAATAATAAGGTTGTTGGCCGAGAGATCTGCAAACACGATTTCGCGGCTGTGCAGGATATTCAGGATCTTCATTAGATCAGCGCATAGCCTTCTAAACAGGGCGTGCCAGGTTCTGCAATCGTCTGTTGTCGGTCTTGTTCGAAGCAGAAGGCTATGCGCTGCCGCGTGCCGGCTGATCTCAGTTCCCTCAATCAACTCTTCCACAAGAAACCAGTGCTCCCATTCTTGAAATAAGTCCACCGGTTGAGGAGCAATCCCCGTGTCAGCAACTACAGTCAGGAGCCGATGTTCCTTTTTCAGCAACTCCACTGCATCATAGCCATCTGAATTGGCAGCGATGTATGGACGCGATTCTTTCACCACGACTGTCTTGCCGGACTGATTATCGTGCGCAAAGTACACTCCGCCCGCGCTGGAAAACGAAACCGCTTTCTCTATGGTGTAGCGTCCGTGCAGCAGGTGAGGTCCACCTTCTTTCTTGTCGTCACTGGTCTCGCTCCCGAGCGGCAGAACCGGTTTTTCCCATGCAGGAATCGTCGGATATGCAAGCCGTTGATCGGGAACCAAGCGGCCATCAGGAGTCTTGAGAACCGGAACTTTTTCACCTTTCACATTGAGGTCGGTTCGTGTGCAAATGCCTCCGTAACGGTAAAACACCACCCAGCTGTTGTTGTATCGGTGATCTGACAGTATGTAGGGTCCGTGCATCCCACGGGTGGCCTGATCGATCTCCTCGATCACCTCGATAAAACGACGGCTGTCCGGTGGATATATCGTGATGAACTTTCCCGAGCCAGCCCTTGGCCAGCCCTTGCTGTTGATAAGTGAAACCAGCAGGCGATCAGCGGCAAATTTGAAAGCTACATCGGTGTACTTGAAAAGTATTGACATGACTTTTTCAAGAATTTCGTGAGCGTTTCTGTACGTGGCAGAGACATGAATCTTCCATCCCTGCCACGGTAGTGGAGCGTTATGCGGGCTGCAATAGAACCACATCTCTCTCCGCTGAATCGTCCAGCCTTGCGGTAGTTGCGAGTGAACCGTATTGTAGAAATCTTTTATCTGGGGAGAGTAGGCCATGAAACTTTCGGGATAATCCTTGTGTATCAAGCGATAAATCAGATTAGGGCCGCTCCGCATGACGGTTCTTCTCCTGTGATCCTGTTGCTCGCCCGCTGCAACTGCCAATCAATTGACAAGCGTTGCGATGAAAAGGACTATTCCATTTCGAACTGCGTGCCCTCATCAGGTACAGGACATATACCGCTGTAGGTACTCATGAGTATGTTGGCAACATCTATGTTGCTGGTTGGTAGCCGGAGTCTCTGAAGCTGTAGAACTGTGCTCATATTATCGCCTTCCCTTAGTGCACTTTTTTTGCCAAATTGATATGTCTTTATCAACTTGGGCCGTGAGTTACTTTTGAATCCCCACATTTGCTTACCTTGCAAAGCAAGTTCCAGAGCAACCGTCTTGCATGCCTCAGTTCCATGGCAAACGCCGATGTTCGGGCGTGATCTTCTGAATAATGAAAAAATGAATTTTTGTGTGGGCCCCTCCGCACTGAAAGTTGCTGGTTGCAAGTCCTTGAAAAGCGGGCTCGTAGATTAGAAATTCAAAAGAAAGCGGAGGACACTCTCACACTACTCATTTCCGATTTGTGTCCATATCTAGAAATGGATGTCCACTGCTGGACAGTACGGTATGAAAAAAATGTGCATAAACCGACTTTAATCGCCAGCGCCAGGGTCCACTTAGTACCGTCCAGAATGGACATACACCGTCCACAGTTCGACAGCGGGACTGATAGGGCTTTAGATTGCCCTATTTGCCGTCCACTTGTGGACAAAGGAGTCCAGCGGTGGACACTTGAGGTGAGTGTGGTACTCAAATTGATTACTATCCCATCGAAGTCAGCGATTTAGATTGGATTGGCCGTTAATATGCCCCGCTATAAACGGGGATGTATGTGGTCGCTTTGTCGGCCATGCGCAAAAAATTTGGAAGGGGTGCCGAGGCGGATAGCAGGACAGCAAGAAGAGGAAGACAAAGTGCGCTTGGCGCAACAAAATCCTCATTGGCGGGAACAACAGTGCATCAATTTTTCCAAGATCTATTTTTCTCTGTGCGTGCCTTGCGGAGGAGTTCTGGGTTTACGCTTGTGGCGGTGCTGACTCTGGCCTTGGGAATTGCCGGAACCAGTGTCATTTTCAGCCTCATTAATGCCACCCTGCTTCGCCAACTGCCATATCCCGAGCCCAATCGATTGATTGTTCTGCATTGGCAGGATCAGAGCGATATTTCGGCGCACGCCTTCTTTATGTTAAAAGACCGGACTCATGCCTTTAGTTCTGTTGCCGCCTCGTACTCCATTGCCGTGGGCGTGAATCTGCATACAACGGGTTCTCCACAATATGTAAAGGCCTTGTCAATATCAAAGGACTTTCTTCCAACACTTGGCATTCGTCCCGAGATCGGCAATGTATTCAATGCAGAAGAAGACGAACCCCGAGGTCCGCGCACGGTAATTTTGGGCCATGGACTTTGGGTCCAAGGGTTCAATCATGACTCTTCGGCCCTTGGACATGAACTGCGCATCAACGGGGAGAGCTTCACAATCATCGGGATCATGCCTGAAGGATTCAGGACCTACCCTGACGCAGACATCTGGCTGCCACTTCAACTTAACCCTGCCACCGCGGATCCCGGAAGCAATTATCGGGTTGTCGCGCGTCTGGCGCCGGGAATCTCCCGGCATCAAGCCCAATTTGAAATTGACAGGTTCGCGCGTGGCTATCAATCCACTTACTTGCCGGCAGGGCAAAAAAGGACGCTTCTTGTTCAAGAAATGCATAACTTTCTGGTTGAAAAGCAACGAGAACGTCTAATAGTGCTATTCGCAGCGGTCGTGTTTGTATTCTTGATCGCTTGCACCAACGTCGCGGTTTTAATTCTGGTTCGTGCGTCGGAGAGCACTCACGCCATTGCGATTCGCGCGGCGCTTGGGTCTTCTAGGTATCGTCTGGTGCGTTCGCGCCTGACTGAAAGCCTGTTGCTTGCGCTTGCGGGCGGTGTGCTTGGTCTCATTCTGACTAAAGAATCTCTTCCTTTGGTTCTATGGCTGCGGCCAGCCGACGCTCCAGTAATCGCCGCTTTGGGTATTGACAGCCACGTAGTGTTTTTTACTCTGGTCATATCTGTTCTAAGTCCTCTGCTGTTTGGCCTTGTGCCGGCACTCAAGGTGTCTCGCGTTAACCTTGGGCAGGTCCTGGCGTATACGTCCCGTACTGCCAGTTCCAGCGGGGAACAGGTCCGTTCCCTTCGCATGCTAGTGCTCGGGCAGATGGCTCTTACGGTGATGTTGATGGCGGGAACAATGCTCCTTGTAAGAAGTTTGCTCAACCTGTACGCGGTGCCACTCGGCTTTGACACCGAACATTTGTTTGTCGCGCAGCTTTCACTTGGTAGTGAGCAATATCGCAGCAGCCGTTCATCTGATCGATTGCTCAGTCAAGTGATCAAGCAATTGAAAGCATTGCCGGGCATCGAATCCGCAGCGGCTGTGAATGGGCTGCCACTGGAAAACGGCCTGAATGTTCCTCTCCATCCAGTTGCGATGCCCCGCTCGCTGGACCATGCCGATGAGTACAGGCCTGTGAGTCCCGGCTACTTTCGGACCCTTCGCATTTCGTTACGCTCGGGAAGGTTTTTTACCGCGGAAGATAAGGCTGGAAGCGAGCCTGTTGCAATCATTAATGAAACCATGGCCCGGCGCTGGTGGCCAGATGCTACAGCCGTGGGGCAGTTTCTTAAAGTTGATGAAGAACTGGGACCGCAACCCTCCGACCTGCCACGCCGGGTTGTTGGAGTAGTTTCAGACATTCATGAGAAGGGGCCTGGTGTGCCGGTTCCTCCGACAATGTTCGTTCCAATACCGCAAACGCCGGACAATATTAATATCTTCTTTAACCAGGTCTTCCTGACTTCGATTGTCATTCGAACCACTCATAGGACTGACCTTTCCAGCCAGGTTCGTGATGCTGTTCAGTCGGTCGATCCCGATCTTCCACTCGCTTCTTTCCGGCAATTCAATCAGATTGTCGACAGTTCCGTCGCTAACCCCAGGTTTATCGTATTAGTCATTGCTCCATTTAGCGCTTTTGGGCTCCTGCTCACAGCTATCGGAATCCACGGTGTACTGAATTATCAGGCGCATCTTCGCTTACGGGAAATTGGCGTCCGTATGGCTGTTGGCGCGAGCCGCAGCCAAATAGTTCGCATGGTTGCCCGGCAAGGTACCAAGTTGATATCCTTCGCGGTCCTGGCTGGCGTGGCCGGTTCCTTCCTGATACAGACCCTCCTGGGCCATCTGCTTTATAATATGCAAAGCAGTTCGCCCGTAATGATCGTTGGGGCCGGCCTCTTACTCGGCTCAGTCTCTACACTAATCAGCTTGCTGGCAGCTGTTCGGGCGGCATCTATCGAGCCCATAGCTGTTTTAAGAAACGAGTGACGCCGATGCCTTTTTTCGACGGTTTCTCGTTTCTGCGTTGGAATCGCAAGCCGGTTTACCCAGCCAATGAACGCGCCGGCAGAGCAGAGAGAAAGAGCAGTGCTATGCCGAGTACTGAAAAATCTCATCGCATCCTGGTAGCAGACGACCAACCAGCCGTTCTTGATGCTATCAAGATGTTGTTGCGTTCCGAAGGGTTCCAGGTTGAGACGGTACGCTCTCCCAAAGTTG
>JBARMK010000458.1:0-33276 GCA_049802395.1 Candidatus Angelobacter sp.
GCATTGCCGTTGTATGCAGCTGATCTTGGCGCGAAGTAAAGTTTCGAAACAAGAATACAGACGACAACCGCTGATCCTACACCTGCAAAGATCCATTCCACGACGACGCTGCCGAATTCAGACAGTCCAAAAACACCAATTCCCGTCCTATCGATAATCCAGAAAACCAGGCCCAGAAGTATGACCAGATACAGACCTCCGGTTGTCAAAGCCCAGTTGCGCACGCGGTGCGCGTGTTTTTCCAGAAAAAGACGAGGTTGTGATGAATTGCCGGTACCTATCACGCTTGATGCCATAACTTTCACTCACTTTCATAGCTATATGGCTAGAAACTAGGGAGATTTAAGCCAAGAGAGGTTGGCGACAAAATAGCGCGTTTGCGGGAGCTTTGCAACACTATTTGGACTAAGATTAATAAAATTAACCTGCGACGATTCTTATCTTTTTGTAAGACTGAGAAGCCTAGCCACCTCGACCGATGCTCTTGCCCGCAAACCAGTTTGCGGGCATAAATTTAATAAGGAGGAAGCAATCGCCCAATCCGCTCTAATCACATGCGGACATTCTTGCGGAGTAAACAGACGGAGTAATAGTGACATGCGGAGCGCATCAGTTCTTCACACCAGACGCCTGACTGCCGAAAACCTCTTTCGCCGCCAGCACCGTATTGCAATGGATCGTTACCGTGTCTTCCACACGCCGCGCGTAGCCGCCCGCGTAGGTAATCATCATTGGAATGTTATGCGCTTTGGCCGCCTTCAGCACCAATTCGTCGCGCTTCTTCAGTCCTTCAATCGTGAGCGCGAGTCCGCCCAACTGGTCTTCTTTATACGGGTCAGCGCCAGCGATATAGCAGAGCAATTCCGGCTCAAAATGCCGGAAGGCCGAGCTCAGCGACTGATCAAGCCAGCCGAGGTACTCATCATCATTGGCGCCGTCAGGCAAATTGATGTCAATCGACGATGGCGGTTTATACATTGGATAGTTATGCGCCTGGTGGAGCGAGATGGTAAACACATCCAGTTCGCCTTTCTCGCTACGGCGCGCTTCTTCATGCGTAGCGTGAATATTGCGCTGGCTTGCGCTGGCGCTGGGCAGCGGATGCCCCGGCCTGATTTTTGGTGGAAAAATCACCGCCGTGCCGTTGCCATCGTGGACATCGCAATCCACCGTCATGGCGCGCGATATCCTGCCTTCCCAATGCATGCGCTTGATGGCGACCGCCACATCGTGAATCACGCAGAAGCCTTCGCCGTGGTCGGGGAAGGCGTGATGAAACCCGCCGCCAATATTGCAGGCGATGCCGTTGCGCAGGGCCAGGTCCGCCGCCAGAATCGACCCGCCCGCCGCCAGCCAGAACGCCTTTACCAGCTCCGGCGAGTATGGCACTTCCATTTGCAGCTCTTCCTGCGCGGATAAAGTTCCCGTCTTAAGCTTCTGTACATATTCGCGCGTATGCACCAGCAGAATGTCTTCGTCATGCGCCGACTGCGGCGTAACAAAATCATCCGGCTCGGCGATACCACTTTCCAGCAGCCGCTTGTGGATCAGCCGGTATTTTTCCGCCGGGAATACATGCGCGCCGATTGGAAGGTAATAGTCGTCGCTGTAGACGAGCTTGAAAGGAAGCATGGTCGAATAAGGGTAACGCGGGCACGACCGCCACGCAAAGCCAATATCGGAAACTCGCGGATGTCCTGTCTGAAAGCTGCCCACCTTCGCGAAGGAACGATCCCTGAATATAAATTGGCGGCTGCGACATCCAATAGTTTCGAGGACTCTGAGAACGCCCGCCACAGGAGAACCGATGCCGGCAATTTCCAAACTCGCACAAACACCGCTTTCCGTACTCGATCTGGCGCACGTGCGGCAGGGTGGAACAGTGGCTGACGTATTTCACAACACGCTCGACTTGGCGCGACATGCGGAGCAGTGGGGCTACAAGCGATTCTGGCTGGCGGAACATCACAACATTCCCGGCTTAGCCTGCTCCGCTACTTCCGTGCTGATTGGGCACGTGGCTTCAGGCACATCCAGAATTCGCGTCGGCTCAGGCGGAATCATGCTGCCTAATCACGCTCCGCTGGTTATCGCTGAGCAGTTTGGCACGCTTGAAGCGCTCTACCCCGGACGCATCGATCTTGGCCTGGGACGCGCTCCGGGAGGCGACTTTGCTGCCGCGCGGGCGCTGCGACACGGTCTGGACGCCGGAGGTGAAGACTTTCCCGAACTGCTGGAAGAGCTGCGCGGTTTTTTTGCCAATCCCACGCCTGGTCAGTTGGTGCGCGCATTTCCCGGCGCTGGCAGTAACATCCCGATATGGCTTCTTGGATCAAGCGGCTTCAGCGCGCAACTTGCCGGCACGCTCGGCCTGCCATTTGCGTTCGCCGCCCATTTCCAACCCGAAGGCATGTTGCAGGCATTTGAGCTTTATCGCAGAAGTTTTCGCGCGTCCGAAGTTCTGCGGCAGCCTTATACGATGGCGGGCGTTCCGGTCCTGGTGGCGGAAACCGACGAGAAAGCGCGTTACCTGGCCACCACAGGGCAACAGATGTTTCTCAACCTGATTCGCAATCATCCGGTTGGGCTGGTGCCGCCGGTGGAGCGGCTAGACTGGAACGCATTCGAGGAAGCCGCAGTCGCATCCAAACTCCGCGTCGCGATGGCGGGCAGCCCGGATTCTGTGCGGGAAAAGCTGGAAGCTTTCCTGCAACAAACGCAGGTCGACGAGCTGATTGTTGTCACCAACACATACGAAGCCGCGGATCGCTTGCGATCGTATGAACTGCTGGCCGGCCTCGCTGCCGGCGCGAAGAAATCGAATGTGGTTGCCGAGCAAGTGAATTCGTAAGCGGTCTGAGGCGGACCGAATTTAACACAAACGCGTATGGCAATTTCCGGGGTTGCGGCGTAACATTCGCGAATCGTTCCAGAAGGAGGCTCTCATGGTCTTCGGAATGTCCCTGGCAACTTACACTTTGATTCACGTAATTATCAGCCTGATCGGCATCGTCTCCGGCCTGATTGTTTTATTCGGAATGCTCGGCGGCAAAAGGCTTGATGGCATGACCGCGCTCTTCCTGGTAACCACCATTCTCACCAGCGTCACCGGCTATGGGTTTCCTTTCACCCACCTAACGCCCGCGGATATTGTCGGCGCCATTTCTCTGGTCTTGCTGGCCTTCGCCGTTGTCGCGCGTTATACAAAGAGACTAGCCGGTGGATGGCGTTCCACTTACGTCATTACGGCTGTGATTGCGCTTTACCTGAACGGTTTTGCCCTGGTAGTGCAGAGCTTTCTTAAGGTTCCTGCCCTCCATGCGCTGGCGCCGAATGGAAATGAGCCGCCATTTCTGATCTCCCAACTCCTGCTGATGGCACTGTTCGTCGTTCTGGGAATTCGGGCGGTGAAGAAGTTCCATCCGGAGCGGGTGGCCGTGGCCCAGGCAGCGTGACCGGCGCGCACCCGCGCTGCAACAGCCGGCCCTTCTCTGGTAAAATCTATGGGTAACAGACTTTCCCGTCCAGATTTCCCAGGATTACTTTTGCTCTGCAAAAAAAATAGTTACAGGCGAGGAGTGTGCATTCCAAGTGAAGCGCGGCAAGACAGCAGTGATTGTCGGCGCCCAGTGGGGCGATGAAGGCAAAGGCAAGATCGTAGACGTTCTCTCGCACAATTTTTCCATCGTGGCCCGCTATGCCGGAGGGCATAACGCCGGGCACACGGTCATCATTCGGGGCAAAAAATTTGTGCTGCAATTGGTCCCCTGCGGCGTCTTGCGCAAAGGTTGCCGTTCGGTGATCGGCAACGGGGTGGTGCTGGATCCGCTGGCATTCCTAAAAGAAGTTGCCATGCTGCGTGAAGCCGGCGTGGCCGTTGACGGCAATCTTTTTGTCTCCAACCGCGCGCACGTAATCCTGCCTTACCATCGAATGATTGAGATGGGCGCTGAGAACGCCCCGGGACGCGTAAAGATCGGCACTACTTCGCGCGGGATCGGCCCAGCGTATGAAGACAAGATGGGCCGTCGCGGCCTGCGTGTGGCCGATCTGCTGGACTCCAGGCTGCTCAAGACGACCATCGAGAATGCGTGCCGCGAAAAAAACATGATCGCGCACGCGCTGTTCAATTCTGAACCACTTGATGCCGACAGCATGTACCGCGAATACGCCGCAGCCGCCGAGAAAATTGCTCCCTTTGTCACTGACACAGCCGTGCTGCTCAACCAGGCGCTCAGCGAAGGCGAGTCGGTGATGTTTGAAGGCGCGCAGGCCACCATGCTCGATATCGACCATGGGACCTATCCTTTTGTTACCTCCTCAAGCTGCACCGCCGGAGGCGCGGTGACCGGTACCGGCGTTCCGCCGAATGCCATCCAGACCGTGATCGGCGTGACCAAGGCATATTGCACCCGCGTGGGCGGCGGACCATTCCCCAGTGAAGTTGAAGGCGCCATTGCCGACCAACTTCGCGCCCGCGGCAAGGAATATGGCGCGGTCACGGGGCGTCCGCGGCGCTGCGGCTGGATTGACCTGCCACTGCTTCGCTACGCGCAGATGATCAACGGCGTGAACTGGTGGGTGGTAACCAAGCTGGACGTGCTGGACGAACTCGACGAAGTCCCGGTCTGCGTCGGCTACAAAATCAAAGGCAAGAAAGCTGACACACTTCCCGCTCTGGCCACAGGCTTTGATCAGGTGGAATGCATTTATCAAAAAATGCCGGGTTGGAAGAAATCGACTGAGGGCGTCACGCAATTTGACGAGCTGCCGAAGAAAGCCCAGGAATATTTGCGTTTCATCGAACGGGAAAGCGGCGCCAAGATCGGCATGGTCTCGACTGGGCCGGACCGCGACCAGACCATGATGCTGCCGGAATTTGCAGATGAAATGACAGGATCACAAGAAAAGGCCGCGCCGCAGAAACGCTTGAAAGCCAAATGAACGTTCTGAATTTGAACCACTAAACAGGAGAAGCCATGACGACTTCTGCCCCTCACTTCGTCGAATGTGATCAAATCCATGCCGTCCTGGCGGCCAACGACATTCCCGCTGCGGTCGATTTCTACACGAAAAAGTTGGGCTTCAAACTGGCGTTCACATGGGGTGGTGATCCGCCGAGCTTCGCGGGCGTGAACCTGGACAAGGTGCAGATGTTCTTGCAGAAAGGAACGCCCAATCCCAAGGGGTGCTCCGTGTCCTTCCTCGTCGGCGACGCGGACCAGCTCTGCGAATTTCATCGCGCCAACGGGGTCGAAATCGCGGAAGAGATCGCCGACAGAGAATACGGAATCCGAGACTACGCCGTGCGAGACCTGAATGGATACCATCTTTCGTTTGGGCATCACCTGTTCAATGCCGGGCCGCCAATCAAGATCGAGCGGGTGGACGTGCCGGTGCGCCTGGAGAAGCGCCTGGCCGCTCTGCTGCAGGGCCTGGCGAAGCACAAACGCATGAGCGTGAGCAGTTGTCTGGAGGAGGTCCTGCTGCATACGAACGAAGGCGTCGGGCCGCACACGCAAACCACCCTCCGATACATTCAGGAGTTGAAGAAAGAGCACGGCATTGAGTACGACAGCCATGCAAGCTACCGCTTCGTGGAGGAGTGAATTCAATAATGATTGTTCTAAAAGTTGACATGCTGGTAAAGCCGGGCACGGAAGAAAAATGCCGCGAGTACATCCGCATTTTGCAGGAGCATTCGCGCAAAGAGCCGGGTTGCCTGATGTACATCGGCCACCAATCGACGGAAGATCCGCGCAAGTTCCTTTTCTACGAGCAATACAAAGATGAAGCCGCGCTGCAGGCCCACCGCGCTTCGCCGCACTTCCAGAAGTACGTGATCGGCGGCCTGGACACAATCATGGAAACCCGCGGCCGGTACCTTTACCGCGTGGTCGAGTAGTTATTTTTTGTCCGCCAGCAGCACGCCTGCGCTGGCGTAGTCTTCCCGCGTGATCTCAATAAAGGTGACCACCACGGCATCTTTCACGGCTTTGGCGTCTTCCACCATGGCATCAGTGATCCGCGCGGCCAGCCTGCGTTTTTGCTCCAGGGTGCGGCCTTTCAGCATGGTAACTTGAATCAGTGGCATGAAATCCTCGCTTGGCTTGGATATGGCCGCTTCTGGCCAGTCACAACATTGTAGGCAAAACCGCACTTACAAACCGATGTGCACAGACAGGCAGTGGGTCGGTTTCCGTCCAAACTGATCCACTACCCACAGATACAATCGTTTTGTGTCCAGGCTGACATTTGTTGTAGGAAAAGGCGGAGTGGGAAAGACGACGGTATCCTGCGCGCTGGCATTGCACCTGGCGGCGGACAACCCGCGGCAATCCACGCTGCTCATGTCCACCGATCCCGCGCACTCGATCGCGGACATGATGGAGATAAAGGCCGGTTCAGTCCCGCACAAAGTAGCGGGAGTAAAGGGGAAACTCTCTCTCTGGCAGATCGATAGCGCTCGCGAGTTTGAAAAGTTTCTCTCGGCAAACCGCGAAGGAATTCTCAACATCGTGGAGAACGGCACCTTCTTCAGCAAGGAGGAGATCGCGCCGTTACTGGACACGACGCTGCCGGGCATGGCTGAGGTGGCCGGATTGCTGGCAATCCAGGAACTGCTGCACAGCGGCAAATATGACCACATTGTGGTGGACACCGCGCCCTTTGGGCACACTCTCCGGTTGTTTGAACTCCCCGCGCATTTTCAACGCTTTCTCGATTTTCTCGACGTGGCCTCAAGCCGCGATGCTCTGCTGGCGCGGCGCTTCGGCGGACGAGTGGTGACTCCGGCGCATGCTTTTTTGCAACGCTGGCAGGCCATTGTCGGCGAAGTACGAGCGGCCTTCAGCTCTAAAAACGCCGAAATCCTCCTTGTCACCACCCCAGAAACGTTTTCTCTGAACGAAGCAGTGCGATCGCTGGAAGCGCTGCGGGGATCAACGCCAGAGATGCACGTGGGCAGGATTGTTTTGAACCGCGCAGTGACATCACCGGAGCTGTGTCCGCGCTGCCGGCGGCGCGCGGGCATGGCAAAAAAAGCGCTGACGTTTCTCAAACGCCGTTTCCCTCGCATTCCCAGACTCGTGGGGCCTGATCCGGGGAACCCGCTGCTGGGCGCCAAACTGTTGCGCGCGTACGGCGATGCCGTCTTCTCCAGACGTGCAGCAAAACTTGCCATGAAAGCGCCGCGCCAAACAAAGAGCATGATCAAATTCTCCAAAACGGTCTGGCCGGAGGCTGAAACGCGGCTTGGCTTTACCGTGGGCAAGGGCGGCGTTGGCAAAACGACGACTACGGCAGCGCTCGCCTTCCACTCACGGATTTCGCAGAAGGACGTTCCGGTGACGGTTTGTTCCACCGATCCAGCGCCGTCACTCGATGACATTTTCCAGCGGGATATCGGCGACAATTTAGTACACGTTCTCAATGACCCGGGCTTTGGCGCAATGGAGATGGATTCAGTCTCAGAATTTCGCCGCTGGGCGGTGCGCATCAAGGAAAAGTTGAACTCGGCCACCAGCATGGAGTCAGGCGGCTTGCATGTTGACCTGTCGTTCGAAAAAGAGGTCTTCACGGCGCTGATGGACGTTGTGCCCCCCGGCGTCGACGAGGTGTTCGCTATCTTTCGTATCCTTGACCTGCTGGAGTCAAAGCCGGGAAACGTATTCATTGACATGTCGCCCACGGGGCACGCGCTGGAGCTTTTGCGCATGCCGGACCGCATTCTGCTGTGGTCGCGGCTATTGTTGAAAAGCCTGGCGGCGCACCGTACACTTACCCTCGCGCAGGATGTGGCCGTGGAACTGGCAGGAGTGGGACAGCGGGTGCGCAAGCTGCTGGAGATTATGCGCGATCCGAAGCAAAGCCGGGCCTGGGTAGTGATGCTGCCGGAACCGGTGCCTGACCGGCAGACGCAGCGCCTACTGGCGGCAATGGAAGAGCTGGGCGTGGCCGTGGATTCCCTGTTTGTAAACCGCGTACTGATGGAGACAGATGCCGGCTGTAAACATTGTTCGCGCACCCGGCAATGGCAATTGGCCACGTTACGGTCGCTTCCAAAGAAATATGGAGCGCAGCGCACATACCTTCTGCGCGAGTTTCCCCTGGAGATTGCGGGGGCCGCGGCCTTAAAGAAATTTACCGGCGAGCTATGGCAAATCCAAAACGACAAGTAACGGCGGAGCGTGGCCTGTACCTCTATGGCGTCTCGCGCGCTTCCGGCAAGAAGGCCGGACCAGCCATGATTGCCAGCCCGGGTATTGACGGGGTGAACGCCGTGAAAACCGTTGCCTGCGGCGATTTCATCTGCTGGGTTTCTGAGGTTGACCATGTGAGCTTTGCCCAGGCAGTGGGGAGCAACACGGAAAACCTGGAGTGGCTGGCGCTGCACGGCGTGCGCCATCAGCAGGTAGTAGGCGAGGTGGCCGCCAATGTGGCGATTGTTCCCGCTCGCTTTGGCACCATCTTCTCCGGAGAGCCAGCGCTGGTTAAGAATGTTCTGGGAAGAAAGAGCGCGCTGGCCAAAGTCTTTACCCGCGTGACTGATGCGGATGAGTGGGGCGTAAAAGTCTTTTCAGAAATGAAGGCGGCGCCGGCGGTTGTGAGCCAGGCCCGCTCAGGCAAGGAGTATTTACAGAAGAAGGCGGCCCAGATCAAAAAGCGCCCCGAACGCAACGATGCCGAATTGCCGGGTCTGGTGACAGCACTGGAAAAAGTGGCCACCGACTCTGCACCCAGCGGCAAGGTGAGCGGCACGCAGCCCAACCTGCTGTGGCAGGGAACGTTCCTGGTTGCGCGCAGCCGGCGCAAGCAATGGGACACGGTTTTACAAGAATTTGTCGAGCGGTGGTACGGTTCACGCCGCATCGAAGTAAATGGACCCTGGCCGCCCTATTCGTTTTCCTCTGATGCCGACTGATTTCGAACCCGTAATCCTGGACGAGAGCGGAGCAGACGAAGTTTCTCTGCTCGATATCCTGGACCATGTTCTCAACGCCGGAGTGATCATCCACGGCTCTCTCGTGATCTCACTGGCCGGTGTGGACCTGGTGTATTTGGGGCTCAATGTGGTGCTGACCTCAGTTGAGACGGCGCTGCGCAGTCTGGAATCGACCGATGAAAAGCGGAGGTTGAAGTGAGCCGGGCGCTGGCTTATTGCGGCTTTCGCCACGGAACAGAAATTTCTTTGCCCGCCATGGGAGTAAGGTCCGCGGAGATACGGGTAATCGCTCAGGGTGACTTGCGCCTGCTTTGGTCAGAGGTGGAGTGGCCTCTCGAATCCAATCAACTTCAGAAACACGCAGTAGAATTCCACAGCGTGACCAGCCATGTGTTCCAACAAACCGCGGTGATTCCGTTCCGCCTGCTCTCGGTTTTCCAGGACGAGACAGCGCTGCAGGCTTTCGTCGCCGAGCATGACTCTATTTTTCTTGAGGACCTGGAGCGACTGAAGAATTTTGTGCAGATGGAATGCGTGCTGTACCCCTCGCCCTCACGCCTGCAAGCCGCCAGCAGCTCCGGCGCGGAGTATCTGCGAAACAAGGCAAGATGGATGCGTGCGTCCGAGGGGTTCGCCAAGACCGTCCGCGATGCGGTAGGGCACTTGAGCCGTGAAACTGCCACACGAGAAACCAAGAATGCCAACCGAATCTTTGCTTTGGTGGAGCGTGGCCGTGAAAGCGAGTTTCGCCAGACAGTGAGCGCGGTTCCGATCCCGGAACATCTCTCGCGAAGAATCAGCGGGCCGTGGCCGGCGGCAGAATTCCTCAGCGAAGGCGTACGCGCTCCGCAGATCGCGGGCGTGAAATGACGGAGATGCGAAAGATTACTCCAGAAGAGATTGCCACGGCCGTGACAGAGATGAATCGCGAACTCAAGGCGGTCGGCGAGGGGGCGCTTCAACGCATTGACTGTTCCCCGGAGAACATTGAGCAGGGACTGGCCCGGCTGGTGCTCAGCCTGGTGGAATTGCTGCGGCGGCTGCTGGAGCGGCAGGCAATCCGGCGCATGGAGGGCGGATCACTGGAAGAGACAAAAGTGGAAGAGATGGGCCAGGCGCTGATGAAGCTGGAAGCGAAAGTGAACGAGCTGACGGCCGCTTTCGGATTGAAGCCTGAAGACCTGAACCTGGAACTGGGTCCCCTGGGAAATCTGCTAGACAAATGATTCCGGGCGGATGCGGGCTAATAGCGGCCCTTACCATCGCCCATAAGATATTATTTTTGTCAGCCAACCCGGAGGAGAGCAATCAGCATCTTTACATGAGCGTCGGCCTCCCCCCCTTCCGGACGCAACCTGGAAGCCGATGCATGCGGGTGAAGCGTCAAAAAGTTGACAGTTACGCTGGGGCTGGTTAGGATGCGGGACAAGGGTCGCGCGGGTTTCACCGTTCCTGGTCGATCTCTTCTGTATTTTCCTGAGATATTATGCAAAGAGTTCCTACTGTTTCCGGAACAGCCAATCTTCTGGATATTCTCGATCGAGTTCTCGATAAGGGCCTTGTGATCGCCGGGGATATTCGAGTGTCTTTAGCGAACGTGGAGTTACTAACTATCCGCATTCGCTTGCTCGTGTGTAGTGTGGATAAGGCCGAGCAGATTGGCTTGAACTGGTGGAAATTCGATCCCAATTTAACCGCTCCGGCGCCAGTGGCGCCACGCACTCAGCTACCGGGAGCGCCTCCGGGGTCCCGTGCGCCTGCAAGAAGGAAGCAAACAACCCGTAATAGACGGGCAAAGTAAGAGCGTCATTTCTTATGAAGGAGGCCCTCAATGGCCGTTGAACGTGTATCCGGCGGTTCAAGTCTCATCGACGTTCTTGATCGCGTACTCGACAAAGGAATCGTCATTGATGCATGGGTCCGTATTTCACTGGTCGGTATCGATTTAATTACGGTAGAGGCACGAGTTGTAGTGGCATCCATTGACACCTACCTCAAGTATGCCGATGCTGTTGGTCTTACCGGCCTGGTTTCCAGGCCAACCCTGGCTGAAGGCGAAACAGAAGGTGAAGAGGAAGAGCCGACTGAAATCAAAGTTCGGCCTCGTGCGCCGCGGCGGCGGAGGTAACGCCTGGTCTTGGGGTCACGCATGGCGACGGCCGAAATTCGTTTCCAGCCCGATCGAATCAATGGACGGCGGGTGACGCAAGCTCGCCGTCCAGCAGTCTTGCGCTTGCTTCAGGCCGAGCGATCGGAAGAAATCTTCCCCTTACTGTTAGAGGAGATCATCGCTCTGGGCAATGCCCGGGCGTTGGTGGTAGACGTCAACTTCGATAGTGGGGAGGTCACACCTGCAGCGGCGCTCAAGTGGCCCCGTGCGCAGATGGAGCGGTTCACCACCGCGCTCTGGATGTCCGATCATCCTCTGGTCGGAGTGCTGCATAAGGCGCGGCCGGAAGTTCTGTCCAAGACAACGTTGCACAACCGCCCACTGTATATTCATCCTATTCTCTATTCCAACCGCAATCTTTGCTGGGAAGCGGACCGCATCCGTACGGCCAGCTGCCTGGCGGTGCAAAATTTTCATAGGGAAAAACGCATCCGGCTGGAGGACCAGGTCTGTGCGACATGCGAGATGCGCTCTTATGCCGCCGCGGTGGTGGTAGAGCTGCCAAAGACATACACCGATCAGAGCGTTGCCGAGTTGGGTGACCTCATCGATCTGGCCAATCGCTATCTCTCCCGGCTCTTCAAGGTTGAGCACTATTACAACCGCATGCGCGACATGGAAATCACCATCGCGCAGATGGGCACGGTGATGCAAAGCATGGCTGATCCGGTCATCTTGACTGACACGCAGCACCGCGTAATCATGCAAAACAAAGCGGCCGAGCGCTTCTTCAAGGTCCCCGACGAAATGACTGAAGGACTGGTCCGTGCCGTGGAACTCAACAACATGCTTTTTTCCGCGGCGCTTTCCTCCATGCTGGTTTCCGGCAGCGACTCGCACCGCGACCTGACGCTGGTGGACGCCATTGAAGGCGAGGAGATGCTGTTTGAGGCGGTCTCCGCGCCTACCTATGGCCCTGACGGCATCCAACTGGGGACTGTTACCGTGATGCGCGACGTCACCGACCTGCGCCGCGCCGACCAGGAACTCCGCGTCAATTATGAGAAGTTGAGCGATGCGGAAGAAGTAGTGCGTCAGGACCGCGACCGCCTTAACCTGATCATTGAAAACGTGGGCGATCCTATTGTTGTCTGCGACAGCCGGGCAAAAATCGTGCTGGTAGACCCGTTAGCGCAGGAATTATTTGGCTCCAATGCTGAGCAGGTCCGCGACCCCGCCCATTTCAAGAACCAGACCACGTTTGGCACCTATGTGGATAGCTTCACATACTCGTTTTCTGAGCGGGAAACGGCGCCCTTGCGTCTCTATAACCCGGGGCTCAAGCAGGAAATTGAGTATGACGCGCGCTCCGGCAAGATCTTCGACGAAAAAGGCCAGGTCTCTTACACCGTGACGGTGCTGCGCGATCTTACGGCCGTGCGCAAGGTGGAGCAGCTCAAGGTGGAGCGGCGCATGTTAGAAATCGAAAAGTTTGCCGCCACCGGCCGGCTGGCCGCCACCATTGCCCATGAGGTGAACAACCCCATGGAAGCCATCAAAAACGCCATCTATCTGCTGGCTGGCACAGTGCCGGAAAACGCCGCGCCGGTATACAACATTTTGAAGTCGGAAACGGAGCGGGTGGCACGAATTGTCCGGCAAATGCTGGGACTGTATCGCAACACCGAGCAGGTGAAGCCTGTGAGCGTGAATACTATTATTGAAGACACGCTCCTGCTGCTGAACCGCCAACTCCAGCGCACCAACGTGGAAGTCCAGACCGAGCTTGAAACCCTGCCCGACGCCGTGATCGCCGCAGACCAGATCCGCCAGGTGCTATCCAACCTGGTGATTAATGCCCGCGACGCCATGCCCCGGGGCGGACGGCTGCGGATTCGCACTCGCCATATCCCCGGCTACGACGATTTGCACGGCTGGATCCGCATCCTCATCGCCGATACCGGCACTGGCATTCCCCGCGATATGTTGCGCAGCATCTTTGAACCCTTTGTCACCACCAAGGGCGAAAAAGGCACGGGCCTGGGACTGTGGATCGTAAAGGGCATTATCCAGAACCATGCTGGCAAGCTCTCAGTAAAGAGTTCTCTGGGCCGGGGAACAGTTTTCAAGATCGATTTGCCGGTCGTAAAATTGTGACAGCGGACGATAAATACCGAGTGCTGGTGGTGGACGACGAGGCTTCAGTGCTTCTTACCTACCAATTGATCCTTGAACGGCAAGGCTATGAAGTGGTAGCCTGCGGAACTTCAGTCCAGGCGATTGCCGCGATTGAGAAAAAACCCTTCGACGTTGTATTGTGCGACTATTCGCTGGAAGAGCAGCATACCGGTTTTGAAGTGATCGCAGCAGCAAGAAGCCTCGATGCCGGCGTGCCTGCGGCTTTATTGACGGGGTATGCCACTCAGGATGCGGCCGATGAAGCGGCCAACCAGGGCATCGGGATCATGTACAAGCCCATTGAGATCGAGGAATTTCTGGCAACAACCTCTAACATGCTGAGGAAAAACCATGAGTCCAAGTAAGAAGCCGGGGAAGAAAACGCCCCCGGTACGTAAAGCAGCGATTAAGGCGGAACCGGCCACGGCCGTGCTCGAAACGGTTCCTATGCCCTTCCCTGTGAAGGCTGACGGCCCATCGCGGGGACAGCAGCAGGAAGGCCGTTATGTATACGGCGTTATTGAATCGCGCGCGCCCGTGGGCTTTGGCCGCAGCAGCATCGGCGGCGTAAGTGAAGAGGTGTACACGGTGCACTATGGCGATATAGGGGCCGTCGTCAGCCGTACGCCGGTCTTCATCTTCGATCCCACCCGTGACAACGCCCTGGCCCATGAGCACGTGATTGAGTCGGTGATGAAGAATTACACCATCATTCCCATGAGCTTCGGCACCGTCTTCCGTACCGATGAAGATATTCGCGAAGTTCTGAAGAGCATTTACTCGTCGCTGAAAGACGTGCTCAAGCAGATGACCGGCAAGCTCGAGTTCGGACTGAAGGTCACATGGGACCGCGACCACATCATTGAAGAGCTGCAGCGCGAACATGAGGAAATCCATCGCTTTCACCAGGAGCTTACGCGCAAGCATTTGCAGTCCACCTATTTCGCGCGCATGCAGTTGGGCCGCATGATAGACAAGGCGCTGGCCGAGCTGGCCGCCAATTACGTGCGCGAAATCTATGACGGACTGCGCACCGTCTGCGTGGCCTCGCGTGACAACAAGCCCATCGGCGACAAGATGATCATGAACGCCGCGTTTCTTATACAAAAGGCGCGTGAAGCCGAATTTGATACCGCGGTCAACCGCGTCGCGCAGAAATTCGGCGACCGCCTGAATTTCAAGTACACCGGCCCCTGGCCGCCATATAACTTTGTCAACATCCGCCTCAAGCTGGAACGCGGGGGACAAGGATAGCTTTGCTCAAGCGCCGGAGACGCGAAACAGTTTAGCCCACCCTGAGGCGAGCGAAAGCGAAGCCGGAAAGGGCGGGCAGGCAACAACCGTCAGATCGAGCCCCTTTAGTGGCGGCACAAATCGAAGGCCATATATGCTTCTAATCGACGACCTACTCTTCGCGCCCTTCTCCGGCTGGAATTTCATCATGCGTACGCTGCTCAAGGTCGCCGAAGAGCAATGGACCGACGATGCTCCGCTGAAAGAACAGCTCCTCGCCTTGCAAGTCGGATTGGAAGACGGCTCCATTACCGAAGAACAATACGTTGAAGCTGAAGCGGCCATCCTCCGCGAAATCCGCGAGGTGCAGCGGCGCAAGATTGAGCTGGCTGGAGGGGACCCTGACGCCTTTGAAAGTGGCATCTCCGGCTCCGCCGTCCAGGAAGGCTCGGGCGCCTCCATTACCTGGGACCCCAACGAAAGCAACGAAGAATAATCTTCCCGCCGCTAGAAATGCCGGCGACTGGTAAATTCCACCAGCGCGCCCAGCTTGGCCTTGGCTGCGCCGGAGTCAATCGATTGGACTGCCAGCGGCATGGCCTCATGCAATGAATCGGCACGGCCGGCAGCCACCAGGGCCGCAGCGGCGTTCATCAGCACAATATCGCGACGCGGGGATTTTTCGCCATCAAGAATCTTCCAGATGATGTCGGCATTGGTCTTCAAGTCGCCGCCCAGAATCGCACTCATGGGCGCGCGCTCCAGGCCAAACTGGTCCGGAGTGACTTCATAGACGCGCACCCACTCGCCGCGGACTTCGCCAATCCGGGTCGGTCCGCTGATGGAGATCTCGTCCAGCCCGTCCGCGCCGTGCACGACTAAAGCGCGACGCAGTCCCAGCATTTTAAGCGCCTGCGCCAGCTTTTCCACCAGGTCTTCAGAATAGACGCCCACTACCTGCGCCGACGCCTTTGCAGGATTGGTCAGCGGCCCCAGCAGATTGAACACCGAACGCAGCGGGCGAAGATCTTTGCGCGCGGGCTGCACATGCTTGGTTGCAGCGTGCATTGCAGGGGCATACATAAAAGCAATGCCCACCTCGCGCAAGCAGTCGGCAATGCGCTGCGGCGGGATGGTGATGTTGACGCCCAAAGCCTCCATCACGTCAGCCGACCCACATTTGGAAGTGATGCCGCGATTGCCGTGCTTGGCCACGCGCACGCCCGCGCCGGCGATAGTAAGGGCCGTTGCGGTGGAGATGTTGAAGGTGTCGCTGGCGTCGCCGCCGGTGCCGCAGGTGTCCACCAGCGCGTCGCGCTCGGTGCCGCTGATGTCCAGCGCGGTGCCGTCGCCGTTGGAGAGCGGTTGCGCGGCGGCGCGAATGGCCTCAGCAAAGCCGACGATCTCCTCCACGGTCTCGCCCTTCATGTGCAATGCCACCAGCAGCGCCGCGACCTGCGCGTCCGTGGCTTTGCCAGCGAGAAGTTCGCCCATCACGGCGCGCGATTCTTCCCGGCTCAGCGAGGTGCGGTGGTTCGCGATTTTGCAGAGGGCGTCGATGATCATGGGGATGAAGTGAATATTATCAGGTAGGGTGGAAAACGGAACCAGCCTTTTCACCGCGGAGACGCGGAGACGCGGAGAAAAACAGATAGGTCGCCGTGATCGCGCGTGATCCCACCCCAACAAGCCAAAAGCGGGCTCGTCGGGGGCCCCGTGATCGGAAAGGCAAGTTCCCCACCGGCATTGCGGACCGCACGAGAGAAAAGCGGGGGCCGCGAATGAACGGGAAAGGGCACGAACCTGAACCGGGGCAGCCGGTGAGGCACAGGAGACGGTGAAGCACGGGCCGCCCGGGCAGAGCAGCATGAGAACAATTTAGGTAAGGGTTGAACCTGGCGACTTCAAAAGGGGAAGGAGTGTCTTCTTCTTCTCCAGCACCTTGAGAATACTGGCATCCACCAGATAACGAATTGTTGCGCCACACGCGACACAATCCGTGTGCTGCACCTCGCTGCTTTCGGTGCGGTCTGCAATTGAAGAGGAACGCAGACACTCTGGGCAGGTCACCACGAGATAATCAACATCCATTCTTGGAATCCACAGGGGGGCAAGAGAAGTTTTGCCCAAGTGTGGCCGTATTGGCGATTCGGCAATCAACTCCTTCATCTTGGCCAAAAGCTGCTCAGGAGTATATCCGCCCTTTTGAAAGAAATGATCCACCAGCAACCCAAGCGGCATGTTGGCAACAATATACTCGCCGCTGATGGCAATTGTGCTGATATGAGGGAACCTGCGACGAATGATCGAAAGCAGCTCAAAACCGGACATGCCGGGCATCCTAAGATCAGAAAGGATAATGTCCGGCAAAACTTCCCGAAGGATTTGCAAGGCGGCGAACCCGTCTTCCGCCGTCCGAACGGAAAACCCAAAGCTGCGCACGACAGCTGCTGTGGTTTCGCAGACGAGAGGGTCGTCTTCCACGACAAGCACACGACATTTGAACATCCGGTTGGATTCCATAAACAAAATGCTACGCCTCAATTGTAGGCTTCCAGAAAAATACACTCAAGGCGGATAGCTTTTACGGAGTCAAGGATTTCTTTTCGGATTCTTTATGCGCGCTCCGCTGACGCTGCGCGCGTGCCTGCGGCGCAAGGAGGTATTGTCTAGGCAGTCTTAACGGCCCGACTAAAGCCGGGCCCTGACACTTGTCTCGCGGGCGCAAGCGTGAAAACGATGCGGTATGGAATCCCACCCTTGCTGCGAAGGCAAAAAACCAGAACGGGCTTCGCAGCAAGAATGGGGCACCCAGTTTCGCGTGAAGCATAGATAAGACGGTGAAGCATGGGCCACCCGCCCCCACGGGACGACTCTGAAGGAGGAACGGAGGAAATGTCGAGGAAAAATCTCCCGAGGCTAAAGGAAACCGAGGTAAAATCCAGAGTAGGAAGGTTTGAATGAAGAACGTTGAAACACTGACTTCTACACAGCCTGTTTTTCGTGTACCAATCAAAGGAGTTCCTTCGCTAAAAGGATGGGCCGTGAGGTATTTATCCGGCATGGAGGAAATGCCGGATATAAAAGTTGGCTATTGGCTAACACAGTTTGATGTCACTCAAGAGAACGTGGCAACGTTTCGTTTCGAGGCACAGCCGCATTTATCTTTCGACAGCAAGGACTTTGCTATGGCGATTTCTGATGGACTGCGTGAATCGGCAGAAATACAAACAGAGGTCGTCAAGAACGGATGAAAATCGACGGTGTTTTGCGATAGGTGCGGGATAGAGCTGCCCGATGATTCGCGGTTCTGCCGGAAGTGCGGACACCCATTTGCCGGTTCGACGGCAGCCTCAACCAGACCCACTGCTAGAAAAGAACACATTCTAACCTTCGTGGCAATTGCCGCAATAATTGCCGGAGTAATCATCCTCCTGGCTCTGCCTTACAACGGATACTTTTGGGATTACAGCGGAGAAGCGTTTCTTGGTGTGATTCTTTTAGCGGGTGGTTTGACCTATTTTTGGAGGCGCTATGGCAAAGTATGATCGGCTCACGGAATGGCTGCAAAAACCAAAGCTACCGTTAACCTTTGCTGAAATAGAGCAAATCATCGGCGACAAACTTCCCCCAGCAGCCTCTCAGTATCGACCTTGGTGGGGTAACGAGACTAAGGCTGCTTCACGCCAGTGCCGAGCTTGGCTTGACGCGGGTTGGCAGATTGATTCCGTCGATCTTAAAGCCAAGCGTGTGGTTTTCCGAAAGGTATAAGCCACGGCGCTTTGCACTGTTTTCGCACTAGAGCCGCCAAATCCGGCCGCGAATCGCCTAACGCAACCTGACGTGAACGCGTGGGGCAATTTGTTCTGTGCCGCCCCTGCCGGGGCTCCTTTCACTTGTTCCGCCTACCCACCCTTCCCGGCTCGCCTACGCTCGCCTGCAGGGTGGGCTCAATAATGTCGCGCCTTCGGCGCTTCACCTTCGCTGCTATCGCCATGTCGTTGCCGGCGTGGTTGGTGCTGAAGTCTCGCCATGACGATTGCCTCTTGCACCAAGTGCGGCAAGGACAGGAACTGGCTTCATTTTATGCGTCTTGATGCCCGGCGACCCGTTGCACGAGGGCGACACTCGATCTCTTCGGCACCCGGACAGTTACAACCAGGAAGTTCCAACGCGAGCAATGCCTCATGTGCAACACGTTCGGCAAAGCAGTTTGCGGCTTTGTGATACCACAGATACAGCTTATGGTTAATTCGTATTCGTTGGCCAGACCGAAATCCGAGGTGTGGGCACTCCTCTATCAACTTTTTATCCGCCAAACCACCGCAGTGTACAATTGCATTCCGAATTTGACAAAGCTCGTGAAGTGCCAGCTTAGCGTTTGGACCTATCATAGGCGCTAAGCCAAAAACCGAAAGCAGCGACGTCAATTTCCCCACTCCCCTGCGAAGGTCTGCTCCTATCATTCGGCCTAGCTCCAGAACTACAAACCGCGACCGTTCATCATCACGGAGTTGATTGTATTGTCTGATCGGGATTTTTAATTTTGCTATTTCGGGTTTGTCCCAAGCGACACTCCTATTGCGGAGCCATGCGATTGCAAAATCTTCTGCGAGAACCTCAATAGCACTCCAAATTCCAACAACGGCGTGCGCATGAAGTACAGGAAATCCGTCATTTTCTTCTTTTGAAATCCAAGCCGCATCATCGCGGACTGCCTGACGGGTATCTTCATCTATATCGTCATCGCCCACGGTCTCTATCAAATCCGGCAACTGTTGCAGTTGAAAAAAACCCGCCATGACGATGTTGAGGTACCGATCCTCGTCTGCAAGGCGCATACGGCAGACATTAAACGGCTTCGACGCCCAACTTGGCGCCGCGCCAAATAAAGGCTCGGGATGGTTGTGTCGTCCTCTTATAGCTGTCACGGCGGCTTTTTGAATCTTCTTTTATTCAATAGTAGTCGAAATGTACCAAATCCGAACCCTCTCGGGCCCGCACGCTCGCCTTCAGGGTGGGCTCAATAATTTCGCGCCTCCTCCACCCCAGCACGCAAAAACCGCGCGTGCCGGGGACCCGGTTGCGGCGCTTGGTTCTCGAGTGGCAGGAATTCATCTGGCTTGCGCGATGCGGCGCTTGTCACGACGATCCGAAGCGCAGAGGCTGAAGCCCCCGATGTATTAGCTCGTTACGGCACGGCTGAAGCCCGTGCCCGGCTTTGCTGGGGAGCAGCTGCGCGCGGGCCTGCGGCACAAGGAAGGAATCCTTTCTATTCTTACCCAGCACTTATGCCTCAGTGCGCTACGCTCCTTCGGCAACGTACTGGGCTAACTTCTGGCCGCGCCTAACGGCGCTTCCATCCCTGGCTGTTATCGCATCATTGTCGCCCTTGGGTGGATCAAGTTCTTGTCGAACGTGTCCCGTGCGCCCGACTCTGGAGACACGGTTACGGTTTTCAAAGCAACACCAAGCGCAAGGCGTATGGGGAACTCCTGATGGGTGGCGGGGACACAATGGTGTCCTACACTCCCTGCTGAGATTCTGCCTACGGCATAAATGTGAAATTATGTGAATTTAACAGTTGACATAAATGAAACTAATATGTATAAGTATGTTATGAGCGATGAAACTGCCGCCAAAATGTATGAATCGGCCCGGGATAGGCTCTTGGAGCTATTAAGACAGGAAAAAGAGGTAAAAGACCAGATTTCACACTGGATACCAATTGTGGAACAGTTGGCCAAGCTTTCCGGGGAAACGGTGGATACGGAGATCTTGAGCCGGATCAACGAGTTAAAGAACGTGAATGAAGCGGCTGCGGGGCAGGAAATGGGGCTGACGGAGGCGATCCGATGGGTTTTCAGGCAGCCCCTGATGCTGCCTCTGACGCCGACCCAGGTGAGAGACCGCCTGGCCGAAATGGGTTATGACCTGGAGAAATATGCGCACGTGATGCCTCCGATCCATAACACATTAAAAAGGATGAAAGAGGCAGGCGAGATCAAGGAAGTGGAGGGCGTGGCTGGGCTGGGTAAGGCGTTTGTAAGCGCGAAATAATCGCCGTGGCCGGAAAACCAAAACCTTTAACCACAAAGGACACCAAGGAACACAAAGGAGAGATAGAACATTTTTTCGCGCTTAAAAGCGCGCAGGCGAGGGTGGCTGCGATCCACTATTTATTTTCCACTTTGAAATTGGAGAAACCATGAACAAGGAAGAGATCATTGCTGCGGTGAAGAAGTGTGCGGAGGAGCTGGGTCATGCGCCGAATCTGAGCGACTTTCGCGGGCATACGAATATCAGCGTGCGCCAAGTGCGGAGGTTTTTTGGCAGTTTCACGCGAATGTTGCTGGAAAGCGGGGTGGAGCGACGAGGGCCAGGGTGCGTGGTAAGCCTAAAGTCAATGTTCGAAGATTGGGGACAGGTGGTGCGAACACTGGGACGAGTCCCGACAATGGCAGATTACGAACTGGAAGGCCGGTACAGCGTACGACCACTATTAAGGCGGTTCAAGACCTGGACCCAGATGCCAGCAGGTTTGCTGCAGTTCGCGCGGCAGGCCGGTCTGGAAGAGGACTGGAAAGATGTACTGGAGATCATTGAGAACCGGCAGAAGGAGACTGCGGAGGCAGCACGGACGTTCGCGACGGGGATCCACCTGCCAGTGGACTGGAGAATGGAAACGGATGGGCAGCCGGTCTTTGGGCCGCCGATGCATGCGCCGCTGATCTGTGCGCCGACCAATGAACAGGGAGTACTGTTTGCCTTTGGCAGTGTGGCGCGTGAACTGGGATTTTCCATGCTGCAAATGCAAACAGGGTTTCCGGACTGCATCGCACTTCGCCATATTGGAGGAGGGCGATGGCGATGGGTGAGAATTGAATTGGAATACGAGAGCCGTAATTTTGTAAGCCACATGCACACGCTATCGGGTTGTGACCTGATCGTGTGCTGGCGGCATAACTGGCCGGAGTGCCCGCTGGAAGTAATCGAGCTGCAGAATGTTGAGCAAATCTGGAAGAGAGCGCTCTAAAATCCCGTGATCGGAATAACTCTCAACGAAGGTGGTTTGCCGAACGAGTCGGCAGTCCTATAGAATCGCTTGTTTGCCTTGATCGCTTAAAGTCCGCTGTAAGAACGCTTCGCGGTAGAACCCCTGACAATGAAAATTCACGAGTACCAGGCAAAGACAATCCTTGCGAAGTATGGCGTGGCCGTGCCCCGCGGAGAAATGGCCCTGACCCGCGCGGAAGCGGAAAAGGCCGCGCACCGACTATTTGAAGAAGGCGCCAAAGGCGTGGTGGTGAAAGCGCAGATCCATGCCGGAGGCCGCGGCAAGGGCGGCGGCGTGAAGATTGCCAAAAACCTGGAAGAAGCCAAGCAATGGGCGGACAAGATTCTGGGCATGCGGCTGGTTACGCACCAGACCGGTCCGGAAGGCAAGATCGTGCAGCGGTTGCTGATTGAAGAGACGCTGCCCATTGAGCGCGAACTTTATCTTGGCATTGTGGTGGACCGCGCGACGGCGCGGCCGGTGTTTATGGCGTCGGCCGCGGGCGGCATGGAGATTGAAGAGGTCGCAGCCAAAGATCCCCAGGCGATTTTGCGCGAGGCGATTGATCCGACCGTTGGCTTCCAGCCGTTTCATGCGCGCAAGCTGGCTTTTGGCCTGGGGTTGAAGCCGGAGCAGATCAACCCGGCGGTAAAGCTGATGACGGGCCTGTATCGGGCATTCGAGGAGACAGACGCGTCGCTGTGCGAGATCAATCCTTTTATCACGACGACCGATGGCCGCGTGTTTGCCCTGGACGCCAAGTTTGGCTTTGACGACAACGCAATGTATCGCCACAAAGACCTGAAAGAGCTGCGCGACATTAGCGAAGAAGATCCGTTGGAGGTGGAAGCCTCAAAGTACAGCCTGAATTACATCAAGCTGGATGGCAATATTGCCTGCCTGGTCAATGGCGCCGGCCTGGCCATGGCGACGATGGACATTATCAAATATGCGGGCGGATCGCCGGCCAACTTTCTTGACGTGGGAGGCGGCGCAAATGCGGAGCAGATTGGCCACGCATTTGAGATCCTGTTGAGCGACAAGAACGTGAAGGCCCTCCTGATTAATATTTTTGGCGGCATCCTGCGCGTGGACACGCTGGCCAACGGAGTAGTGGAGGCGGCACGCGCGACCAATTTGAAGCTGCCGCTGGTCCTGCGGTTGGAAGGCACCAACGTGGAGCAGGGTCGCGAGATCCTGAAAAATTCCGGCTTGAATTTCCAGGTGGCTGAGACCATGAAAGATGCGGCGGAAAAAGTAGTGGCAGCGGCGGGGAAGGGCTAAAGCCCTCGCTTCCAACCTTGCACTTTTGCGCCCGACTGACAAGGTTGCTGAAAAACTTTTCGACAGAAGCAGTGAATAAGGACACATGGCAATTCTAGTTGATAAATCCACGCGGTTGATGATCCAGGGAATTACGGGGCGCGAAGGCACGTTCCACGCCAAGACTTGCGCGGCTTATGGCACCAATGTCGTCGGCGGTGTAACGCCGGGCAAGGGCGGCGCCACGCATGAAGGCTGGCCCGTCTTCAACACAGTGGCTGAAGCTAAAGAGAAAACCGGCGCCAACGCGACGATTATTTTTGTTCCGCCGATGTTTGCCGCCGACGCGCTTATGGAAGCCATCGACGCGGAATTGCCGTTGATTATTTCCATCACTGAAGGCATTCCGGTCCTGGATATGGTCCGGGCTTATGAATATCTGAAGATCAAGGGCAAGTCGCGGCTGATTGGGCCGAACTGTCCCGGAATTATTTCGCCCGGAAAAGCTAAAGTCGGCATCATGCCCGGACACATACATAAGGAAGGCAATGTCGGCATTGTGTCACGTTCGGGCACGCTGACCTATGAAGCGGTATTTCAGTTGACGCAGCGCGGCATTGGCCAATCGACGGCGATCGGAATTGGCGGCGATCCCATTATTGGGACAAATTTTATCGACGCGCTGAAACTTTTCAATGCAGATCCGGAGACGCACGCCATCATTATGATCGGTGAAATCGGCGGCAACGCCGAAGAAACCGCCGCCGAGTACGTGAAACAGCACGTCCGCAAGCCGGTGGTATCGTTCATTGCCGGGCAGACGGCCCCTCCCGGACGCCGCATGGGGCACGCCGGCGCAATCATCTCCGGCGGGCACGGCACGGCGGCGGAGAAGATCACAGCGTTGGAAGCGGCGGGAATCGCCGTGGCCAAGTCGCCGGCCATGATGGCGCAAACGCTGCTGGACCGGATCGGCGCCGCAAAAATTTAGAGAGTGCGCTAACTCACGCCACACAATCGACTAGGAGACTTTCCACGCATGAACACACTGCAACGCACATTTTCCATCGTCAAACCCGACGCCGTCGCTAAAGGCGCAACCGGCGACATCTTGCATATTCTGCAGGAAAAAGGTTTCCGCATCATTGGGCTAAAGATGTTGGAAATCAATAAGCAACAAGCAGAAGGCTTTTACGCCGTCCACGCGAGCCGCCCCTTTTTCGATTCCCTCACCACTTTCATGTCCAGCGGGCCAATAGTCGTTCTCGCTCTTGAGAAAGACAACGCCATAGCTGATCTGCGCAAGCTGATGGGTGCGACGAATCCGGCAAACGCCGAAGAAGGGACCATCCGCAAGAAATGGGCGTCCAGCATTGAGCACAATGCGATTCACGGCTCTGACGCCGACGAAACCGCGCGCTTTGAGCTGAGCTACTTCTTCGCCGGATACGAGTTCTGCAAGTAACAGAAAAATGCGCGCGAAAGTCTGAGGGAAGGCCTACCTTCCTCCCAGGGAAAACTCCGCCACCAGCGGCAAATGGTCAGACGCCACCAGCGCCATGCGGCTGCGGTGCAGCACAAATTCCTGCAGCACCAGCTCGCGGTCAAAATACATGTGGTCCAGATGCATGATGGGCAAAACGCCCGGATAAGTTCGCTTGCGGTTCAGATGCAGTTGTATATCGACGCTTTCAAAGGCGTGCTGCAAGGTGCGCGAAACCAGGCCATGTGTCCACTCGTTGAAATCGCCGATCACCAATCGCGCATGTTTCAAGTGCGGTGAGAGCAGGACGTCCCGGCTCATCAATAGCCCGGCCTGTTTTCGCCGCTCCAGATAACCGGTGCCCAGGTGAACGTTGAACACGTGGACGATCTTCCCCGGCGCAATCTCCAGGTCGCACTGGATGCAGCCTCGCTGCTCTCGCCGTGAAGCCGTCAGATCATACACTCGGACTTCCTTCATCGGAAAACGGCTGAGCACCACATTGCCGTACGAAGCGCCTTTGAGCTTGCGCGTCTCGCCAATGCGAAAGCGATAGCCCACGGCGTCCGCCAGGTACTGTGCCTGGTTTTGCTCTTTGCGTCCGCCGCTGAGGCTCACCACTTCCTGCAGCGCGATCACGTCGGCATCAAGCTCGTTCAGGACCTCCGCCACCCGCGACGGGCGAATCCTTCCATCCATGCCCCGGCACTTGTGTGTGTTATACGTTGCAATGCGGAATCCAGGCTTGTCTTTCATTGTTGGCACAAACGCAGGATAACCCGATGCATCGCTCACGGGCAATGTACTGGCGACATGCAACCATTCGCCATTTAAAATGAAATTGTGCCCATATTGACCAAGCATCCGCCGAAGCCGGCAAAATTAGAAGTTCTGCAGTCTCCCAACCTGAAGCGCATTCCCTGGCTCGTCCACGGATTCAGCACTCGCCCCGGTGGTTCCACCACTGCCTATGGAGGCCGCAGCCTTAACCTGGGCTTCACCAAAAATGATCTGCGCCAGCGCGTCGAAGACAATCGCAAGCTCTTTCTGTTGTCTGCCGGTGCCTCTGCCCAAACCACGCCATGGCCGCTGATCATGCTTCGCCAGATCCACTCCGATGTCATACATGTGGTGCGCTCTCACCAGCCGGGCGCTCTGGTCGGTGACGGACTCGTTACAAATCTCTCCGGCCTTTCTCTGGGAATCCTGACCGCGGACTGCTTTCCCGTTTTGCTGGTCGATACGCGAAACCATGCCATCGGCGCTTTTCATTGTGGATGGCGCCCCACCGTCAAGCGTATTGTGGAAAAAGGTCTGGGCATTATGCGCCATGAGTTTGGCACGCGGACAGGAGACGTACACGCCGCTATCGGACCAGGCATCCAGAATTGCTGCTATGAAGTGGGTGAAGAGCTAAAAGAGGAATTCGCCTCGCAATTCCCTTACGCGAACGATCTTTTTCACTCCGTCCAGGAATCCGATTCAGTGCGCGAAAAATATCCTATGTTGTTCATGAACCAGCGCGCCCCTGGACATGGCGATCCCTGCATCAAGCTCCATCTCAATTTGCGCGAAGCCAATCGCCGCCAAGTCGTGGCCATGGGCGTGCCCGAGAAAAACATTTCAGCCATTGGCGATTGCACTTCTTGCGATACCCGGAAATTCTTCTCGTACCGCGCAGAACGAGCCAACACCGGACGCATGCTGGCTGTGATAGGAATCAAGCCTTGATTTGAAGCAATTGCCAGCGACGACTCGGCGTCTAGAGTTCTAGAAAAATTGCAACCGCGATCCACACGTTACAGGGGGATGACTTCAGCCGTACCGAAAAGATCCGGAAAAATTTGGCCTTTAGCCCTTGTTCGCGGTATGTGTGGGTGGAATCGGCTCTTCAGGGAGGGTGAAAGTCCTCACCCCTGTGGGCCTTCCGCAGCGGCAACCGGCTCTCCCGGCTTTCCGTGGTTGATCACGTCTTTAAGTTCTTTGCTGGGCTTGAAATAGGGTATCTTCTTCGCCGGGACTTCCACGCGCGCGCCAGTCTTGGGATTGCGGCCAACTCGGGGCTTTCGCTGTCGCGTGCGGAAGCTGCCAAAGCCGCGGATCTCAATCTTGTCGCCTGACCGCAATGAGCGCACTACGCTGTCAAAAATCGTCTCCACAATAATCTCGCTGTCTTTGCGGGTTAACTCGGCAAGGCGGGAAACTTCTTCAATCAAATCGGCTTTGGTCATGGTGCCTTTATTCCACCTGAAATACGCGTTCCCGTCAAGAATCATTCACTTACGGCTTTTGGCCCCCTCCAGGCGGGGCCGGGGACAATCACCTTCAGCCCCCGTGGCCGTAGACTGATCTCAACCGGCGTGCGACAAGCGTAATCTCCATCCGCATAGACATCCAGCGGCCTCCCTGTTTCCACCCGCAAACGCTCGACCTGGAGATATTCCACCTGCTGGAGCCCTAAATGGCCGCCAAAGAAGATGGTCGGGACCCAGCAAAGCAGCTTCAGCTTGTTCATCGCACCTACCAGGCAGATGTCAAAGAGACCGTCGTCGGGCTTGGCCCGCGGCGTCACCTTCATGCCCCCGCCATAACGGTGCGTGTTCCCTATCGCAATAAAGAACGCTGATCGATGGATTTCCCTTTCCATCGCGGTGACGCGTTCTTTAGCGGTTACGCGCATCTCCACCGCTTTGAACGCCGCCAGCGACTGGAGTGCCGCCAGCACATATCCACCGCGGCCCTTCAACCATAGAGGCATTCGATTGGCGCGTGCATTGGCCTCCGCGTCCATGCCTGCACCCGCCACGCAGCAGAAGAGTATTTCCTCGCCCTCCGCCGGCTTGATGACTCCAAGATCAATCTCCCGCACATTATGGCCATGCGCGCAAAACTGCTTCCACGCTCGCAGCCGATCTCTGCATTCGAGATCCCCAACGCCTTGGCGAAATCGTTGCCGCTGCCTGAAGGAACCACCAAAACAGGTATCTGTAAATGATGGAGTTGAGGAAGGTGTCGGTGAACGGTTCCATCGCCACCGAAGATGAGGGCAGCATCGACGCGCTCAGAATGCTCCAACTTCTTCCGGATTTTGAAATCCAAATCTACGTTTCGAAAAGGTTCCGCTGCGCCCGGTGGGACATCTGGGCGAAGCACCACGGCTGCAATCATTCAGGATCCTGGACCGCAGCCGCCCTCGGCTGCGCGAACTCTCGCCATGCCCAGCGATAATCGTCAGGTCCATTCGCAAGGCCCGCAGCTATAGGATTCTGCACAATGTACATCACTCGATATTCAAAATCCTCCTCTGAGCGCGTGATGCGATCGAAGGACTCCGCTTCCCAAAGATGACCACTTCGACAAACAAATTTGTTCACGCTGTGGCTCGATGCACCTTTGATCCCTTGCATGATCTCAGCCAATGAATAAGGCTCGCCTCTGTTGCTTTCAAGCGGCGTAAAGAGCAAGTGAACATGGTCCGGCATAACGACGAACGCGTGCATCTGGACTCTCCGCCCATTCTCAAACAAACAATGATCAAAAACCAGAGTTCTTGCTTCTTCGCAAAGGATGAATTCCTTGCGCGTGCTGAAACTAACGAAGTATGAGGCACCGTCCTTCTCAATGTGGGGAAGGTTCCTTCGATAAAACGTGCTCATAAAATTTCGCTTCGTACAATAAGATGTGAGATTTTAAGACTGTGGACCGCAGCCGCCCCCGGCTGCGCTGAAGACTCTCGACCCGCAGGCGAGGGCGCCTGCGCTCCAGGATTCAATTGGTAATTTGAACCCGGCAAACCTTTCGCCCTAACGCAATGCCAATTTCACTTGGAAGTTCGACAATAATGCTTGTCGCCTGAGGGGGAACAGTCTTATTCTCAACCTTTACTGCCCGTTCCTTGATCTTTCGTATTGCTTCGGACTTCGAAGCTACAAGCTTTATTTCGAACAAAAGCTTATCAAGTCTTACCCACGCTGTACGCTCCCCAGGCAGGGTGTGCAAGATTTCATTGTCCAGGATTGGAAAGTGATGTTCCGTCGAAGTGATTTCCCTTGGATTAACCTTTACAGACTCATATCGAACCAAAATTACGGGAACATCACGAGGAATGTCTCCCTTCTGAAACTGCTTCGCCCAGTTTTCATCCGCTGCGGCAGCGGCTTGTTCTCCGTGGAAGTCCTGCACAATCCTCCGTGCCAGCGCTTTCTTCAACTGCATCGGATGCTGCCTGCCCGCGGCCGCATCGGCCTTCATCTGCTCGATCTCAGCCACCTTTACGTCGGTCAACAGCTCATAATAGCGCCACATTAAGTCATCGGAAACCGACATCACCTTGCCATAAATTTCCTGTGGCGGTTCGTTGATCCCAATATAATTCCCGTACGACTTCGACATTTTCTGCACGCCGTCCGTGCCTTCCAGGATCGGCATGGTCAGGATGATCTGCGACGGCTGCCCGTAGTCCTTCTGCAGCACGCGCCCCATCAACAAATTGAATTTCTGGTCGGTGCCGCCCAGTTCCACGTCGGCCTTCAGCGCCACCGAGTCGTAGCCCTGGCAGACCGGATACAACAACTCATGCATGGCGATGGGCTTTTCTTCCAGGAAGCGTTTGTGAAAGTCCTCGCGCTCCAGCATCTGCGACACGGTAAATTTCGCGGTGAGGCGCACAAAATCTTCCGGCGTAAGCTTGGAAAACCAGCGCGAGTTGAAGTCCACCACCGTCTTCCGCGGATCGAGGATCTTGAACACCTGCGCCTTGTAGGTTTCGGCGTTGCGTTCGATATCGGCGCGCGTCAGCGGCGGCCGCGTTACCGATCGACCAGTTGGGTCGCCGATCATCCCCGTGAAATCACCGATCAGGAAGATCACGGTATGGCCCAGGTCTTGAAAATGTTTCAGCTTGCGGATCAGTACCGTATGGCCTACGTGCAAATCCGGCGCCGTGGGATCAAAACCGGCCTTCACCCGCAACGGCTTGCCGGTTTTGAGCGAATTCTCCAGGCGCTCGCGCAGTTCGCGCTCGTGGATAATCTCCGCTGCGCCCTTCTTAATGTAGGCCAGTTGCTCGTCAACAGAAGGAAAGTTTGCCATCAGAATTGATTATAGACAGCTTGTTCAAAGAGAAGAGCGCTTCACCACGCGACGTTCCCGTATCTCCACCGCACCGGAGAGCACCAGCCCGATCGCCTCCGAATACGCCGCATGCTCCTGCTCCAGAATTCGCGCTGAAAGCGCATGCACGTCGTCACTCTCAAGCACCGGCACGGTCTTCTGCAAAATGATCGGCCCGTGGTCCAGGTGCTCGTCGACAAAATGCACTGTGCATCCCGTGAGCTTCACACCATATTCCAGGGCTTGCTTCTGCGCGTCCATGCCAGGGAACGCCGGAAGCAGTGAAGGATGGATGTTCACAATTTGGTTGGGGAAGGCGCGCACAAACTCCGGAGAGAGCAGACGCATGTAGCCAGCCAGACAAACCAGATCGACAGCAGCTTGCTTGAGTGCCGCGATCACTTCAGCATCATGCTCTTCGCGAATGCGTCCTTTAGAAGGGATCAGCGCGGCGTTCAGGCCCCGCCGCTTCGCCGACTCTAGTCCTGGCGCATCGGCGCGATTGGAAACGACGATTGCGATTTCAGCCTGTAATCGTCCAGACTTGATCGCATCCGCAATGGCCTCAAAATTCGATCCGCGTCCGGAAAGCAAAATGCCAAGTTTTTTCAGGGGGGGCATGTTCAGGCGTACTGCACCTTGCGGTCGCCCTTGACGATCCGCCCGATCAGGTATGCCTTCTCGCCCGCCTTCTCCACCATGCTCTGCACGCGTTTGAATTTTTTCGCCGGGACCACCAGAACCATGCCGATCCCCATGTTGAAGGTCCGCATCATCTCTTCCTGCGGCACGTTGCCGATATGCTGCATGTGGGTAAACACCGGCAGAACGGGCCACGTGCCCAGTTCCACCACGGCGCCCGTGCCTTTGGGCAGTACCCGCGGAAGATTATCAGTGATGCCGCCGCCGGTAATATGGGCCAGGGCATGGACAACGTCCGCAGCAATCAGTTTTTTCAGCACCGGCCAATAGCTCTTGTGCGTGTGCATCAGTTCGGCCCCGGCCTTGGCTTTCATCTCGTTCACGTACGTGTCTGGGGTATATTTCGCCACCCCAAAAAACAATTTGCGCGCCAGCGAGTATCCGTTCGTGTGCAACCCATTCGAAGGCAGGCCAATTAAAACGTCGCCTGCCTCCACTTTGTCGCCGGTAATGATCTTGCTTTTGTCCACCACGCCCACAATGAACCCGGCCAGGTCATACTCGCCCTTCGGATAAAAACCCGGCATCTCCGCCGTCTCTCCACCAATCAGCGCGCAGCCATTGTGCCGGCAGGCCTCAGCCATGCCTTCCACGATTTTTTCCGCGATGTCAGGGTCCAGTGAGCCTGTCGCCAAATAGTCCATAAAGAACAATGGCGTGGCGCCCTGCACGGCAATGTCGTTTACGCAGTGGTTCACCAGGTCGCCACCCACCGTGTGATGCAGGTTCATCATGAAAGCGACCTTCAGCTTGGTGCCTACGCCGTCCACGCTGGAGACCAGCACGGGTTCGCGGAATTTCTTCTTGTCGATGGCAAACATTCCGCCGAAGCCGCCAATCTCGCTCACCACGCCTGGGGTGAACGTGCGGTGCGCCAGATACTTAATGCGTTGCTTGGCACGATCGGCGCGGTCAATGTCAACGCCGCTGTCGGCGTAAGTGAAGGATGTCTTTTTCAAAATTAAATTCCGTTGTCTCTATTCCGTAATGAGGCGCCAGAGGTGATGGAGTGAGCTATTTTAGCATTGCTTTTTTCTGAAATCCCGAATCCCGCGTAGCGGGTTAGGGGGCCTGTTCCGAAACCAATGCCTTAAAATGGAATAAATCTGGTGTTGGATCCAGCGCTCTTCGGACCAAGAGTTCCCCCGGCTTCGCTTCGGGACCTAAGAAAGAAGCTGGCAGGCCTCACTTTACTTTCGGGGCCTCCAGTTCTTTTCCTACTGAATCCAGCACGCCATTGATGAAGTGCACTGATTCCGGCGCGGAAAATTTGCGCGCGATCTCCAGCGCTTCATTAATCACCACAGGACGCGGCGTATGGTGCCGCCCCAAAAGCTCTGCCACTCCGGTGCGCAGGACATTGCGGTCCACTGCCGCCATGCGCTCCATGCGCCAGTGCTGGGCATGCTTCTGAATCAGTTCGTCGATCTCCGCCTGCCTGCCCACCGCCACCTGAAAGATATCATCGGCAAAGTTACGCGTCTCCTGGTCCACTTCGCCGCGCTCCGCCCAGAAGGTTTTGCTCACATGCTCCGGCGTCTGCTTGCCCATGTCCCATTGGAAAAGCATCTGCAGACAAAGCTCGCGGGATTTGCGCCGGTTGCTCATTCGGTTTACCGCTTCCTGCTCTTTTTCTTGGATGCGGGTTTCTTCTTTCCGCGGCGACCGGTCTTGCGTTGCAGACTCACCATCTCCACGGCGGAGATGGCCGCCTCAAACCCCTTGTTCCCGGCTTTCAGGCCGGCCCGGTCCAGGGCCTGCTCAAGGTTCTCGCAAGTCAGCACGCCATAGGTGTGCGGCACGCCGGTTTCCTGTGCCGATTGGCCGATTCCCCGCGTAACCTCGGTGGAAATATGCTCGTAATGCGTGGTTTCGCCGCGAATCAGGCAGCCCAGCGTGACGATGGCGTCATATTTCCCCGTCCGCCCCAGCGTGCGCGCCTGCGATGGGATCTCAAATGCCCCGGGAACTCGCACCACGTCGATGTCTTCTTCGCGGCAGCCGCTGCGCCGCAGCCCGTCCAAAGCGCCTTGCAACAGCCGCTCCGTGATAAATGAGTTCCAGCGGCTCACCACCACGCCAAAGCGCATGCCACGCGCATTCAGGTCGCCCTCGGTCGCGTCCGGGCTAGGCTGGTTCTTCTGCCAGAACAGGACCTTCAGCCCCTTGGCCGGTTCGGCCAGCAGAAAGCGCGAATTCCATGAGGTCTCTTGTACCCCGCCCGCGATCTTGGCTTTTTCTTTGGTAAGAATCTCTGCCACAGAATCCAGGTCAGTGACTTCAATCCAGATATCGGCATGGATCGTCTCCAACCCCTCCACGAATTCCAATTGTCCCAGCGGAACTTTGAACGGAGCGCCCTGGCCGCGGGGAGTCCTCCACGGAGTGCCGCGTTCGAAGCCCAGCGCGTCAAACAACTTTCCCAGCGCCTTGAACTCCTTGGAGCCTGCGGCATGGCGGATTGTAGTGATGCCCTTGATCATTCAATCGATCGCTTCCGGTTGCTCCGGATCGGGTTTGTATTCCTTCAATAATTCCTTCGCAACTTCCAGGTCCTGTTCCAATACCTGGAGCCGGATACCGCCGTTGACCTCCGCCGTGAGCGGGTGAACGCGATGCATATGCTCATCGCAGAGGAAACAGTTTACCCCGCATGATTCCAGCAAACCCACGGCAATATCGGCTTCATGAAGATTGTAAAAAACTGCAGCGGTTACCAGCTTCGCGGATTCCAGGTCAGGATGCATTCTACCTGCCCTGGAAGTTGGCAGGCCGCTTTTCCAGAAAAGCGGTAGTGCCCTCTTTTTTGTCGTCAATGGTGACGTAAGCGATTTGGTTTTTCTTTTCTAATTTGACATTCTCGAGAAACATGCAAGACCTTTCGCCGCATTGGCGCTGATCCGCGCAGATTGCCCCTTTCCGATCAGCGTTCATCTGCGTTGATCTGCGGCTAAAACTTCATTGGCACAGGATTGGAAGGGTCCGCGTAATCGTAAAACCCTTTTCCGCTTTTGCGCCCGTACCAGCCGGCCATCACCAGCCGCTTCAGCAGCGGTGGCGAGGCGAACCGACGTTCGCGGAACTCGTCAAACATCACCTGCGTGATGTAGTACGTGGTGTCGAGCCCCACAAAATCCAGCAGCGTAATCGGGCCCATGGGATAGCCGCAGCCCCGCTTCATGGCCTTGTCGATG
>JBARMK010000459.1:0-17627 GCA_049802395.1 Candidatus Angelobacter sp.
GAATAACAGCGGCGGTATCACGTTTGGGCAGCCGCTTTCAGGCACATTTTCCATTGCGTCTAACGGACGCAGCACCCTGACTCTTAAAACTCCACTTGGAACTCAGAACGTCGTCGCCTATATGGTGAGTCCCACTCGCGCACTCTTCATCGAACTCGATTCCGCCCTGATTGCGGCGGGCGATATCCGCCACCAATAACACAAAGGCGGAAGGCTCTTTACGCACCTTCCGCCTCGACTCTCTATCGAGAGTTAACGCCGATTCTTAACGCCATTCACGGCCATTCCAGTACCACCAGCGCCGTCCATCCCAACGTCGGCCGTCGCGGTCATATCGCCGTCCGTAGTCGTCGTTGTCGTAGCGACGAACATAGCGCCGATCGTCACGGTCGCCGTCACCGCGATAATATCTGTTGTCTCGGTCCCTGTAGTCTCTACCGCGATCTCTGTCTCGGGCCCTGTCGCGGTCGCGGTCGCGATCATGATCCCTGTATGCCACATCCTGCTGAAACACCTGGGCTGACGCCAACGCTGACCCGCCAGTTATGAGTGCCGCTCCGACCATTAGTATTCGTAAACGATTCATGATTTCTCCTTTGCTTAGGCCCGGCCTTAATCTTCCTCGTCGCCGCTGGTCCAGGTCTTCAGCTTGCTTCTTCTTGATAGCTCAAACCCTGTGAGGCCGCCATTGTTCCTAAAGCCCTGTTACGAAACATGTGGTTTTGTAAAGGTGAGTTGCTGGATGTGAGAGGCGTTCTCTCGACCAAAAACAAAATGGCCCGGCGATCTTGCTAGCCGGGCCATCGTTTTTGAGTAAGGGGGGTTGTCCTACTCAAACCGCAAAGCCTCAATCGGATCGAGCATGGCTGCCTTCCTTGCCGGATAGAACCCAAAGAAGATTCCCACCGCCATCGAGAACACCACCGCTGCTCCCACCGCTGTTGGCGAGATAAGGATGCTCCAGCCGAGCACCTTGGTAATGGTGATGGAAGAGGCGATTCCAAACATAATCCCCAGAGTTCCTCCCGTCAGGCTGAGCACCACGGACTCGCTCAGGAACTGCCGCAGCACATCGGATTCGGTTGCGCCGATGGCAATTCGAATCCCGATCTCCCGCGTGCGTTCTGTGACTGAAACCAACATAATGTTCATGATCCCAATGCCGCCAACGATCAGCGACACGCCTGCAATCGACGCCAGCAGCAGCGTCATCACCTTGGAAGACTCATCTGCCAGTTGCGCCACGTCTGCCAGGTTGCGCACGCTGAAATCGTCATCCTGCCCTGGCCGGATGCGATGCCGGTCACGCAACAACGAGGTAATCTGCCCCTGCGCCGCATAGCTGGCCGGCTGCGAAGTGGCCGAAGCCATGATGTATTGCAGCCAGTCCTGCCCTGTAATTTTCTTTTGCAGCGTAGTGATCGGGACAAAAACGCCATCATCCTGGTCTTGTCCCATGCCGGACTGCCCCTTCGCTTGCAGCACACCGACCACCTGGAACGGCAGATTGCCGATGCGGATAGTCTTGCCCACGGGATCAGCGTTTCCAAACAGGTTCTGCTGTACCGTGGCGCCCAGCACTACTACGTTGGTCGCGCGGGTAACATCGTCCTGCGTAAAATTGCTTCCGCGATCAAAACCCCAGTTACGGATGTCAAAGTACTGCGGCTCAGTACCGGTAATGCGCGTGCTCCAGTTCTGATTGTCGGCGACGACCTGCACACTGGCTCCTGCGCCCGGCGCTACCTGGGCAATGGTTGAAACCTGTTGCTCGATCGCCTTCATGTCGTCATACACCAGAGTCTTGGTAGCGCCCCCGCCCAGCCGTATGCCACCTTTGTTTACGCTGCCGGAGCTGATATAAAGCAAGTCCGTCCCCATGGACGCGATCTGGTCTTGCACCTGCTGCTGCGCGCCCTGCCCCAGCCCCACCGTCGCGATCACCGCGCCCACGCCGATCACAATGCCCAGCATGGTCAACAGCGAACGCATCTTGTTCCGCGTTAATGCTCGAATCGCTATTCGTAAAATCGCCAGTAAATCCATAACACCCCCCTGTAAAACCCATTGCCAGAACTTGCCAAAATCGATCTTCCTTTGTGTTCCTTCGTTTCCTCTGTGGTGATGGTTTATTCATCCACAGTCGGCAGCGTCTTCAGCGCCTCCGCCGCGCGCGGCCGCTGTTTTACTGGATCGTCGTGCCGAATCTTGCCGTCACGGAACACCACAGTCCGTTTCGCAAACTGCGCGATGTCCGGCTCGTGCGTGACCAGCACAATCGTCAGCCCGCTGTCATTCAGGTCTTGGAAGATCTGCATGATTTCCACCGATGTTCTGCTGTCCAGGTTGCCAGTCGGTTCATCGGCCAGCAGGATCGCCGGCCGGTTCACCAGCGCTCGCGCAATCGCCACGCGCTGTTGCTGTCCGCCGGAAAGCTGCGAAGGAAAATGGTCCATGCGCTCGCCCAGCCCTACCAACTGCAGCACCTCTTTCGCCCGCGCCGCACGCTCGGCTTTCGCCATCTGTGCGTAGAGCGTGGGCAACTCCACGTTTTCCAGGGCCGTGGTGCGTGAAAGCAGGTTGAAACCCTGGAACACAAATCCCAGCTTGCGATTGCGTATTGCCGCCAGTTGCTTTTTGTCCAGGCTGGAAACGTCGGTGCCTTCCAGGATGTATTGGCCGCTGCTCGGCTTATCCAGGCAGCCCAGCATATTCATGAAAGTCGATTTACCGCTGCCGCTGGAGCCCATGATCGCTACAAACTCGCCCGGCTCAATCGTCATATCCACGCCGCGCAGCGCGTGCACTTTGGTTTCGCCCAGATCGTAATACTTGTGCACATCCTGCACCTGAATTACTGGAATGACGCCAACTGGAATGGCTTTCCCCATCTGTACCGGCGTAATCAACTGCGCCGCATTCATTTCAATTTGATTCATGGTCGCCATAAAAATCCTCCGCTCCTGGCTTCGTATCAGGGCACGAGCTTTAGTCGTGCCTATGGTTTTTAGGAATTCAGGGGCTTTAGCCCCTGAAAGACCTTTGGCATTACCGACCGCCTCGGCCGCCACCTGCGCCCCTCGGTGCACCCATGCCCGGCGCCGCCGTGGTTGCAGAAGCAGGCTTGTTTACGCTTGCCGAACCAGTGATCACCTGGTCCTGCGGATTGAGCGAGCCCTTGATCACCTGCGCTACTTCCGTAGTCGTATGGTCGGTGATGCCCAGCTTCACCTGTACCGGTCCCACCGTCTTGTCCGTATTTAGTTTCCAGACAACCGCAATAGTGGCCTGCTGCCCAGACGGCGTTCCCTTTCCGCCTTTGCGTCCTCCGCCATCGGCCGCGATTCCAGCCTTCGCGTAGAGGTCGCTGATCTGCTGCGCCGTCAGGTCCGGAGTAAAGCGCAGTGCGCCGTTCGGCACCTTCACCACATCACTTGCCTGGGCCACCGGTACCGTCACGTAAGCCGTCATACCCGGGAACAATTTCAGATCCGGATTGTCAAAATCGACGATGGTGGTATAGGTCACCACGTTTTGCACGGTCGTCGCGTTCAGGCGCACGGCGGAAACTTTCCCTTTGAATGAATCTTTAGGAAACGCGTCCACTTTGAACGTGACTTGCTGTCCGGCCTGGATCGTGCCCACATCGCTTTCGTCGGTGCTCACATAAACCTGCATCTTGGTAAGGTCCTGCGCGATGGTGAAGAGCGTAGGCGCCTGTAAAGACGCAGCCACGGTCTGCCCTACATCAACGCTGCGCGCGATCACCGTTCCATCAATGGGAGAGCGGATAGTGGAATGGTCCACGTTCGTTTGGGCCACCGTTACTGCCGCGGATTTCTGCTGTGCCTGCGCGACCGCCTGCGTTACCTGCGCCTTGGCGGCCCCAACCGCGGCGTCAGCGCTTTGCGAAGTTGCGCGCGCGGTGTCCAGCTGTTGCGTTGGCACCACGCCTTCCTGCGCCAAAGTGGTATAGCGATTGAAATCCAGCTTGGCCTGCGCCGCCGCTGCTTCCGCTTTATCCAGATTGGCTTTGGCCGCCACTAGGTTCGCCTGCGCATCGGCCAGATCGGCCTTCGCCTGCAACAGCGCTCCCTGGAACAATGACGGATCAATCTGCGCGATGACTTGGTTCTTCTTTACGTGCGAGTTGAAATCCGCAAACAACGTCTGGATAGTTCCCGAGACCTGCGATCCCACCTGCACCGTGGTCACTGCATTGATGGTTCCGGTGGCCTGTACCAAGTCCTGTATGTCGCCCTTCTGAACTTTTTCCATGAAATATTGAGGCGCGCTCTTGGATTCAAGTTTGAACGCCGTAAGCAGCCCGATGGCCGCTAGCAACACGCTAATGATCGTCCATTTATTTCGTATGAATTTCATTTCCAACCCCCTGACCGCTAAACACCGTTTGCGGCCTCTGTAGGCTTAAACCCAGATCCGAAGCTGTGGGAGTAAAGTGTGGGTAAGACGAGAGTTAATAATTGTCAGGATGGTTAATTCTCGGCTAAGCGGAAATACTTCCTGTCAGCTTACAGAACTTAACTTTCGGTGCAATCATTGTGGGATCATTCCTCTCCCGCCTATTCGGCCTGGCCGGAATGCCTTTCTTAAGGTTCTGGAAAACGTCACGGCATTACCAAATCATGCTTTCACAAGCCTGGCATTCAGGAACGTCATCGCTTCCATTCTGGGAATCACAACGTGAAAATTGGAGGGAAAGCATTGAACCAGAGAACAATTGTTTTTAATCTGGTCGCCACGGTCGTAATCGGTTTCCTTCTGAGAGGACGTTGCAGAGAGTCTCGGGAGGAGTTCGTAACCAACCCTGATTTTCACTTGATCTATACGAAAGGAGCAAGTCATGTTTAATGAAAAGCATCAGAGCGTGTCGAATCGAGTCCTGAATCGCGTGGGTGCCCGCGAGTTGTCGCCCGAAGAAGTAAGTCATGTTGCGGGAGGAACGTCTGGTTGCCAGGGCACCTCGCTTCATAAGGGTGGTCCCATTGTCGACGTCCGCTGCGATCTCTAGTAGCCCGCTCAGGCCACAGGATGAGCGTGAGCACAGGTGGAGCGATCAGGTTGAACCGGCTTAACGGATGACCGGTCCTCCACCTTGCTGTCGCGACAGATGAAGCGCGCTATATTAATCTTCCTAATAACCCCGGAACCTGCTTGCCTTGGTCGAAATAGTTGGCTATAGTTCGCCCATGCTCGTTTGTATCCCATCCACGCGGTGTTGCTGCCCGCCATGCCCATGCTTAAACCGGGGGCGGATGGGGTGATTATGAGATAAAAAGTTCTTTAAGCCGAGCCAACACTCCCCCGCTGCCACAAGCAGCGGCTTTTATTTGCCGGATAGAGACTCTAAACGCAACTCAGCCGAGAAAATGTATTTGTGACCACAACCAACAAACCCGACGGCTCTATCAACCACCGCGCACTGCTGGTGAATGCTCGCCGCGTGGTGGTAAAGGTGGGCACCGGCGTGGTGTGTAACGCAGCCAATGAGTTCGATCCGTTGCAGATCGCGGGTCTGGCCGCCAGCATTGCCGGGCTTACGAAAGAAGGCCGCCAGGTAGTGGTGGTAAGTTCAGGCGCGGTAACGCTGGGCGCAGCGGAGCTGGGCATTCACCGCAGCCGCCTGCGCGACGCCTCCATCACGCGCGCCTGCGCTTCGGTCGGCCAGTGCAAGTTGATGGAAGCTTACGCAGAATCTTTTCGTCCGCATGGTCTCAAGGTTGCACAGGTGCTGGTCACAGAAGACGACTTCAGCGATCTGAAGCGCTACAGCATCCTTCGCCAGACCTTTGAACGGCTTCTCAAACTGGGCGCGGTGCCCATCGTCAATGAGAACGATACCGTCACCAACATCTATACGGAGCAGGCGCCGGTTTTTCGCGACAATGACCGGCTCGCGGCGCTTGTGCTTAGCAAGCTAGACGCCGATGCGCTTGTTCTGCTCTCCAATGTCGATGGCCTGCTTTATCGAGCGCCGCAATCCTCTGCTCACGATACAGTGGTCACTATGGTGACTGAGATCACAACGGCCATCCGCGACTCGGCGCGCGGGACTTCCGCCACCGGACGCGGCGGCATGGCGGCCAAGATCGACGCCGCTGAAATTGCCATGCACTCAGGCGGCCTGGTAGTGATCGCCAATGGAAAGCCCCCCGGCATCCTGCAAAGGATTTTTCGAGGCGAGGAAGTGGGCACCATTTTTCTGCCCGGATCGCGCATGGCCGGCAAACGACGCTGGCTCGCCTTTGCCACCACTGTCCGCGGACAGGTAACCATCAATACCAACGCGAAAAATGCGCTAATGAACCGGCAGGCCAGCCTGCTCGTCTCCGGCGTGACCTCGACTCAGGGAGAATTCTCTGCCGGTCAGGTAATTGCCGTCCTCTGCCCCGACGGCAAAACCATTGGCAAGGGTATCGCCGAATATAGCAGCCATGGGCTCGCCGGCATGCTGGCCGCTAGCGGGACGCAAAAGGGTATTCTGGTACGGCGGGAAAATTTCCTTCTGCTCGCCAAGAGCGCTGCCGCCAATGTCTAACAGCTCCGCAGCCCGAAAGCCCAATGCCCTGGTAAATCAGGTGCAGTGCACACGCCGTGCCGCGCGCGAGCTCGCACGCTTGTCCGGCGAGGAACGCAACCGGATTTTGATGACCGCCGCTGATCGACTGGAAGAGCGGGCCTCGGAAATCCTTAACGCCAACGAAGAAGACTGCCGGAACCTGGATCTTGCAATCGCAAAAAATATGGCTTCTCCTGCGCTGGCCAAGCGCCTGAAGACATCTTCTGCCGGCATCAAAGACATGGCACGGCAGATTCGCGATGTCGCAGCGCTGGCAGACCCGGCCGGCCGGATACTCGCCACCACTGAACTTGATGACGGCTTGGTGCTCCTGAAAGTCTCGTGCCCGCTGGGCGTAGTCGCGGTCATCTTTGAATCGCGCCCGGACGCGGTCCCACAGGTTGGCTCGTTGGCCATCAAGACCGGCAACGGGCTGGTGCTCAAGGGCGGCGCCGAAGCGCGCTTCACTAACCAAGTATTGGTCTCGATCTGGAAAGAAGCTCTCACGCTTCACGCTGCATCACTGGCCGATGCCATCTGTGGGCTCGAAGACCGCGCCGAGGTGATGCAGATATTGCAACTCGAGCGCGAAATCGATCTGGTAGTGCCGCGTGGCTCTACTGAGTTCGTGAATTTTGTCTTCCAGCACAGCCGTATTCCCGTGCTTGGCCACGGCAGCGGCATCTGTCACATCTACGTGGACGCCGCCGCCGATCCCGCGATGGCCCGGAACGTCATCGTTGACGCCAAGGTGCAGTATCCCGCGGCGTGCAATTCCGTGGAAAAGGTTTTGGTCCATCAGGAGCTTGCGATGCAATTTTTGCCCTCGCTGATTTCGCAATTGCAGTCCGCCGGGGTAGAAGTCCGTGGCTGTGCGCGAACGCGTGAATTAGGAGAGCATGTAGTTCCCGCGACCGAAGAAGACTGGCGCACCGAGTATGGCGACCTGAAGATCACGGTAAAAGTTGTGCGCGACTTGCAGGAAGCCATCGACCACATCAACCGCTACGGCTCACGCCATACAGAAAGCATCCTTACTTCAGACCAGAACGCCGCCGACTTTTTCATGGATGAAGTTGACGCCGCCAGCGTCTTTCACAATGCCTCAACGCGTTTTGCTGACGGCTTCCGCTACGGCCTGGGCGCTGAAATCGGAATCAGCAACAGCAAGCTGCACGCACGCGGCCCGGTTGGGCTGGATGGCCTGCTCACGTATAAATACAAGCTTTATGGCAGCGGCCAGGTCGTCTCCGATTACACGCAAGGCAAAAGTACCTTCAAGCATCGGCGCAGCTGATAGGGATTATTACTTCTTGTTTTCTGCCGGCTCGATCTGCACAAACTGCCAGCCGAAGCGGCCTTTGATGCAGAGATTCCCGTGAGTAACGGAATGGTCCAGCGGCGATGTCACTTTCACGATCTTGTCGTCCTGTTCGTGCACAGTCAGGTTGCAACCCACGCCGCAGTAAGGACAAACGGTGGTCGTCTGCTCCTGGCGCGATTCGTCCCATGTGCCCGCTTGGCGCATATCGAATTCGCTTTTGAACATCAGCGCGCCCGTGGGACAGACGCCAATGCAGTTTCCGCAGTAAACGCAGGCGGACTCGGGGAGTGGAACCTCGAATTCGGTGGCGATCGTCGCCGAAAATCCGCGTCCGGCCACAGCAATGGCAAAGGTATTCTGCGCATCGACGCCACACGCTTCCACGCACTTGTAGCAGAGAATGCACTTCGAGTAATCGCGCACGTATAGATTGTTATCGATCTTGATCGGTTGCTTCACCGTTTCGGCCGACGCTCCAAAGCGCTGCGGCCGCGCCCCATAGCGCTCCATGTAAGCCGCGAACTGCGGCGCGGTGGAGACATCCACGGACGAAGCCAGAAACTCCAGCACCATGCGACGCGACAGGCGCACACGCTCCGAGTCTGTCTTGATCTGCATTTTGGGCTCAACTTTGCGCGAACACGCCGGAACCAGCGTGCGCGATCCCGCCAACTCCACTACGCATACCCGGCAGACGTTGACCGGAGTAAGACTCTCCAGGAAGCAGAGCGTTGGCGTATCAATATCGAGTTTGCGCGCGGCTTCCAGAATAGTGGAACCCTCCGGCACCGAAATCGTCTGGCCGTCAATATCGATCTCCACCATGCGACGCTCGCGTTCCGGCGGCGCTTGTGGGACCGGTCCGCGAGGGATTGGTATCAGTGGCGTGGGCGCTGCTTCCTGCTCTGCTGCGGCCTTCTCGCTCATGAACGTATCTTTCATGAAAATAGGTCCCATCTCAACAGCGCTGACTCCAGAGCGCTGGAAGCAGTCTGTCCCAACCCACAGATTGAGGCATCGCGCATGGCCTGCCCCATTTCGCGCAGCATGGCGATCTCGTCCTCTTTGGAGCCGATCGCGCGGTCTTCCGTTAATCGCTGCAACGCCTCCTGCTGCCTTACCACGCCGATTCGACACGGCACGCATTGGCCACAGGTCTCATGGCGGAAGAATGCGGCGATGCGCAGCAAAATTTTCTTTAGATCAACACTGTCATCGAACAGCATGACCACTCCCGAACCCAGCGTGGCGCCTATGGCGCGCGTTCCCTCGAACGTGAGCGGGACATCGATCTCTTTCGGCGAAACAAACGTGCCTGCGGCTCCGCCCAGCAACACTGCCTGTAAGCGGCCGGTGCCGGCGACTCCGCCTGCAAGCGCCATCAACTGGCGCAGCGTGGTTCCCATTGGCACTTCATAAACTCCGGGACGGCTGATGTGTCCGCAAAGGCAGAAAAGCCGCGGCCCGGAAGAATTTTCAGTGCCAATCGCCGCATAAGCCGCGCCGCTGTCACGCACAATGATCGGGACGTTGACCAGAGTCTCAACATTGTTAACTACGGTCGGCTGGCGGAAGAGGCCGGCCTGCGTGGGAAACGGCGGTTTGTTGCGCGGCTCCCCGCGATGGCCCTCAATGGAATTGAACAGAGCGGTCTCCTCGCCGCAGATATAAGCTCCCGCGCCACGCCGAAGCTCGATGTCAAAGCGCATTCCGCGGCCCAGAATGTTCTCGCCCAGAAAACCGTCACGCTGCGCCGCTGCAATAGCGTTTCCGATCCGCTCGGCGGCCAATGGGTACTCGCCCCGCAGGTAGATGAAGCCTTTTTCTGCGCCGGTGACCAGCGCGGCAATCGTCATGCCTTCAAGCACGGCACACGGATCGCCTTCCATGACGATCCTGTCTTTGAATGTTCCAGGCTCTGACTCATCCGCGTTGCAGATCACATAATGCTTGCGGCTTGGGTCGCTCTTGAGCAGCTCCCGCTGCTGATACAGCGCTTCCCATTTCTTCGCCGCAGGGAATGCCGCTCCGCCCCGCCCCAGCAGCTTTGACGCTGCCATCTCCCGCAGCACGCCTTCCGCGCCCAGTTCAAATGCCTTATGCAGCGCTTCATAGCCGCCCATCCGCAGATAGCCATCCAGCTTGGGCGCGTTGTTCTTGCCCACACGGCGCAAAAGGAGCAGCTTCCGCGATCCTTCCTGTGGAACCGAGAGCTGTGGGTTGAGGACGTCTGGAGCGGTTGGCATGCAGTCATTCGCGGCATCTCGTAAAAGCGACTCAACGCGATCAGGAGTTGCCGGCGCCAGAACGCGCTCTTGCGGTCGCTTGCCGGCCTTCATTACCAGAGCCGCAGGCGCGCGCTCACATAGTCCCAGGCAATTGCTGCGCAGCCAGGTCGCGCGACCTCCCAGGCAAGGCACGCCTTCAACACCCAGCCGTGTTTCGAGTCGATCGCAAAGGTGCTCTGCGCCATGGGTGAGGCACGCAATGTCATCACACACGTGCGCTACCATGGCGGTCCGCCGTGTGAGCGAAAACATGCCATAGAAGGACGCCACGCCGTGCACTTCGGCCGGCGGCACTCCTAATCGTATAGCCGCATAGTTCAGCGCGCCCGGACTGATCCAGCCAATTTGCGCCTGGATGGCATGCAGCACCGGCAGCAGCAGATGCCGCCGCGAATTTATATCTTCAGTTCCGCCAAGAGAGACGCGCCCATCATCTATTTGCCGCGCTGCGCCTTCCCATCTTGATTCCGGCGCGCCCAATTCAGAATCGACCGCCGCTTGCTCTTCTGCTGTGGCACGCGCCTCGGTCAGATGAAGGTCCAAATCAGTCCTCCCTGCATTTCTCGATACGAATGGCTGTGGCCTTAAACTCTGACGTTCCGGACTTGGGATCTACGGCATCGATAGTCAAATCGTTCGTGGCCACCTCGCCAGGAAAGTGCATAGTGAGGAAAGCGAGGCCAGGGCGCAATCCAGGATCAAAGCGCACCGGCGCGATCACGGAACCACGACGCGAACTCACGCAAACTCTTTCTCCTTCACGTACGTTGTAATGACGGCCATCTTCCGGGGCAAGATCGATCGATTCTCCGTGGCGGAGAGGCGATGAGTACGCTCCGGTCTGGACGCCGGTGTTGTAGGAATCCAGGCGTCGCCCGGTGGTCAAGCGGATGGGAAACTGCTCATCAAGGTGGTCAACCGGCGGCTCCTGGTCCACAACGTGAAAAGGGGCGCGTGGTCCGATCAAAGGATCGTGCCACAAACGTCCATGCAAAAAGATCTCACCCGGATGTGATTCATCGTAGCAAGGCCACTGGATGCCGCCGAGTTCTTCCAGCCGCTTATACGTCATGCCGCCGTGCATGGGGCTCAGCTTCCTGACCTCGTCCCAGATGTATTCGGCTTTCGGCTCGCCCCAGTTATGCCCCAGCCTGCGGGCCAGATCGAAGATAATCTCGGTATCGTCACGCACACCCGGCGGCGGCGGCACGGCAGCACGGACCCGCTGCACACGGCGTTCGCTTGAGGTTACAGTGCCATCGCTCTCGCACCAGCCCGCCGTCGCAGGCAGGACTACGTCTGCGAGCTCCGCCGTCTTGGTATAGAAAAGGTCCTGCACCACCATGAATTCCAGTCCGCCCAGCAATTTGAGCGCGCGATGACGATCGGCTTCCGAGTCCGCAGGATTTTCTCCGAGGACATAAAGTGTGGTGAGTTCGCCGCGCTCCATGGCATCAAGCATGCTGCTGATGTGCCAGCCACGGTGCTGCGGGACCTTCACTCCCCAGAGCTGCTCGTATTTGGCCCGCAGCGCGTCATTCTCAACATGCTGAAAACCTGGCAGCCGGTCGGGGATCGCACCCATATCGCCACCGCCCTGCACGTTGTTCTGGCCGCGCAGAGGACAGACACCGCTGCCGTAACGTCCTACGTGGCCGGTGAGCAGAGCCAGGTTGATCAGTGCCACAACGTTATCAACCGCATTGTGATGCTCCGTGATGCCCAGCGTCCAGCAGAGCTGCGCGCGCTCAGCGGTAGCGTAGGCATGCGCCACGCGTCGGATTGCCTCCGCTGGCAGGCCAGTTTCGCGCTCCGCGCGCTCCAGCGTGTATTGCTGCACGTGCTCATGGTAGGCGGCAAAGCCGCTGGTGGCATGCTCGATGAATTTGGTGTTGGCCAAACCTGCGGCGATTATTTCGCGGGCCATCGCATTAGCCAGGGAAATATCAGAGCCTACGTCCAGGCCGAGCCACGTGTCCGCCCACTGTGCTGAGCTGGTGCGGCGAGGGTCCACTACAAAGAGCTTTGCGCCGTTGTGAATGCCTTTAAGAACGTGATGAAAGAAGATGGGATGTGTCTCCCGGGCGTTCGAGCCCCATTGCAGAATTACGTCCGCTTCTTCGCTCTCACGATAAGAACTGGTGCCGCCGCCCGCTCCGAAGACCGCCGCCAGACCGGCGACGCTGGGGGCGTGTCAAGTCCGGTTGCAGCTATCGATGTTGTTCGTTCCCATCACCGTGCGGACAAACTTCTGCGCAATGTAGTTCAGCTCGTTCGTGGTCTTAGAGCAGCTAAACATGCCGAAATCGCGCGGATCATGCTTTGCGATGGAAGTGCGGAATGCCTGGGCCACACTGTCCATGGCCTCATCCCACGTGGCGGGACGATGTCCGCCATTGTCGCGCACCAGCGGCTGGGTCAGACGGGCTTTCGAAGGAACAGGCATAATGCCCTCAAATTGATGCTATGAGAATCGTAGCACTTTTAGCGCGCAAACAGTGGTGCTGCGTAACGGCCCGATGCCGCACCCAGCACACTGGTCCCGCAGGTCAAAAGGTCAAAATCTCCATAGAGCCTACTTGCTGCTCGGGGTGACAGGCGCAGTTGCTGCCGGCGGAGACTGAAAGAGCTTTTGCGCATTTTTCCAGAGTTGAGTGACCCCCCACGTCCAGGGAAGTCCGACAAACAGCCATGCCAGCAGCACCAGCGCCGCAGGCGTTTTCTTAACTTGATCTTCCATGTCTTGCTCCTTTTTGGCCGATAGTCAGGTGGTAATCAGGCTGTTACAACGTTCTTGCCCACGTCTTCGGCTTTGTACCAGTGTTCGGAGCTCACTGGCTTTACCGCCGCATTGGCCAGCAAACCTACAATCAGCAATCCCACCATGACATAAAGAACAGTGGAGTAAGAATCAGCGAGCGGGACACCATGGTTTTTCTCATACTCGCGGATGTAATTCACCAGCACTGGCCCGCAGATTCCGGCCACCGACCAAGCGGTGAGCAGGCGTCCATGAATGGCGCCTACTTCCATGGTCCCGAACAGGTCACGCAAATATGCCGGGACGGTGGCAAAGCCGCCGCCATACATGCTGACAATCACGGCGGAAATCACAACGAAGAGAGGAATGCTATTGAGACCGCTTACGCCTGTACGCGGCGCGAGATAATAAAGAATCGCGCCCAGCACAAAGAACACATAGTAGGTATTCTTACGCCCGATGTAATCAGAGACGCTGGACCAAATAAAGCGCCCACCCATATTGAACAAGCTGAGCAGCGCCACGAAGCCCGCCGCTGCGCCAGCGGTAATTCTGCCCCTGAACAGCTCCTGAATCATGGGTGACGCCTGTTCCAGTATCCCGATTCCGGCAGTTACATTCATGCAGAGTACGATCCAGAGCAGCCAAAATTGCAGAGTTCCGAAGGCCGCGTTGACTTCAACATTGTGGGCGGTGACCAGCGCCTTCGGTTTAGCAGGCGCGACCCATCCTTGGGGCTTCCAGCCCTCCTGCGGAACCCGGATCGTGAAAACGCCAAACATCATAGCGGCAAAATAAATGGCGCCCATCACCAGAAATGTTTTCTCCACACCCAGGTCAGAGTTCGTACGGAAATAGTCCATCAGGTTTCTGGCCAGCGGAGCCCCAATGAGCGCGCCGCCGCCAAAACCCATGATCGCCATTCCCGTCGCCATCCCCGGGCGATCAGGAAACCACTTGATCAGCGTGGAAACCGGTGAGATGTAGCCGATGCCAAGGCCAATCCCGCCAATCACGCCGTAGCCGAGGTAAAGCAGCCAGAGTTGGTGGACGTGGACACCGAGAGCGGAGATAAAAAATCCGCTGGCGAAACAGATGGCGGAGGCGAACATCGCCTTGCGCGGACCAGCTCTCTCCAACCATTTGCCAAACACCGCGGCAGACAACCCCAAAAAAACAATGGCGAGGCTGAAGATCCAACCCAGGTCCGTGAACTTCCAGTCGGCAAGATTCGGGCTGTCAATTCCGGGGAGGGCCTTGAGTCCGCCGCCCACAATGGAAACGTGGACCAGGTAGTTCAGCGGCTTCTTGAACACGCTGAAGGCGTAGGCCTGACCAATAGCAAGGTGGATGGAAAGTGCGGCCGGAGGAACAAGCCAGCGGCTAAATCCCGGCCCGGCGAGCGAGCGGTTGCGGTCCAGAAAAGAAAATGCGGCCATTTGTTCATAACCTCACTGGATGTAGCGTTTTTTGTTATGTGCACAGCCAAGCTCTGCAGATGAACTTGCCCAGCTGCAAGTCCTGGATTCAGGGGCACCCGGGACAGCGGATACCAGGACAGGTCTTTATATTTTTCGGAGAAATGTTACCATATCTGAATACGATATATCAATGAGATTTTGCGTGCCATTTTTGCGGCAGTTTTATACCGGCAGGGCGAGCGATCGACAGCAGGCATAATGCAGTCTGGCAAAGTATCCGGTCTCGCGGCAGGCTTGTCCGGCCATCTGCTTCCCGTGGGACTTCATCCAATGACCATGGGCTGGATACAAAACCACTTTCGCCAGAACTCCGGCAAATCATCCCAAGACCAATCGACCCGCGAAGACCAGTTTGCCGCGGCCGCGCGGGAACGGTGGCTCAAACTGGGCGAGGAATTGCGCTCCGATGTGGCCGAATTCAATGCGCAAAACGCTGGCGCCGACTTCGACATAGACGGAGACGACTGCTTCCGGGTCCGCAACAGTGCGTCTGGCCTTGAGATTACGCTTACCGCTGACTTTGAAAACCACACCGTGCGCTATGGATATTCCACGTTGAGCCAGCGAAGCGCCGGGATACCGGAGGGTGGCATGCTCTCCATGCGTCAGTCACGGACGGGCTCAGTGGAATTCTATTCCGCAGACGAGCGCCTAACGTCGGAAGAAACCCGGCAGGTGTTGCTGGAGCCGATGTTGTTCCCCAAACAGCCCACACTATAGAAATCAACCACCCGCAGCGTTTAGCAACTCGGCCAGCTCGGCCAGGCTGCGGACTTGGTACGTTGGTTGGGCCACGGCGGGCTTGGCCGCCCCCGATCCCGGCCGGACCGAGGGCCGGTTGACCCATACGTTGCTGATGCCCAACGCGTTTGCCGGAGCAATATCGTGATAGAGGCTCTGGCCTGCATGCAGAATCTGGCCCGTCTCCACGCAGCCGCGGCGCATGGCTTCCTGGAAATTTCGCAATGAGGGTTTATAACTCTGTACCTGCTGCGCGGTTACAACAAAATCAAAATCCACACCCAGCTTCTTTCGCGTTTCGGCAAATAGATCGTCGTCGACGTTAGAGATAATTCCCAGGCGGAATTTTCCGGCCATCGATTGCAAAGCGGTCACCGTATCGGGAAAGGGCTGCCATCGCGTCAAAGACTCGGCAAAGGCCGCTCCCTGTTGTTCTGATATCGGCACACGCAGACGGCGTCCCATCTCTTGTGCTGCGAGTGAAAGCACCTGCCGGTAAGCCAGATACGGGCCGGATTCGAGCTCCGCTTCAATCTCTCCGTATTGCTCCAGAAGTTGCGGGTCAGGAACCGTCCGCCCATCGCGGGAAAATATGGGACGCATCGCGGCCAGCATACCGCTTTCCCAGTCGATCAACGTGCCATAGCAGTCAAAAGTGACCAGGCGAATTGATGCAAAGGCCATGATGCAAGGATAAAGACTGGGCATTCTGGTTGTCTAATACGTGAGTGTATATATTCTCGGGGAAAAAAGTAGGCCCATGAAGTGAAAGCTACGAGTGGGGGGGACGGGCGCAGTCACGGCGCAAGGCCGCATAGACAGGGCTTCTCAGAGTTGGCGGCGCATGAACATCGCTGGACGGAGCAGGCGACAGCAGCTCTTCCCATGCTGAGTCGAGAGGGGCATACAATTACCCGATGATCACGCCCGTTTCGGACAGCCCTTTTGCGGTTCTCACGCTTATCGCCGCGCCCGCAGTCTTCACCAATGCATCGTCGGTGCTGGCGCTGGGAACAGGAAACCGGCTGGCGCGCGTGGTAGACCGTACACGAATGCTGGTGAAAGACCTGCACGGGGCAGAGATTGATCCAGCCACCCGCCAATTGTGGGTGCGCCATCTGGGCCGGCTGGAGCAGCGCGGCGCTTTGCTGGTGCGGGCAATGAGCTTCTTTTATGGAGCGATCGGCTGTTTTGCCTCCGCCAGCGTGGTTTCCATACTTGGCGCCAGCGCCGTGTCCACGAAATATCACTGGGTGTTTCAAGCGATTGTGACGATCAGCTTTGTGGCCGGCACGGTGGGATTTACCGGCCTCGCCGTGGGCTGCTCCCTGCTTGTGAATGAGACGCGGCTTGCGCTGCGCTCAATCTATGAAGAAGCCGAGTTGGCGCGAAACTGGTTTAAGTGACCCCGAGACTTTACTGACCACCGGCGGCAACTACACGGGCATTCCGCAGTTCCTCGCGGTCGGCTTGTGGCGGACAGTTGTCTCGCAGCTTGCTGTAATAGTTTTTTGCCTTGCCGGCATCTCCTGCCTGCTCTGCTGCGGCGGCCGCACCATACAAGGTGTTAAAACGGTTGGGGGCCAGTTTCAACGCGGCTTCGTACTCGGCAAGTCCGAGCTTCGGGCGATGAAGTTCCATCAGCATATCTGCGAGCATCTCCCGCGCGGTCACGCCGAACAAACCGGGATCGTCGCGATCCTGCTTGTCAGCAGCGGCACGCATGCTCTTAATGGCCTTATCGTGCCTGCCCTTCACGTAGTCCACCCAGCTTGCGGCAATCTGGCGGCTATAGTTCTCCAGTTGCTCGTCTTTGTGGCGAGCCTGTTTGAAGGCGGTTTTCAGGCTCTTGAAGCTGTCTTCGGCCAACTTGCGATCGCCGGTGCGAGCCGCAGCAATGGTGTGCAATAGGAGAATCGCTTGCTTTTCGCGCGGGTGGCCTTCCGCCGGAAGAGCCAACGCTTCTTGCCAGTGATGCAGTTCCAGCAGATTGCGGGTTGTCAGATTGATCCGCATGTTCGTGGTTACCCCGGCGCTGGCTCCTGGAACTTTATCCAGATCTGCCACCACCTGGCGTGCTTTGCCTTCCTCGCCCGTCTGCACATACGAGTAATCGAGGAAATCCATTGCGTGAAACTGGTAGTGGGCATCGCCCAAGTGGTTCTCGGTGGCTTTCGCCGCGGCGATGGCGGCTGCCTGATTGGACTCAATCGACTCCGGCCACAATCCCAGACGCACAAAAATATGCGACGGCATGTGTAGGGCGTGCGAAGAGTCCGGAGCGATTTGCGCATAACTCCGCGCCGCTGCCAGGCCTTCCGGCGCAAGCTCCGGCGTATCCGCGGCGTGGATCAGATAATGCACCGCCCCGGGATGTTGCGGTTGCGCGGAGGCGAGCCGGTTGAGAATTGCAATCGCGTTCTTGCGGACCTTCAGATCGTCGCCTTTGTCC
>JBARMK010000460.1:0-7690 GCA_049802395.1 Candidatus Angelobacter sp.
GGAGAATGAAGATCATTTGTTGGGGATGCATGCTGGCGGCGCTGACGTATTATCCTCTTTATGCCGGGATGAAGAAGTTTTCTAATCCCGTCAATATGCCTATGTTGGTGCTGCTGGTCACGATTCAAGTGATCTACGTCACGATGGTATACGGCCCTATCGCCGCCTTCCTGGTAGAACTGTTCCCTGCCAAAATCCGTTACACCTCCATGTCGCTCCCGTATCACATTGGTAATGGTTGGTTTGGCGGGTTCATGCCTCTCATTGCAACTGCAATCGTGGCCGCAGCCGCGACGAGCACCAATCCCTGGATTAAGGAGCACTCGATTTACATGGGCCTGGTTTACCCCATCGCCGTGGCCCTCATTACTTTCTTTGTGGGCATGTTCATGATTGGAGAGACCAAAGACACAAAGATCTGGGCTGAGGTGAGCGCCCATCCAGCCATTGGAGACTAGACACGAAGGTTAGGCCGCGCTTGCACACAGATAGCAGCGCAGGTGTAGGATAATCTGTTTCGGACTGGCGGTGGCGGCCGTTGCCACCCGCACGTCATTGCGGCCCCATCCCCATGGGCCCTTGCGAGTCCTCGACGAATTTGAAATCAAGAGGTCAAGGCATGGCTGACGCTCGCGTAATGAACGAAAAAGAACAAGAGACAGAGGTCAATGAGGCGCAGATCGCCGTCCATTGGAAAGAAGAGGAATATTACCACCCGAGTTCGGCGTTTGTGGGCCAGGCCAATCTGACAGATCCGGCGGTCAACGAGCGCTTCAGCGAGAAGAATTTTCCCGAATGCTACCGTGAATATGCTGATCTGCTGACCTGGGACCAATACTGGCAGACCACGCTTGATACTAGCGATGCCCCCTTCTGGAAGTGGTTTACCGGGGGCAAACTCAACGCGTGTTACAACTGTGTCGACCGTCACCTGGAAAAATACAGAAATAAAGCCGCATTCATTTTTGTCGGCGAACCGGAAGATGCTCCGCCGGTTGCCATTACCTATCAGGAACTGTATTACCGTGTGAATGAGATGGCGGCGTTGTTGCGCGATTTTGCCGGATTGAAAGCCGGAGACCGCGTCACCATTCACATGCCGGTAGTTCCTGAACTGCCCATCACCATGCTTGCTTGCGCCCGCCTGGGCGTGATTCATTCAGTAGTCTTTGGCGGGTTCAGCGGGGAAGCTTGTGGCATGCGCGCCGCTGATTCAGGAAGTAAGGTTCTGGTTACGATTGATGGTTACTACCGCAGCGGCACCATGACTGACCACAAGGAAAAAACTGACATCGCAGTGGCCACTGCCAAGAATGAAAACCACACCATCGAGAAGGTGCTGGTATGGCGCCGCGAGGCCGGCAAATACCACTCCAAGATAAAAATGGTCGATGGCCGCGATTATTTTGTCGAAGACTTGCTTAAGAAATATGCCGGCCAGATCGTTGCACCCGTGCCGGTGGTGTCAGAGGCGCCGCTCTTTTTAATGTACACCAGCGGCACCACGGGAAGGCCAAAGGGCTGCCAGCACGGAACCGGTGGGTATCTCTCGTATGTTGCCGGCACGTCAAAATACATTCAGGATATTCATCCGACTGATGTTTACTGGTGCATGGCGGATATCGGCTGGATTACCGGCCATTCTTACATTGTGTACGGGCCGCTGGCGTTGGCCGCAACCAGTGTTTTATACGAAGGCGTCCCCAACTATCCTGATGCCGGCCGTCCGTGGCGTGTGGCCAAGCGCCTGAACGTGAATATCTTCCACACATCTCCCACGGCAATCCGCATGTTGCGTAAGGCCGGGCCCGACGAGCCCGCGAAATACGATTACCATTTCAAGCACATGACGACCGTGGGTGAACCCATCGAACCAGAAGTCTGGAAGTGGTATCACGAAGTGGTGGGCAAGGGTGAAGCGGTCATTGTAGATACATGGTGGCAGACGGAAACCGGTGGATTTCTCTGCAGCACCAAGCCAGCCATGGATCCTATGAAACCGGGAAGCGCTGGCCCCGCTCTGCCGGGAATTTATCCCGTCATTTTCGATGAAGAGGGCAAGGAGGTTAAGGGCGGCTCGGGCAAGGCAGGGAACATCTGCATTCGCAATCCCTGGCCGGGAATATTCCAGACCATATGGGGCGATCGCGACCGCTTTGTAGCGCAATACTATCGCAAATACAACAAAAACCCAAAAAGCAAAGACTGGCATGACTGGCCATATTTCGCGGGCGATGGCGCGGTACAGGCGCCGGATGGCTACTTTAGAATTCTCGGTCGCGTGGACGACGTGATTAACGTAGCTGGACACCGCTTGGGAACCAAAGAATTGGAGTCTGCGTGCCTGACTGTAAAAGAAGTAGCTGAGGCAGCCGTGATCCCGGTGGTTGATGAAGTGAAGGGCAGAGTGCCCGAGGTTTATGTCTCATTGAAGCCGGGCGCGCAGAATGCCGCCGCGGTCCAAAAAGCCGTAACCGAGGCCATTGAACACCAGATCGGCAAGATTGCGCGGCCAAGAAAAGTCCACGTTGTGCCGGACATGCCCAAAACACGCTCAGGCAAGATCATGCGTCGTGTTCTGGCGGCAATTTCCAACCAGATGGATACCGGAGACGTGACTACGCTGGCCAACCCTGACGTGGTAGAACAGATACGCGTAATGGTGCAGGGGGATCGTCCGGTAGTGAAGAAAGACGTTCCGGAAGACGTGAAGCGCTTTGGTGAAGAGCGCTGAAGCAGGGCAAGAGTTCAGATGACGTTCGAATTGAAGAGACAGTCGCTGAAGGAACTGAGGAGGGCACTATGAAGGATGACAAGAAGGGCAAGGGTGTATCTCGAAGAGAGTTCATCAAAATCGCCGGGGCCGGCAGCATTGCTGCGGGAGCGTTCGGGCCTGCATTTCTGTTTCCTGAGCGGGCCGCGGCGCAGCAGAAAACGCTCAAGATCCTGCAGTGGAGCCATTTTGTTCCCGCTTACGATACCTGGTTCAATGGGACCTTCGCCAAACAATGGGGCGAAAAACACAATACCAATGTGATTGTCGACAACATCAACCTGGTGGATCTGAATACCAGGGCCGCAGCCGAGGCGCAGGCAAAGAAGGGGCACGACATTTTTATGTTCCTCTCGCCGCCGGCAGCCTATGAGAAGCAGGTCATCGATATGACCCATGTGTACCAGGAGGTGGAAAAGAAGCACGGCAAGAAGATCGATCTCGCGCATAAATCCACCTACAATCCCAAAACTAAGAAGTACTATGCATTTTCCGATTCCTACGCTCCCGATCCGGGCAACTGGCATAAGGACTGGTGGACGGAAGCTGGCTTCCCCAACGGACCGGATACTTACGATGATCTGAGAGCCGGCGCCAAAAAAATCAAAGATAAGAATGGCCATCCGTGCGGTCTGGGACTTTCTCAGGAACTTGATACCAGCATGGCGATGCGGGCGATCCTGTGGTCTTTTGGCGGCGCGGAGCAGGATGAAGCCGGCAACGTAACGATCAACTCCAAGAACACTATTGAAGCGCTCAAGTATATGAAGGCGCTGTTTGAGGAGTCGGAGACTCCGGAAGTATTTACCTGGACGCCTCCATCCAACAACCAGGCGATGCTGGCTGGCCGCGTTTCTTATGTCGCGAACGCCATTTCTATCACACGCCAGGCGGAACGCGAAAAACTCCCCATTGGTCCGAAGATCATGATCAGCCGTGCGCTGAAAGGCCCGGTTCGCCGGATCGCCGCTGAGCACGTCATGAACTGTTATGTTGTTTGGGACTTCGCGGAGAACAAGGACGGCGCACAGCAGTTCCTGATCGATTATGTTGACGCTTTCCACGATGGCTTTGTTGCCGGCCAGTTCTACAACTTCCCTTGCTTCCCCAGTGTGGTCCCGAACCTGAAACAGGAGATCGCTAAGGACGAGCGGGCTGATCCGCAGAACAAGTACGCCGTTCTGGGAGACGTGCTGGACTGGGCCACCAATGTGGGCTATCCCGGCTATGCGTCCGCCGCGATTGACGAGGCTTTCAAGACCTGGGTCATCCCCACCATGTTTGCCAAAGTTGCGCGTGGCGAGGAAACTCCGGAGAACGCTGCATCAGCCGCGGAAAAAGAATACAAGCGTATCTTTGACAGATGGAAATAACTCGGGGGATTGATGGCGGTCGTCCAGACTCGTAATGTAACCAAGATATTCAAAGAGGGAGAGCTTGGAGCAGTCAATAACGTAAATCTGGAAACTCACGAAGGCGAGTTTCTGGTTTTTCTGGGACCTTCGGGTTCCGGGAAAACCACCCTCTTGCGAATGATCGCCGGCCTGGAAACACCCACGGCCGGCGAAATCCTGATTGGCGGCAAAGTGGTGAACGATCTCACGCCGCGTGAGCGCCGCATTGCCATGGTCTTTCAGAGTTATGCTTTGTACCCGCATCTTTCTGTTTACAACAACATTGCTTTTCCGCTGAAAGCGCAGAGAGTCCCGCGAAACCTGCACAAGGAAAAAGTGGAGTGGGCATCATCTTTGCTAGGGATCGGCGCGCTGTTGCAGCGCAAGCCTCGCGAACTCTCCGGTGGTGAGAGGCAGCGCGTTGCGCTGGCCCGGGCCATCGTGCGTGAGCCTTCGGTTTTCCTGCTCGATGAACCGCTCTCCAACCTGGATGCGAAGCTGCGTCTTTCCGCGCGCGAAGAACTAGAGCGCTTTCATCGCCGAGTGGGCACTACTACGATTTACGTCACGCATGACCAGGTGGAAGCCATGGCCATGGGCGACCGAATCATGGTGCTCAACAAGGGCATCGTGCGGCAACTCGGCACGCCCAAGGATGTCTATGACGATCCGGCGGACACCTTTGTGGCCACGTTCCTGGGCTCTCCGCCCATGAACCTGGTCGAAGTTAGCGACCTGATTATTGGCTTCCGTCCGGAACACTTCCGTTTGGCCGAAGAAATCAAAGAGAGCAGTAAGGTCCCATTCAAATTCCGCGTGGAAAACGTGGAGTACCTGGGCGCTGAATTTATTCTTTCCGGCCTTTTGGTCGGCGGCAAGACCGATGGCAAAAAAGTCATTGCACGGCTTTTACTAGGACACAGCTTTGAAGTTGGCACCGTCTATGACTTCGCCGTTCCAGAGCGGCACTTGAAATACTTCGATCGCACCACGGAGAAAAAGGTCGAAGCGAGGGTCCTGGCATGGCAGTAGGCCAGGGAAAGATCAAATCGATTGGCTCTGCGCAAAGCCCGCTGCTAGGGCTCGCGATGTTCAGCCCGGCACTGCTGTACATTGGGCTGCTGATTGGTGCGCCCTTTGTACTGGCGCTCTTTTACGCGTTCAGCGATGCGCGCATCGGCGGCGGCGACATTCACTTTGTTGGCTGGGAAAACTTTCGCAGCATCCTGCAAAGCCCAAGCTTCCATAAGGCGGTGCAGAATTCCATTGTATTCACCATCTCCGCCCAGATCATCGTGCTTATCTGCTCCAACATACTTTCGATTGCACTGGAGAAGAAATTTCGCGGCCGCGGCTTCGTTCGTTTTCTGATCCTTCTGCCCTGGGTAGCGCCAGTCTCGCTGGGAACTATTGGCTGGAAATGGATACTGGATTCGATTTACAGCGTAATCACCTGGGTGCTGGTATGGGCGCACATTTTTAAACCATACAGCGCGCCCATGTGGCTGGGCCAGCCCAATCTGGCCATGGCTTCAGTGGTGCTGGTGCATTGCTGGAGGCTCATCCCGTTCTCTACCGTAATTCTGCTGGCCGGACGAACCGCTATCCCCAAAGAGATTCCAGAAGCCGCCGCCATAGACGGCGCAGGCTTCTGGCGCACTACGTTCCAGATCAATCTACCCATGATGACGCCGATCCTCAGTGTGGCCACTTTGTTTGGCACCATCTTCACCTTTACCGATATGACGGTGGTTTACATTCTGACTGCGGGCGGCCCGTATGATTCTACCCAGACCCTGCCCTCACTGGCGTTCGCAACGGGAATTCAGGGCAGCGATCTGGCGGCTGGCGCAGCTATTTCGGTGTTTCTAATCCCCGTCCTGGTTGCGATTGCTTACATGATGCTGCGCGTGGCGCACCGGGCGGAGGTCAACTGATGACTACCCTGGTGGAGGAAAAACGACCGGGCGGCGTTGCGGGCATCAGCATCCTGCTGCTTCTTTCGGCGCTGGCCCTGCTGGCGCAGACCCTCTCAAGGCACATTGGGGGATTGGCCGGCGTAAGCCGTCTGCTGGCGGTTCTTGTGCTGGTGTTGCTTGCCGTCGGGCTTTGGTATCGTCGGAATGAGGCCCGCATCTTCCTCTTTTTTCTACTGGCCTCAGATGCCATCGTCTGTCTGTTCGCGATTGGCCTGTACGCATTTCCGCAATCGCAATACCGAGCTGCCGGGTACCTGGCCCTGCAGTTTGGTGTTGCAGTATTGCTTCTCTGGTATTTACAGTCGCCGGGCGTTAAACGTGCCTTCGGAGGCGTGAGTGCATGGCCAACAACCGTAAAGATGATTGTGTTGACGGTTTTTACGGTGCTGCTGGCCTTTCCGTTTTACTGGATGGTGATTGCCACCTTTAAACAGAACATTGATCTCTACGACGTCGAGAGCAATCCATTTATTTTTAATCTTCCCCCGACGCTGGACCACCTTCGCCTGCTGTTTACGGAAACGCGCTTTGTGCGCTGGATGGGAAACACGGCCCTGGTCGGCGGCATTGTGGTTGTGATTACTCTGCTGCTGTCCGTCCCTGCGGCTTATGCGCTGGCCCGCCTTACGGGACGTTGGGGACAGCGGCTGGGAATCGGGATTTTCCTCACCTATTTGGTTCCCCCGACCCTGCTCTTTATTCCCTTATCGCGCGTGGTCGCCAGCCTGGGACTGCAGGACACCATCTGGTCTCTGGTGCTGGTTTATCCCAGCGTGACTGTCCCATTTTCCATCTGGCTGCTCATGGGATTTTTCAAGTCGATTCCCAAAGAGCTGGAAGATGCCGCCATGGTGGATGGCCTGACTCGCTTCGGTGCATTCGTTAAAATGGTGGTGCCCATCTCTCTTTCCGGGATTCTAACGGTGGTGATCTTCACCTTCACACTTGTAACGCAGGAGTTCGTCTATGCGCTGACGTTCATCTCGCCTGAGTCAAACCAGATGGTGGGAGTGGGTATCCCAATCTTCCTTGTGCGTGGTGATGTCTACTTCTGGGGATCGCTGATGGCAGCGTGTCTGATTTCCAGCTTGCCGATCGCGTTTATCTACAATCTTTTCCTGGACCGCTTTATTGCCGGATTCACTGTGGGCGCTGTAAAAGGGTAAAGCAGAGTGCCGAAAGCAGGAGCGTACAGCGGGCATCAGTTTCGCTCATGGATGGCCGGCGACGTTTTAGAAAACTCGGTCTGTTGCGCCCAGGCGGCTAAGGTTTAGCTCCCAGAACTGTTGGATTGACCTCAAGGCTGAACTGTTTCGATGGTGTGCTGACCAAAACCAGCGTGCATCGATTGGCTGCTTTTGATTGGCCGCGAGGCTGATTTTTCTGGTAATCACCGTGCTGTCGAACAAGATTTGTTAACTCTCATAAAAGACTTGACAGAAAAGCCACAGAAGCGGAAAGTTATCGCGCACTTTTGCGCCTCAATTTGTCTGATACTGGCCCGGAGGTCTAGGTGCGTTCAGGTAGTCAAAGTTGGGCCAACG
>JBARMK010000461.1:0-6849 GCA_049802395.1 Candidatus Angelobacter sp.
CTTCGCTAGCTTATTTGGGGCTCAAGTGACTGGCTCCGATCAGGCAATCACAAATTCTTCGAGCGATGGGGTTCATGAACAGCAATCAAACTCGCATCAAAGTGATCCGGATTCGGGTGCTAACTCAAGATCTAGGTCGGGAGCACAAACCTCCGAAACACCGGCGAGAGTTAGATCGGGAGCACAGACTTCGGAAACACCGGTAAGATCGGGAGTCCAGATTTCTCAATTAATTGCTACTAGCACTCAATTTCGACAAAGGAGTGACCGCGTTGTTCTCAGCTTTACTATCCTTGATGAAAATTCGACTGAAAATATTCGTTGGTTCATCGATTGCGATGACGTGGCAATAATCAGTGTCGGGACAACGCTGAGTTCTGAACGAAAGGGAGCGGCCTTTGTTTCAGGCAACAATGCGCGTAGCGGCACATATATAACATCGACACTACAGCCCATGAGTGATACTGAGTTCAATAATCTTACTGAGGCAAGATGCGAGGTGTGGGCAGGCGCGAGAACGTCTGATGATCGAACAGTGATATTTCACTTCCTCCATTAACATCCCAAACAGGATTCTTTCTTGAAGGCGGAAGCCGTAGGCGGCCAACGGCGCATCTTCAACTTCTTTGAATCTGCGCCGATAAAGGCTTTTCCAAGCCTTTGAAAACAGAATACTTCCCCTCTCTCTTTCTCCCTGAAATTCAAAAACGTCTGTGACCTGGTTCGGGACCAGGTGGTCGACCACCTGGGTCGGCCATGCGGGGTGGTGGATCTTTCGTCCTTTTTGGAGAAAGAGAGGGGGGAATGGAAACCGTCCAAAAGGGAATACTCGCTGATTTCCGTTGTGTAGATAAAGAGGAGGGAGCAATGAACTTAATACAAATGCCGGTTCCAATTTTGGCAGTTCTATTAGCCCTCGCAGGGACGCCGATCTCGGCTGATGCTCCAAACAACACTTTTAAGAAAGCTGATGGGCGGATGTATTGTGAAGCCAATCATGGCGGACAAGGATGTCACGCCAGCGGGCGGCTGACCGTAACACTCGATCCAGGCTACACAATTGACCGCTCCTACCATCAGGGATCGATTCCTTGTTGTGGTGGTGACGAAAATGGAAACGGTAATAACACTGAACTTCCAGGTGGAGTTTACATGGAGTTTGTCGGTGGACGCGACGGTGAATGGGGCGTCTTCAACATTCGGTTGGTAGCAGATTCAGCCAATGTCGATGAAAATGGTGTCGTCAGAGGCTGGACAATTACCGGTGACGTGTATTGTGGGCCGAGCGCTGCCTTTGGGAAGGGCGGCTGCAATGTAAATGCCTATGGGTGGATCAAACAGAAAAAAATCAACTAATTTAGCAGGACGCCTGATTGCGAAGTCTAGCTACCGTTCCGCCTTCCAAAGATGAGGCGGAACGGTAGGCGGCAAGCGGCGCATCTTCAATTTTCCTTGAATCTGCGCCGATAAAGGCTTTTGTAAGCCTTTGAAAACAGGAAACTTCCCCCTCTCTTTCTCCCTAAAATTCAAAAAAGCCTAAAACCTGGTTCGGGACCAGGGGGTCGGAGGTTCAAATCCTCTCTCCCCGACCAATTCTGATCTTTTGCTCGTTCAAAGATGAGCTCAAACGGTGCCCTATAAGTAGGGCAAAGACTTACGCCGTCCGTCGAGCAGTTCAAAAGCACTGATTTCAGCAATTGACGTCCTCCGCACTCCCCAATTTCATCAGAACGGAACCAGAAGATCGGAACACCTGCCGCCGTCTCTAGATCGCGCATGAGATAGCCGAAGAGACGATGAGCGCGAAACGACTTCACCTCATCACGAAACGTCAGAGTCGCGAACCAGTCCCAAGAGAACTGACTCAAGAATTCACCCCATGCCTCTGTCAATTGCCGTCGGTCAGACACACTCCTCCCTTCTAGCAACGCAGAGACGCGACCCGGACGGAACCTCTGAGTCAGCCTCCATTCCCACTTCTTTACCTCCGCTCCGAGCATTTGCTCTTGTCTCGCCGAGGGCACGGGATTGTGTTCTGATGTCAGGGCAGCTCAGGATCGTGCCCGTCGCGTCGCGGGTCGAGAGAAGTGGTCAAGCTCGTCGCCCGCTCTGTTTGGTTCGATCCCGAACTGCCCTCGCAGCAGAGCCATTGTTTCCATCTTGATCATTTGATATTTATTAGGCGCTGGTATTCGGCGAGAATTGCGGTATCCACAACCGAACGGATTTTGCCGATCAGCGCTACGGTTTCAAAATACTTTTTAGTTCCCTTGCGTCCTGGCGGTGCAACACCAGTCTCGAAAATAGAGAAGCCGAGCAACTTGACAACCCCGTCGCCACCGAGCGGGATTGTAACGTCAGCAAACGCTTTGGCCTTCTGCCCTTCCTTTGCTGACAGGCGCACCTCTACTGCAATATCTTCTGGTTTCATTAATCCTCGTTTCTCAGTCTGTGCTCACCTGAACCGACTCGTTTCGTTGTCTGAGCTGACTAACACTGCAAGAACAAAGTTAACGAATTCGCAATTTTGGGTCAGACACGAAAGTTCATTTTTGTGTCTGCATCTTTCTAGGCCTCCATTTCATTTACCCTTGATGGCAAAATGGGAAGAAACCGGGTTGGCAATTTGCACCGATGGAAGAAGTCACTGAGCGCAGCAACAGTAGCTGTGCTGCTAGAACTTGCAATGGATCTAAAAGCCTGTTGGGCAAAAGACCGCAAGCATCCGCGGTCGTATCCCATCTATACAGGAGAAGCGTTGTGGGAAGCTAAAAACCGGCTGTCCGGCCGCCAGCCAAAAACTCAGCAGACACCCGGCAAGCTTCCGCTGCCATCGTCACCCCCCGAATATCTCTTTGATCTGATCGACGACAAGATTGTAAAGACGGTATTTGAGCAGCAGAACAGTGGCAGTTATCGGGCGGCGCTAAGGCAAGCGGCCAGGGGAGGCACAGAGGGATCGATTGCGTTTCGAAAGCTGCTAAACAGTATTGAGACAGCATACTATATTGAGATTTACGAAATCATTCCGAAACCGCGAGTGAACTTCCTTCATCGAGAGCTGCTAGAAATCGCCGAAGAGCTAGAGCTCGACCAGCTCACCCACTTGGGTTTTAAGGAGTTTTTAGATGACTTGTGCCCCTGCAGAACGGGCCACACGGTGGAGGCCATTCAAAAAATGAGAAAGCGTTTAAATGTGTCCCGCACCTCAGGCGGTTGATCTACTGGGCTGCCTGACGGCCAATCACCTCCCGTCACTTATCAGTCTGTTCCAGCCCTTCCTTCGACGGGAATTATGGTCACAAAACCGCCGTCGATCCGGTGTTATGTCTTTCTAGAATTTCGAGCACATCTTTGGGGTGCCGAGACACATCCGACGTCCATTTTCCAAAACCACCGTGCGTATTCACGGCCTGCACCCACTCGCTCAGAAAAACACGTTTCGTTTGCTGCTGCTGATCATCCATGCCTTTTACTTCCAGCACCAACGTAGTTCCATTTGTCAGCTTAATCAAATAGTCAGGACGGAATTTATGAATGATTCCCTTAAACGAATACGTAATCTCAAACCCAATGTGATCGTTCTTTACCCATGCCCGCACATTATAGTTTCGATCAAGCTCCAGCGCCTCATTCGCTTCCCAGCGGCTGTCATATACACACATATTAATATGCGATTTTTTTGTGTGCTCACAGGCTTTCCCCGTGTACCAGGGCAGCATGTCGCTGGTTGTGCGTATAGGGCGCTCCGTATCGAATACCGGCTCCAGCGTGAGCGCGTTGTCGCAGCGTATAGCCTCCCACAAGTGCTGGACGATCTTCGTCATGTTCATCGTCAGCACCAGCCGCCGCCGTTTATCACTGTCATTAAATATCGGCGGATCAAGTATCACGCTTCCTGCTTCAATGTAGCGCTCCACCAGCCGTATCAACTGCGCCAGCAAATACTCTCTGTTGCCTTTCCAGGTCTTTTCCATCAGGTCATAGACCTCGCTGGCAGCTTCGAAAACAATTTTCTGCATTCGATATCGCCGCGCCAACTCGTCAAGCGTGATCTCCGTGAGCTTCGTAAAATCGGGCTTGCCGTCGATCATCGGCGCCAACTCCGCCATATTGGGTGTCTGGTATACATCCAGCACCAACCGCTTCAATTTACCGGTATTCAAAGAGAGTACTGGCCTGTATTCGTGGTCAATGCGGATAACGTTCGGCCATGCGACCTCAAGCTGTGCTCGGCGCTCCGGCATAGGTTCAATTCGTGTCTTGCCTGAAGCTGGTGGTGGCGGCGGAGCATCTGCGCCTCCTTCATGTGGGAGAAATGTAAATGGCACGCCGAAAATATTTACGTACTCCGGGCGGAATAATCCGGTCACTCTATCCACATCATCATAAGAAGTCCGACGCAATCCTCGTCCCACCACCTGCTCGCACAAAAGTTGCGATGTGAACGCACGCAGCCCCATAATGTGCGTAACGGTCTTCGCATCCCAGCCTTCTGAGAGCATGCCTACTGAAATCACGTTCTGAACTTGTGCGCCCGGCTCACCCGGTCTCCCCACCGTATCCACAGTCCTGCGCAACAGCTCTGCTCGTTCTTTCTTGGATAGCTTTTTCTTTGGGCCGGCATCGCTCTCATCTGCGGAATCGTCCTGTTCATCCTCAGCGGTTTCTTCAGCTGGACCCTCGGCTTTTAGTTCAGCCGCCTCTATCTGAGCCTCCGCTTCATCCAGCACCTTGGAATCAATATGCAGAACCTTTCCCGGGTCGCACAACTCCTCAATGCGTATGCGCTTGTGATCAAATGCATACTGCACACGCGCGGCTGTGTAGGTTGTGTTGGCCACGGTGATCATCACCGGTGGAGTGTCCCGTTTTTCTTCTTGCCACTTCTTGGCTGTCTCCAGCCAGTCTTTACCCAAAAAGTAATAACCCTTGCCAACGAGATCAGGCAGCGGCGTATGAGGCTCTACTTTGCGGTTCAAATCTGGTTTTACTTCCGGGTCTGTATAGATGTGGTAGAACTTGGATTTATATTTGCTGTTGAGTTCGCCATCATCGCGTACCACCACGCGCGGCGTCTTCACTAATCCAGACTCAATGGCATCATTCAAACCAAAATCGCTCACAATCCATCGGAATAAAGTTTCTTCGCTGCTTTTGCGTCCCGTAGGAGCAAATGGTGTTGCGGTGAGGTCGTAACACATTTGAATGCCGCGCGAGCGATGAATGCGGTCCAGCCCGCCCACCCATTTTGTTGCTTCCTTTAGTTCCTCTTTGGAAAGTCCGGCGATCTTTACTTTCGGCGGCACACGCCAGGCGTGGTGCGCTTCGTCGTTGATTACCAGAATGTTTTCCGCCGTGTGCATCTCGCCCAGCACTTCGCGGACGTATGCCTCATCGCTCAGCGCGCCCCGTTTGTCCACGCTGCGCCGTTTGCTGATCTGCTCTTCGCTGTCCCAATCCAGCATGTGCCAGTTGCGCAGCAGCACGCGGCACGTCTGCCCCTGTCGCAGCTTGTCTTCCAGGCCTGGCGGAATAATCTGAAACTCCGCATAGTAATTGCCCGAGCTGCCCGGGACCAGTACTTCCAGCCGCTTGCGCACCGTGAGGCCGGGAGCAATCAGCAAAATGTTTTTGGAATATCGTTTGTCCTGCGGATAGGTAACCTTGTTGAGCACCTGCCATGCAATCAGCATGGCCATCAGGATTGTCTTGCCTGATCCCGTTGCCATCTTTGTGCATTGCCGCGTGAATTCGCCGCCATCGCCCGGTACTTTAATTCCCACGCGGTCTGATTCCGGTGCTTCCACCAGCCAAATCACAGTTTCAATGGCCTCAAGCTGGCAAAAGAAAAACCGCCGGCCTTCGCGCATTTCCGCATCATACCAATGCTTCAGCAACCGCTTGGTAATGCCTGTCGCTCCCGGATAGTCAGCCTCGCGCCACGCTTTCACTCGCGGGCGTATCTGGTTCACCAGCGGCAACTCAACAAATTCGCCGGGATCATCAAAGGATTTTGATGCCTCAGAGGCACGCACGTACCCTGCCGGCCGCCGTCCCGGCTCACGCGTGAACCGCCGCGTCTCTCGGTCATATTTCCAGTGCTGTATCGGCTCTTCATAGGGCGTACTGATGATGAGCTGATCAATCGTTGCAGGCTCTCCCTGTATCATCTATCGTCATCCTCACCGAAGTTGGTATGCTGGTTATAGAGCTGCAACTGCTTGCCGTGAGCTCAAAAAGTCGCTGACTTTGCTTCCGCATTTCTTGGCACACTTTCTCAACTCATTGCGATAATGTGTAATATGTATTGCATTATTAGATACGAGCACGGTATTCGACCCTATCGCAACATAAACGAACACATGGTCGCTGCGTTCGGCAATTACAAGCACACGCCTGATCGACACCATCAGTTGGTCACCAAAGTCTACCGGTATCGAATGCCATTCGTTGTATTCCATCAAATATCGCAACCAGTAAACCTTTAGAGTTTCATCAGAGGCCTTCTTGATAAGAGGGACAACGTGAGTAACGTACTCTCCCTTCATTCTCCCCTTGTCGTCGACGCACAAGGTTGCACGGCGGTCGACGAGCGAGCTGAGTAGCTTATCAATATGGGCGTCCTCATTATTGTTTTTGATATTAAAAAGATGAACAAAAACATTTGTATCAATAGTGACCTCAAACTCTGGCATGATTCCCTTTCATCTCCAATGCTTCAAGAATGTCTGCTCCGAAGAATTCCATGGGGAGACCCTTCTCAAGGGAACCATCAGAACGAATATCCAGATTTTTCACGACGACGCTCTTAAATGACGGCATGTTCTTCTGTTTGACATCTTCAAT
>JBARMK010000462.1:0-9678 GCA_049802395.1 Candidatus Angelobacter sp.
TTTGGCATCGGGCTTTACCAGACGCACGTCAGTAATATGAATTCCTTTGTCGTCACCGGTGAGAGGAGGAAACACCGGAAGACAAGATGCAATCAGCGACCATATCTTTCCATCATATTGCACTATGGCCAGGCGGCAATAATGCCTCTGAATTCCTTTGGGTGTTTCAGCAACAGGATTGCCGCTGCTGTCTACCGGCCAATCGATGTTGGAGGTTAGAGTGCGCGCTGGGATCAGCCAATAATCACCGGTCGCGTAGGTGCCTTTGGCAAACTGCACCTGGACCCCGCTCTCAAGGTCGAGCCAGACGCCGGTGGTGGTGGGAGTAGCTTTAACGGAGTCCCAGCGGCGCACTTTGGGATTCAATTTGTAATCGGCGAGATTGAGCGAACCGCCGGACGGGATCACGGTTCCCGGATCAACAGTGAGGACTTGGCCTTGCACATTGGTCAGTTGAACAAGCGTGCCTGGCTGAAAGTTAAGTTCGCGAGTGTCGTCGGAGAGTTCGATCCACTGGCCGGCGGCAAAACCGAGCACGCTATCTTTGCCTGTGCTGCTGACGAACAGCGTATTCGCAGCAGGAGTCTGGCCGCTGGGCGGAGAAATCCAGGAGGCGACTACGGAGCCGTTGTCGCGCGACCACTTGAAAGTAGCTGTGCCGCTTCCGGCCGCGGCATCACCCGTTCCGGTGTTGTGAATCTCAACGCGATAGAGCTGGTTTTCCAGACTGCGGTACCCTGCTGTGGCCGGAACCATGCATGGACCCGTAGGGTCGGTGGCCTGGGCTTGGGCTTGAAGTGTCCCAGTGCTCTGGGCTGTCAGCGTGTCATAGTCAGTAACATCGGTGGAGCAAGTGACGCCCGAGCCGATCGCGCCGGCTTGCTGCAGCTTCACTTGCCAAACCGTCTTGGCGCGCGTACACGTATCCGGACCACCCAGCGCGACTTCCCGGATTTTACCGTCATCGAGATAAGTGATGTGGCGTTCCCAAACTTCCAGGTAGGCGATATAGATGCCCGAAGCTGTCGGCAGTTGAAAGCCCGGGAGATCGGGCTGCGCCGTGATCAGGAGATTCGCCTGTTCGTTCTCACACAGGATGCCATCCACATACGCCCGGCCCGGGCTGATGCTCAGATTGGCGCCGCTGCTCACGGCCTGGACCTGGAAGCCCGCGTTGCCTTGAGGCGCGCCGGAAGCGCCTATCACATCAATGGTTTCTGTCTCGACGCGGTGGGCGACAATAGCATCCTGCTCGTTCCAATCTGAGTCGAGATCCACTCGGCCTTGCTGCTTCAGGACGCCATGGTAGTGCTGCTTCGGTCGAAAGCTCCAGCGGGTAAAGTCGCCTTTCATAAACTCTCCTAGTTAAGTCTCCAGAATCGCGCCGGCCTCAAGCCCAAAGCGCAGATATTCATCGAGCGCCGTCTGTAGATTGGTAGCGCGCTGCGGTTGTTGCAGGAAATTGAAAGCACCCATTTCCGATTCGTTATCGCCGCCGGTAGTGATCTCTACCGGGCATGCGGAGCTAAGCTGCCCGTAACCTGGCTGCCCCACATCAACCGACGTAAACTGCGGCGACACCCGGGCAAGAATAGAAGCACGGGCGGAGTTGGGCACGTTGGCTAGCGCCAGGTCGGGCTGGCAGTGGTAGCGTTGTCCGGTTTGCGAACCTGCGGGAACAAAGCAAAATCGGACGCATCCGGTCTGCTGCCTCGTAGCGGTAACCACGCCGGTAAAAAGACTGTCACTCGCGGAGAGAATGAAGCTATTGATCGTTCCGAAGACAGTTGAGGTGCTGATGTTTGCGGTGACGCCCGGAGCAGCGAGGGCTGGGTCCGTGTTCGCGCTCGTGGGTCCGCTGCTGATAATGCTATCCACGCAGTTCAGTTGCGCAGGTGAAATCGGAGCAGTGGGAAATGAGATGGGACCGCAGATTGAGCGATAGAGGTTCACGACCAGAGCGTCATTGGTTTCTCCGGCTGCCGACTGTACTGTAAGGCCTCCGCTGGGTGTGACAGTTGAGTGCGACAATCCAAAAGCGCCCAGATTTCCCGCCTGAATCGCGACTTGGCCTTCGATCAGCAGCCCATCGATGAACAATTGTCCTGGGTTTGGACTGCCCTCCGGAGCGGAACCATTGACGGAAATCGGGCCTAAAAAGTGGGGACGTAGCCCGTTGGGGTCGAGCGTCTTGGATGTTCCCGCCGGAGACTGCCTTTGCGCTGCCCAATCCGCTGCCACAATCAGCAACCGGCTACCGGCAGGCAATGTAATAGGAGTCTTGTTGAGATCATCCTGATAGGTTGAGCTGTCGAGCACCGCGATGACGCCGTCCAGAATGGGAGTTGCTCCGGTCACCTGCTTGTTCCAGGCTTTGACGGCCGCTGTGAACGTATTGAATACAGTGTTGGCGACTGTCTTGAGCTCCAGGCTCACGGCGACTTGCCAGCGGTTGGAGCTATTGAACGGGGCGGGGCCAGTGGTTGGACTGGAGAGCCAGTTGGAGCGATCATAGGGTCCCGCTCCCATGTCAGCGCTGAAACCATATACATAAGCAACCTCCAGCGAAGCGGACGGTAGCTTGGCGCCGGCCGGGAATGCAATTCGCCCGCGGACTGGATCGACTGCCAATCGGATGTTATTGGTGACTGGGGGGCCTCCGGCGGTGGGCGTGTATGACTTTGTAGCTGCTGGACGTCGCCAGTCCGTGGCTGAGATGTCACTGGTGTCACAGATCATGATCTGGTCATAAGGGACAAAGACGCCGTCAATCGCAATGCGGAAGATCGGGTTGTCGCCAAAGTAGACCAGCGTCGGCTTAGGCGCCTTGTCGACCTCTGACTGGCGTAACCCTTCGAGTTCTTCATATAAAGGACGGCGGCGCAATGGACCAGGCACGTTGATTTCATCCGCCAGTTGCGTGACGTTCTGCTGCGTCTTGGGCAGATTGAATAAAGGAGCGCTGGCCCCGAGCGGATTGAACGTATAGCGTCCATCCGCAGGATTGGCAACGGCCCGGGCGTCACCTTGCCGCGTTGCTCCATTCAGATCGGTTTTGATGGTGGCATCCTTGGCGGGATCCTTGGTGGAATCAGCAGGAGAAACAGGAATAGGCCCAATCTCGTAATCCTGAAGCCTCCATAGAAAGATTCCAATGCTGGGAATGTTGTACTTGCCCCGGCCATTGGAGATGTGGCGCACATCCGCTGTGCGACTCGTCTTCTCAAAAGGTCCGCCAATCAGCTCCATCGCATCAGCATTGCGAAGATCGGCTGTAGCCAGATTGCCGAGACGGACGTGATTTAAGTATTGGGTGGTCGAAAGGAGCTGGAAGAATTCAACTACGCGCGCCGGCCACCCGGTAACGTCGAACGCAAGTTGTTCGAGCATTGTTGCCGTGCCTTTTCGGCGGCGGAAGTCCAAAGTGTTGGCGACATAAGCCCGGGCGCTGAATGTATCGGGGCTCGCCGCGTAAATGGGGCGGACATCCAGAAGATCGCCAATGTAAGGGACTACCCATTCGGAACAGGTCTCGATAAACCAGTTTTCATAAAGATTGGCGATGTCCTGTTCGACCGCGTCATACTCCTGCTGGATGAGAGCAAGCAGCGCGCGAAGAGGCTCGCCCTGGCCGGAATCACGCAGGCGATAAACCGCCGGCATCAAGTTATAGAGCCGGTCTGTAAGTGCAGCACTCATGAGGTCATCTCCGTCAAGGTCACCCCTAATGGGTTGAGCAACAGCAGTTGCGCGGGCTCAATGACATTGTTCTGGAATCGCGCAGGCAACGCGGGAAGAAATGGCAGAGGCTCAGTCTGGCTGGGACCATTGGGATCGCCGGTCTGGTAAAGCTGTGTGAGGTCAACGGCAATCACGCCGGGAACGTTCTGGATCAATTCCAGGATCTCGGCCGCGGTTACGACTTGTGCAAACGAGCGATGGGGAAAAGAGAATGCGGTGGTCAATGCCGCCATTACGCTGGCCATCACTATGCTTGGCAGATATGTGGGCTGATCGATCAGAATTCCCGCAGTCAGATTGAAGGCCAAAGGTTGAAAGCCCGCGACCACAAAGCTCTGAACGGGATCGTGGGCGAGAGTGATCGCCTGTATCAAAGTCTGGGATAGCGGGTCAGTGGGGCTGATAGGAGTACCATCAGCGGCTGCGACAGTGATTTGAATGACGCGCGTCTCCCCGCTCCAAATGGCCGCTGCCTGGGCCTTGCCAATTCCAGCGAACGCCTGAGTAAAGCTCTGGTAGTCCTCGAGAGAGACGATTCGATCCAGGGTCAAAACGGTCAGAGGCGCGTTGCTGCGCGCATCAGAAATATTTTGCGGATCAGCTGCGCCGCTGGCCGGGAGAGGATTGGTAACACCGCGCAGGCCGGGAGGGCGGGATTGCAGCAAGGATAGACTGCCGGCAGCAACGTTACCGGCAAGGCCAATTCCCGTGCGATAGGTGGCGGTAACGTTCTGCTGCCCGGTCCTCAGTCGCGATGCCGGATCACCAAACGTCAGCGTCGGAGTTCCATCATCGGCCCGGCGCACAATGTATTCCTGGTCGCTCGCCGTCAACTCGTACAGCGTCGGCGATTCCTCCCATTCCAGTCCATTCACTCGCACTTGCAGAGAGCTGGCGATGCCGCTGGGCGTGGGAGCGGAAACGTAGGTGAGCGGAGGACGCTTCAAAGTAAATTGCTGGTTGGTCTGCGAGCCGTTACCGCTTCCCAGAACTTCCTGCACCGTGGCTCCATGCGTAGCCAGTGTGACGTTGGCATTGATGATGACCGACGAGCGAATGTAGTTATTCTTCAGTCCCATACTGAAGCCGGGAACCGTAGTAAATCCCAGCACGGTGAAGCTCGCGATGTGGGTAATGTTCTGAAGAAAGAGAATCTCGTTTCCCGCCACGCCCGGCGGATCGGACTGCGTTCCACTCAGTGCGACCGGCTGGCCAGGAGTAAGACCCAGCACCATGTCATTCAACATGAGCTGCGTGGTTCCCGCAGGAATCTCATCGACCACCGGCACGTTTGCAAGTGCAAGCTGCTGGCTTTGCACCCAGGCTGTTGTGGTTCGAACAGGAAAAAATGCAATGCTGCCGTTACCCAGATCTTCGGGCCCGCCCCAGCTTCCGCCCCACCATTTATGGAACCAGTGCCCGCTGGCGCCGGCCATAAAAATATCCAGGCGTCCGGAAGCCCAGGAAACAGCGGAGGGGGAATTTATGAGGTTTCCGCTCCCGCCCAGGTTTTCCGGTCCGCCCCAAGCGCCGTCCCACCACCAATGAAAGAGATCACCGTCTGAGCCCACGGCAAAGATGTCGAGTCGGTTCGTTGCCCAGGAAACAGCCGACGGAGAATTGATCAGGTTGCCGCCGCCACGGTATTCCGGTCCACCCCAATTGGAGCCATCCCACCACCAGTGATACAGATTGCCATCCGAGGCGATAGCAAATACGTCCAGACGGTTCGCTGCCCAGGAGACTGCCGAGGGCGAGTTAATGAGGCTGCCGATGGCATGTTGCTCAGGCCCGCCCCAATTGGAGCCATCCCACCACCAGTGATACAGATTGCCGTCAGAAGCGATGGCAAATACGTCCAGACGGTTCGCTGCCCAGGAGACTACCGAGGGCGAGTTAATAAGGTTGCCGATGGCGTGTTGCTCCGGCCCGCCCCAATTGGAACCATCCCACCACCAGTGATAGAGATTGCCATCCGAGCCGATCGCAAAGACGTCCAGGCGATTCGCAGTCCATGAAACAGCCGCAGGTGAATTAATAAGGTTGCCGCCCCCGCGGTTTTCCGGACCGCCCCAACTCGAGCCATCCCACCACGAGTGATAGAGATTGCCGTCTGAGCCGACAGCGAATACATCCAGGCGGTTCGCAGCCCATGAGGTTGCGGACGGCGAGTTCATCAACTTCCCTCCGCCCAGGTTCTGGGGACCACCCCAATTTCCGTTCCACCAACGGTGGTAGAGGTTTCCGTCAAATCCCACCACGAATGCGTCCAGGCGATTGGCGCTCCAGGAAACTGCAGACGGAGAACCGAGACCCAGGCCCACGGTGCTGGGAGTCAAACGCAGCGTAAGCGCGGTAGTTCTTCCCGTCAGGCTGTAATCGGCCGCCGACTTCTCGGCAATATTGGTGACTTGAAAGACCCCGTCTCCGGAAATGTTCGGGCTCTCCAGGGCCACCCAACTATTGGTGAGCACCTGCGGATAAGCGCGGTCGAGATAGACATCACCATCGCGCAGCGGATTCCCCTGCGAGTCCGTCCAGATGGATCTGCCAGCGCCGTTGTTGGCTGCGTCCCAATCCAAAGGATAGGGATCGTCCCGCAGAGCGACGCTGGGCTTGGTCAAGCTTTTCCACAACGTGGCATTGTTCCCGAAGAATGAAGCTTTAGCTCCAAATGAGTACACGCCTTCTTCCGACGGCGGCGCAGGAGGCGGATTATTGACGAGTGTTGCCAGATTTTCTTCATTCCATCCGTTCATTTGCATGAATGCTTGCAGGTCACCTTCCGTGATCGTCTTGGAAAGGATGTATGTGGCCACACTGTCCTGATTAAAGGGCACGTTTTTTACTTTTAGATCGGTGGAGGGAAAAGAGCCGGGCGCAAAGCCGGGAAGCGCAATGCTATCGGCGAATTCGACCAAGGTAGTGTTGGCGGTGGAATCTATTTGCACATTGCGCACAATGAACACCTTGCTCATTGTGGCCGTGTTCTGTTTGCCCACCAGCAGCAGCCGATCGCCAGTCTTGATATTCGTCGAAGTACCCTGCAAGTAAATGAAGTTGACGGAAACTCCGGGAACAGTGGGACCTGACGACCCTGACTCCGTCGATCCGGTCCCAACAACTTTTGTAGTTTCCGCGGAAGCGTTGCCTTTGTTCGCGGCCCTCTCAGCACCCACTGCCGATATATGGCTCGCTTTTTCAGCCTGGGCCTTGTTGATCGTTAGCTGCCTGAAGCCCAAGCCGCTTGTGAAATTTGTTTTTTCAAAGATCAGCCCCGAATGGAAATGCGGAGGATGGAAGGATGCGGACATGAAATCCAGTTGTGTGAGAGGATTCAGCAGATAAAGATCTGAAATCTGCAGCTGTGACGCTCCCGACGGAAAACTGGAACTTGTGCCCAGCAAATAGAGGTTGCCCTGGCTGTCCAAAGCCAGGTCTTGCTGACGGCTCAGCCGCGGCGTAAGCGCATTCCAGTCTACCTGCGCTTGAAAGCTCGCTGACGTCTCAAAAGTTTGCGGGACCTGGCCGGGCGCAGGTACGCTCTGCACTTGCGTCCCCTGTGGTACGTTGACGATTCCCGTGTTGAAAGCCGAACTACCGGGACCGGCGGGCGTCTGCGTTTTTACTCCGGGAATGCGGACGGACGGCGGCGGTGCGGTTCCGATGATTTCCTCCACGGTAAACTGCAGATAAGCGCTGGCGGCAACGCCTGGGCTAAGCTCATAGCCAATCTCGCGCGCCAGTTCCAGGATCGACCGTCTCTCCGTGGCGGTACGCAGATAACCTTCATTGACAATGCGCTCCTGGTAAAACGTAAGCACGTCGGCGATAACCGCCCACGCGTCGATGAAAGCGATGGCAGGGTCGTCTTCAGAGCGCGTGGTAAGAGCAGCCAGCGGGTGAGAGCCTTGGTTCGGCCCATCTGGAAGCGCATAAGAGTGGATCTGGTCAAGCATGCGCTGGAAGAACAGGCCGTAGGTCCCAATCCGGTAAGGGAGGGCTGAGAGTCCGGGCCGGTTATTGATGGTGACAAGATCCGGTTCACCCTGGCAGCACCCGCATGCATTGAGTTTAGGTGTGCTCCCGTCGCTCATAAGCCACCTTCCATAAAAAACTGGATCCTGCCGTTTTCGGGCTCGCTCGGATCGTTGTCCAGACGCGCGATTTCCAGGCGCGCCATAGACATGCGCCCGGCAGCAGTCTCCCCTTGTGGCGCCTGCCCCCATCTCTGGAAGTGATTCGGCGACGGAGGAGCATCGTTGGTATCAACCCAGTTGACGCCAGGAACCTGCATGGCGGTGGCCACGACCTTGCTCAGATACACTGGTTGCCCGAAGGTGAAGTTGTTGGGATAAAAGAAGCCGGCCTGGCCATTCGGCAAGACTCGATTGCTGAATACATCCAGCAACGCTGACTCGACCGAACTGCGAAAATATCCCGGCGCCACGCAAACTGTGAAGGCGATGTCGAGAGGGACAAAGATGGGCGCTTCAATCTCCACGTCATAACCGGCGAGTCGATACTGCTCAAGGAAGTTGCTGATCGTGGTGCGGAAGGTATCGTCCACAGGCAGGCCATTGGCCCGTTCCACGGTGACGAACATCGTGTACCAGCTCCCAGTCCAACGCAGAGTCGCTTGCGCTCTTAAGACTTCAGGATGCAGTTGAGCTACGGTCGCATAATCGGCGGCGGTTACCGCGCGTTCCTGCGTGCGAAATGCCCATGGAGCGAAGTTTCGCACTTCATCGAGGGTCTCTCCATCAGCGCCACCCTGCGCGGCCAAGGGATTGCGAATGTCCACTATGCCGGTGAGCGGGATCGCGGCAGTAGCAACCACATTGGCGATGGCGCCGGCTCCCACATTTCCGGCCTTGCCATTTCCAGTACGATACGCGGCTGTCAATCCGCCGGCGGGGGGTGCGCCTAGAATACCGTCACCAAAACGCAGGACCGCGGAACCGTCATTCTGTGTCTCTACAACGAAGTTAAGAGCATTGTGATCGCTGCTCAAAAGATCGCGGACCGGAGTCCACTTACTACCGTTCTGGGCCAGCGTAATAACTGGCAGAGCCTGGCGCGGGTCCTGGACGAGAACGCCGGACGCCGGCTGCACCGGCTGCGTCCGAGCTTGCGCCTCGTTATAGCCAACTGAGAAGGTCAGGTTCGGATTGCGAAGCTGCGGACGATAAAGCTGACCGGCCAGCGGAAGCGGAGGCAGGGTTTCCGGTAGTTGTCCGAATGCTGGTTGAGCCAACCCGTGATCGGCGAGGCCAATGTTTCCACGAGCCACGCTGACGTTGATAGCAGAAATGATCCCTGTCTGGTTCGAGATCACGGTTGACAGGCAGAGCGGGAAGGCGAGGGCATCAGCTGCGGACCACTCGATCTCCACTACCTTTTGGCCATTCAGGGGGTCCTTGCCTGGTGTGACCTGCGTCAAGCGGACCACTTGGCGATGCGAAGGATCAGCGTCAGCTTCTGCGTCGGTCGCAGGCCCGATCACCTCTTCGAACAGCATCAAGTCGCCGGCATTGAGCAACCCGCTGGTGCCGTTATCGACCAGTGTTGCCTCGGTGGCGCCCTGGGGCAGACAGCACTGGCCATCGCTCCAGGTATAGAAATCCAGCTCGTTCAGTTCGGGATGGGCAGTGACGTCAAACAGAGTTTCAAAAACCTGCGAGCCCTGGCTTACCGCGTCTTTGAGTTGCGCCTGGGGAAGCAATCCGCGAGCCGCAGTCGAATGAGTCACAAGCTGGGTTCCCTTGGCGATCACGACGGGCCCGGCCGCGGGAGCAAGTTGAAAAAAAATCCATGCCCGGGCGTTGCAGCCATCGTGCATAAAGTAATCGAGCAGACGCGCATGGCGGCGCACGGAAATCCGCTCGCGTGCTGTGCCTAGGTAAGCCTCTGTGGCGACCGCGTCCTGGTAGTAGC
>JBARMK010000463.1:0-22374 GCA_049802395.1 Candidatus Angelobacter sp.
ATTGAAGAGCCGCAATTCGCTCTTGGGCTGTTTCAATCGCCTGACTGCGATCTCCGGCGAAGAACATGCCGTTTATTTCATCAATGTGCAACAGTTCAGATTCGCTCAAGACTCTGTCTGGGTGGAGACCGTATTTTGAGTTGAAGTCATAGTGCTTCTCAAACACTTCCGTGATGTTATTGGAGCCAAGAAGGTCAAATAGTTCATAGGCGTATTGTTTGAGATTGGTGCGGGGATCGTAGAGTGTGACGTGCAGAACATCAGGATAGCCGTATATAGCATCGAACCTCAGTACCTGAAGATCGTCCAGGGATTCGGGGCCGACCTTAAATACAGATTGAAACAACACCCGGTGACGGTCGAAATCAGAGAGCGGCACAATTCCATGATCTGTGACATGTGGAGTTTGAGAATGTGACAGGTCATAGTGGATTGCAAAGGCGTAACGGCCCTCCTTGCGAACTACTTCCGCGCCCTCAGTATCGAGCATCACAACATTTGTCGGGACAGGTAACGAGTCGAAAACACGTCGGATTGCCAGAATTCGCTCAGGGCCAGAACCATCTGTCAGCAGTGGACAATGCTTAACGGCAAGCTCATTAACAACAGCGGTGAGTTCCTGAAAGAACGTATTCCAGCCGCCAATGATCAAAGATGGTGCCGCCATTACAGAACCCGCCTATCTGAAAAGTTTTTCTGATTTCATCTAACACCAATCGAACCAACGAAACCAAGCAAATTAATTTTGGCTATTTAGGGCTGAGTGGTGATGATTGTTTCCCATTCGAGTTCTGAATTAGGCGATTCCACCTTGTGTCTGGCACGTATTTCCGCCAGCGTTTCACGGGGAGGAATATCTCGTTTCATTTTCAAAAACTCCTTCAACCCGGCATCAATGATATGAGCGGGTTCAGCTATGCTGATATTCGTGTCGTATGCAACTGTAAACTGAAATAGTTTCGCTGTAAGCATGGTCCACATCGGGCACACTGCTCTTCATCAAGCCCACCACTTTTCCTGTATTTGGATCGAGTATAGGTGAGCCGCTCGATCCGCCTTGTTGCATGATGTCTATCGTGAACCCATGAGGCTGTGCAGTAGGAAACGGAAATACACTGCTCACAATTCCATGTCGGATAAATGGACTCGCTTGATGTAACTTACCTAGTATCGTCAGCGGTAATCTCCCCATCGGGTATCCGATGGCCGCAATATTGAGACCAATTTTTATGCCGTAATCCTCTGTCGCCAACTCAAGGTGAGGGACTTCTTTAACGCCGAGTTGCACGAAGCCGACATCTGGCACATCTTGCCCAAACCAAGCACCTGAAGACTGAAATTGACCGAGACCATACCACTCCAAAACGGTATGTACGATCATTTGCCATGTTCCCTCTTTATCTCCGGGGTAAAATGAAATTGCACCAATTGGTGACTCGTTGGTTCCTGGCTTTGGCAAGAACCGGCTAAATGCTGCAACAACGTGACGGTTGGTAACAGCAATTCCGTCTGAATGCGCAAAAAACCTGTGCCGATGATTTGTGGAAAAACAGGCTTCCCTTGATTATTGGTTGCCTGTTCTAGCTTTGTTAATAAAGCAAACGACACTGGGGTTAACTTTGTCGAACAGATCGCTCAGTTCCATATTTACTTGCCTATGTTGTCGTCTTTCTCTTCGCTTCGTAAACGCGTTTTTGATTTTCTGTCATTCGCTGCACCAATTCGTTCGTCCAGAGTTCGAGTTGTGCTATGAGTTCGTCCCATTGTGCTTTTGAGACATTGATATTACCGTTGGAATCTAGCCAGCGCGGTTTGGGGTAATATTCTTGATATTCCTTATCAGGTTTGTTCGAGTTATGTACGCATGAATTTCTCGCGAGTCTCAATTCTTTTATGATGTCGAATTCCTTCTGGTCAGACAAGATAACCCCGACCTTTTGATATTTATCTTCCAATCGGTTTAACTTCTCTATGCCACTTCGTTGACCCGTGCTCCAATATAGCAATTCATTCAAAAGGTCTTGGATCGCACGAAACGTCACCGTGAGGATCATCGCGGTCAATATCTGGCTCTCTTTTTGCAGCCTTTCTTTTGACCACGACAATTCCTCGCCTAAGTATTCATTGTCAGGCTTATTTGAGATGTCCTGGTCACGCCGATCTCGGCTCTGTCGAAACTCACTTTCCATCCTCGTAAAAATGATCGTAAAGGTGCCTTTGAATTCTTCAATAAAAATACTGCCCTCAAACTTAAACCAGTTGAGTTCTTTCCAAGTTGTCATATTCATTCCAATCTCGCCTGCATCATTCGAGCCAGCTGAACTAAATCATTCGATTCCGATGCCGCGACTTTCGGCGAGTGTGTGATCGGCTCTCCGCGCAGGCCTTCAGAGGACGGTGAAACGGCTAGACCAGGCTGCAGTTAACCATCCTATCTGCAATTTCTCTTGACAAAGACGAAGAAAAAGCGATATAATGCCGACAGTCACAAGTGCCTGCCGCTCAGGTGGCGGGAAAGACGGTCTTTGAAAACTAGCATTCAACCATCAGCATTCAGCAATCAGCCAAAAGGAAAGGAAAGGTTTGCGACCCTCTGCAGATTGGGATTGGGTTTGGGATTGGGCCACCCTTGGGCCACCCAAGGGCCACGCAAGGGTCGCCCAAGCGCCACCCAAGCGAGGCCCAAGCGTCGATTGACGGAAGTGCTTTGTTTGCAACAGAAGTTGAAAAATGGCGGGCAGGGGCAGAAGCGATTGCCAAAATCGCCGAAATTGCCAAAATTGATAATTGAAACGCGAAGGCAGGATTTCACCGCAAAGGATGTAGAGATCACAAAGGAATCACGGCTGGCGCAGCAGTTCAGCGGTGCGGGGCGCGGCGGAAGGATCGGCGGCCAATTGGCGGCGGAGACGTTCAAGATCGTGGTGGCTGTCAATGTCAAACCAGGGATCGATCAAGACTGTCTTCATGCCGAACTGTTCCAGCTTGGCGGTGGTTGAGGCCAGAGTGCTGCGATGGCTCCATTGAATGCCATCCAGCAGGCCGACGGGACAATCCTTGAGGCCGATGAGATAAAAGCCGCCGTCGATAGAAGGGCCGAGAACGGCGTCGGCGGTGGTGAGGGCCTGCCGGGCACGCTCCATGAGCGCGGGAGGAAGATTGGGCGTGTCGGCGCCGATGGCCAGAACCATCTTCCGCCGCTTGAGGGCGAGACGCAGAATCTTTTCCAGGCGCTCGCCCAGATCACCTTCTGACTGCAACCAGATCTCGCCGGGTTTGAAATAGTCGCGGGAGAAAGTTGCGGTAGCGGCAATAATGCATTCGGCCCAGGCGAGCTTACGGACCATGGAGACGGTATCTTCAAGAAAAGCTTCTGCCAGCGCCGCCGCTTGCTCGGGTCCGAGATCGGGAATGAGGCCGGTGTTGACCGAACCTGGTTCAGGACTTTTAGCGAAGATGGCAACTATAGCTTCCGGCATAGAGGCTTAATGGATCGTAACCACAAGTCTTATACAGAGATGATAGCTTCGAGCGCCATGCTTTATCGTACAGCGGCGGTTTCATCCTGGGCGTCCCCTGTTACGTCGTTACGTCCCATGTTTCGCCCCATTCGGCTTTTCGCGCCGCTTTATAAGCCTGCTTGCTGGAGCGAGTGATAGTCCGCGTTTCCAGGCGGGCTGAGGAGGTGCAGAGCTCTAGTTGAATGAAACCGCTGTGCTTGCGGGGATGACGAACGATGCGCGGGCCTGCTGCAGGAACGTCGAGCCGGCTGGCCACAATGTAAGAGAACTTTTCATCTTCGTAGCCGAGGGCGCCGCCTTTGAGCTGTCGATGCTGGGAGGTGCGCTCAAGGCGTTGGGAAAAGTGACACCAGTCGCTCGCCGCAGCCATTGGACAGATACCCTGATGTGGACATGGAGCCAGAATCTTTGCTGCGATCGCAATGAATATCGAGCGCGCCGCGTTCACCGTGGCAAAGCCGCGCGGCGTTCCCGGTTCCATTACGACCAGGAATTTTCCCGCGCAGGCCCAGGCTTTTCTGATCACCGCTTCGGCTGCCGCCGGCGCAAGCTCGCCCAGTGCATACGAGATCACCACCAGATCGTGCGTTGCGCAGGCAAAGCCAGAACGCAAGTCTTGCCTGGTCCATTGCGCCTGGCGCACCGCGGGCAGTGTGCTCTTGCTGGTCAGACTTTTTCCCAGCACGAGCCAGTGATCGTTGGATTCAACCAGCGTGGCCTGCTGCAGCGCTGGAAATTGTTCGCTCGCAGCAAAGAGCGCGGTGCCGGGTCCGGCGCCGAGATCGAGAATGCTGGAAATCTGCGCTTCAGGCGCTCGCGTATGGATTTCAGAAAAGACACGCTGATTCGCGGCGTAGGTCGCGGGAAGGCGGACGGCAAGGTAAGCAGCGCGCTGCGCCTCATTGGTGATGGCCGGAGCGGAAATGTCTCCGGATTTATAACGCTCGGAAATTTGCGCCGCAGCTTGGGCCAACCGCCGCCGCTCGACCTTGTCGATTTCCGCCTGAACGTTTTCCAGCAGCTCCTGCGGCAGGCGGCGCATCCGGGTTGCTTGACCTCAATCCCTGTATTTGACGGAGCAGCCGTAAGGACGCGTTGCCGCGTCTGTCACCGGCTTGCCGCTCATGGCTTGCTGCAACGCCATGGAAACATAATTTTTCGAGCTGGCAATATCCGACTGGTCGGACGTGGGATGATCGTCAATAGCTCCGTTGTACACCAGTGTGCCCGCAGGATCGATGATAAACATCTGTGGCGTGGTCTTGGCCGAATAAAGATGTCCCAGAGATCCACCCGGATCCATGAGGACAGCGGTAGGCGCGGCGTTCATGGTTTTCAGGTAGTCGTTTTCCTGGGTCGGGGTGACAAAGCCCTGGGTTCCCGGCGCAGACGAGATCACGGTGAGCCAAACTACGCCCTTGGCGGTCCATTCTTTTTGCAGGCGCTGCATGTTGCCGCTCTCATAATGTTTCTTGGTATAAGGGCAGCCCTGGTTGTGCCACTCCAGGACAACGAATTTGCCTTTGTAATCCGAGAGATGTTGCTGCTTGCCGTTGCTGTCAACAGCGGTGAAGCCGGGAGCAGGGTCTCCGACCTTGACGGCAAATGCAGAGGCAACCAGCGCCAGTATGACGCACATGCGCAATAGACGATGCAGGTTTTTCATCGCGCCTCCTTTCTATGTTCCAGCAATTCATTGTACCGATTGGCGCACGGGCGCTTCAATCCGATACGCGGGCCTGCCGGGCACTGCCAGCACGCCGCGCAGAACTGTGATCGGCTTCAGCAACAGCTCGGATTTTTTCAGCGACATGGCAAAACCATTCGTGGAAGGTTGAATCTTCTGTGGAGAAGGATTGTCGATTTGACCCGGATCCAGGGGAAAGAATTGCGCCGCCGTAATCCGCTTGCCTGCGACGACGGTCAATATTAATTCGTCTTTGTTGGACTTAGCGCTGGCCTTCCAGCCGCGCGGCAGAGGCTGCGGCAGAAGTTTTTTGGCCCGGGCAAACAATTGCGCGGATTGCAGGTTTAGTTTTGTGGTGGCGGCCATCGGCAAATCCAGATGAAGCTGTGCGTGCTCTGGGATACACACTTCACGGCAGATCAGCCATTTGGCATCCACCCCAATTCGCACGGTTGAGCCGATGACGGTGGACGACGCTGTGTGGACTTTGTCCGGCAGCAGGACGTCATCGTGATAGCCAAAGTCCGCTAGCTGGGGGTTGGGCTGCATGCGCTCTGGACGCGGCCATTCGATCTCACCGGCAGTGAAGCCCGCGGGAAGCTGCCATTTGAGAACAGGCGGCTGGCCCGAGTCACCGGGGTTTATCCAGTAGATATGCCAGCCGGGTTCAAGAATGAAATGCACGCCCAATTGCAGATCGGTCGCGGGTGAAGCTGCGTCCTGGCGCGAGAGCAACTCCACGCGCGCGTGCTGCGTTGCGGGATGTTGGACCGCCATTCCAGCCGCAGCAATGATCGCGCACAGAAGACACTCGGAGAATCGCCGGACCATTTCTGATGCCACAGCTATATTTTAGACCGATGTGGTTACCGTGACGCCCGCTTAGCTTCATTCCCCACATCGCTAAATGAGATGGCATTGGCGACGTTGGGATAGGGCTCTCCGCTCAGCTCCACATAGGGGAAAATCAGGTAATTGACGCGTTCTCCGTGTTGTTTGGGGCGCAGTTCGACATCTCGACCCACGGTAAACTGGACCCGGTTAACGTCGTGCGCGCCGAAGAAATATTCTTTCTTTTCCTGGTGCTTCCACGCTTCGGAGATGTCCACCGGGAACCAACCGCGATCGCGCGTGTAAAACTCTGCCCAGCAGTGGTAGCCGGCAATCTGGCCGGAACTCTCTCCTTCCGGCACTGAAAGGCCCATTTCGAATCTGGCCGGAATCTTTTGCGAACGGGCCATGGAGATAAACACCGAATGAAAATCGGTGCAGTTGCCGCGCTTGGAGTCGCAGGCCCACAAGGTATCGCCCTTGCCCCAGCCTGTTCCGGTCTTGTCATACTTCATGGTGGAAAAGGTGTAATCGTAAAACGCGCGGCCTTTATCCAAATCAGACATTCCGGGCTTGACTCGTTGCGCTGCCAGCTCTGCCGGAGTTCCGGTGATTGGCACCAGCTTGTCCGCTTGCAGAAAACGGGCGAGATCTTTATCGGATGCAGGTTTCTTGATCGAGACTGCAGCCACGTGCTCCAGCCGCACCACGTCATATTTCACGCTGAAGTGATATTCAGCTTTATCGGCTTTGTCCGTGTGGGCATAAAACATCTTGTTGCCGTATTCGGGCTCGGTGGTCTCATTGAGCGGCAGGTCGCCGCTGCGGGAAATGATCTTCACCTGCTGAAATTCATCGGACTGGGCTACTGGGAACCACACATCAAGCGGCTTCCCCGGATCGGTGATACGGACGCTGAAGGAGTAGTTAAGTTCAAAGTGCCGCGACTTGTTTTGCGCGAGCGCGCACAGACTAAACAGCAGGAAAAGCGAGACAGCAGAAATTCTGCGCAACATGGATTTCTTCCTTTCGGCTTGATTGAGTGGCAGTGATGAACGTCCGACCGGAGGTTTGCCGGACTACCGTCAAGTGAAGCCGTGGAAAAAGCGGGACATTTCGGGAAAATTCTACTCCTGAGGGCGGGCGGATGGCAAAGCGCTTTTCATCAGAAGCGGGGTATCCATGACTATCTTGACAGGTACATTCAGCGAAGCGAGCCCTGGACGCTATCGCGGAGTGTAGGGATTGTCGATGATAAATCGCCACGAGCCATCTACTTGTCGACGGACCACTTCGGTGCTCAAGCCTCGCGTCGTTTTCCGGGTTTCCTCAGCCGGAGCAGGTTCGAGAACCCAGTCACCGTGCAACACGGCCAGACTGTCGCCGAACATAACTGCTGAGCGAGTTTCAAGGGCCATTCGAGGTCGCCGGGCGAGAAAGCTCTCATAAGCACTTCGTATCGACTGTTGGCCTGCAACGGGCTGACCATTGACGACTAGGACAGCATTCGACTCATACAGCGCCACGAGCGAATCAATATCGCCGGCGTTGAACGCATCCCGGAAAAGGATGTGGATGTGAGCAGGATCGTCCCTGTTCATTGAGCTATCCTCACTCCGCCTTCGCCACAAACTCCGCCGTCTCCACCTTCCCTGCACGCTTTACCTGGACGAAGATCCGATATTCGCCACGCTGAGGAAAGCCGTAAGGAAATGAAATTTCAGCCCCCGGGGCGTTATGGCTCATGTCTTCCATTCCGGCCTTAGGACTGCGGCCTTCTGCCAGATTGACCGCTGCCATGGAAACCGACCCTACAGGATGCACGTGCGCGAATGTATTTCCGTCAATGCTAAGAAAGACCGCATGGCCTGCCATGCCCATATAAGGCTCAAGATCGGTGGCGGGTTTACCATCTTTGTCTTCCACGCGAAAGCGGAACGAATAGGGCTGATTGGCCCTGAAAGGATGGTCCTCGCGCTGCCACACCATGCGATAGCCGCTGGAAAGTTGTGCGACTTTGTCGGCAGGGGCGAGGTCGAACGAGCCGGCATCGTCGCCGCTCATTGGTTCGCCGGCGATCGAAGGCAGATTCACGGTAGCAACCTCGGTTTCCGGGAAGCCGGTATGGTGAACAATGTCTGCGAAGAGCTTGTATTGGCCTTCCGGCATGATGGGCAGGTTCTGCGAGAAATCGCCGGGCTGCGTCTGGTCCGGATGCAGATGCCAGAAAACTTTCATATCGGGCATTCGCACAATGAAAAGATGCATTAGATGGCCATGGTCGGGGATCAGGTCATCCAGAAGAATGCGGTCCGGCTGTTCACTGTGAAAGCGCGTGGGCTCAGATTCGTTGGGATTGTCCAGGCGCAAACGCAGCAGGCTGCCCGCCAGCAATGACGGCTTCATTTCGGGAACTTTGTAATTCAGTCGCGCATTGGCGCTGGCTTCTTGTCCCCACCATCGATTGCCCGCGATCACAGCCACAATCACCAAAACTACTGCAACTATCAGACCAGTGCGGCCGCGTCTAGACCGCGCGAGAGCGGGAGTCGCGCTAGGGTTTACAGCGGCATCGCGCGTGGCGGCAACGATGATGCCGATCAGCCCAGCGGCCAGGGCCAGCCCCAGAATAGCCAGCAGAATTCCCAGCCCGATTTGCATGGGTTGCGAGCTGGTAGAAACCGCGGGCAGCGGGACATCGAGTTGGGCCGTGCCTTTTTGTCCAGTGACCTGGATTTGTACCTTCCATGAACCGCGCACCATGATCCACAAATTGCCCGTAAAGAGTTGGGGATCGTCGGCGGAGCGTTTAGCGTAGTCCGGGAGCGGGGCCATTTTTGCGCCAATGCCAATTATTCGCAGCGGCAGAATCTTGATGTCGCTTATATCGTTGGCCACGCTGCGAATCTGTATCTGCGCTACACCGGGAACAACCGCCGGCGGGCGCAACGTTACCAGCAGATGATAGGGGCCAGCCTGGCCGTCAAAGTAAACGTCAGGGCTGTTTACGTGGGCTGCGCTGGCGAGCGGCAAAAACAAGACACAAAAAAATCGAAAAACTTTCTTCATGGAACGGCTTTGCTCCCGATGAAAACCAAAGGCTGAATTTCCGATCACCCGATCTCCCGATTTCCCGATTCCCTACCGTCTCACTTTTTTCAGCCAGTTGCCCCAGTAGATTCCGACAAGCATGCTAAGAACAGCAAAGACGAATGCCAGGATCATTTCGAGCCGGAATTCACCGTTGGACCTCTCCCATTGCACAAAAATGTGACGCACCGTTGGCGAGGTGGGAAGCGCGAAGTAGGGAAAATCAGTGGTCGCAAAAAAACGGTTGCGCGCCGCCGGCGACATCAGAAAAGTGGCAAAGGGCCATTCTACGGCAATCAAAATCGCCGTGAATGAAACACCGCCGAACAGAGCTTGCTGCCATTTAGGGGCATCCTTGAACACCGGCCAGATCAGATCAAGAAAAAATGCGGGCACAACGAGCAAAATAGGGAAAGGTAACGGCACCATGTGCGTAATGTCCTGGTATACCGGCCCGAGTTTAGGCTGCGCGGGAAAGAGCGGCAGAAACCACATCAGAATAAGAACAAATGCCGAGTAGACGCCGGTCATAATTGTCCGCGCCCAGCGATGGCCCGAGGCCCGCGCCAGCCCTTCCAGCAGCAGGAGCGTTCCGATACTCATGACCAGGTACGAGATGCCGCTGTGCAGGAGCACGCGGTTGGTGTACTCCAGTTTGAGCGTCATGCTCTGAATGACGATGAAGCCGCCGATAAACAGAAGGATGCGCTGCAGCTTCTTTCGCTCCTCGCCCTCTGCGCGGTTCAGGTATGAGGCGGCCAGAATCGCCCCGCCCCACATGATGCCGGCAATCCCCAGCGCCAGCAGCACATGCGGCGGGCTGATAATTTTCACGTCCAGCCCATAGGCTTCATGCCACCAGTTATCAAACGGCGCCGAGGTTAGCATGGCGCCGCCGCCCCAGGCGGAGATGAATGCGCCTAGCGGAGCCCGAAAGCCCAAAACGCTGACGGAATCGCGCCGTGCTGCGGCGTCGCCGCCGAAAGTGATGTGCATGATCACCCAGGCTGAGCCGAACGCGCCCAACAGCGCGCCAAACTGGATCAGCAGGTGGGCCGGGGTCCAGAAGCTGTCACGGCCAATAGTTTCATGCCAGGAAATGTCCCAGTAAAGTCCAGTGGCAATGCAGACCGATGCAATCACATTGGCCCAGACCAGCCAGGGAACACTCTGAACTCGGGACAGCGCCGATGTCGAATTCAAGGGCCTCGTTGCGGATATCGTGCTCATGCGCTTCCTCAGCAAACTTTGAAAAGCGCATACAGAATACACTGAACGGCCATTCAGTCATAAGCCCGGGATTAAGAGCAAATGAGCAGAATTGGATCAAGCCGCAGAATTGCCCAGAACTGAGGTGACAAGTGCCGTATCCATATATTCGGTTATTTCGAGCAGTTTGCCGTCACCAAGACGAACAACAAAGCAATATGTGTTGTTGTAGGGCACCCCGGTTTTAGTAGTGTTGTTGCCCCGGGCCTCAACCACAACGTGATCGCCTTCAGCAATGAAGCGGTGCGCGGTTGTCTTAATCCGGTCCGCGATCATGGAACGCAGCGGAGCCAGCAGTTCTTTGAGGACGGTTTGCTTGCCGTCATAGCTCCGCGACCATTTGGTGCTGCCGGTAACGGTCCAGCGGAAATCGTCAGCCATGCTTTCGACCAGCGGACGAGAATTGCCCTGCGCCAGTTCAGCGAAGATGTTTTGCAGGAGTTGTTTGTTTTCACTCGTAGTCATAAAGTTGTTCTTCTCATTGGTGCAGTTGGCCGCAGCTTTATTCTGCAGCTTCCAGCTTCTCTGCAATCTCCAGCATTTTGATCACGCTGTTCCAGTTGCGCCCTGTCCCTGAGGTGCACAGCGCTCGCTCAATCTTCGGCCATGGCAATTTGGAGCGGCCCTGACCGTTAAGAAAATAAATGTAGGTTTCGCGTCCAATGATGTGCAACTCTTCGGGACCAGTCTCAATGGCCAGGGCTTTTTCCCGTGCTTCCTTGCCAGGATCGGCGGCGAGGAAGAAGACCAGTAGTTTGCCAGGCTCGATGCCATTGCGCCGGGCAAATGGATTTCGTGCAATAACTTCTCGCAACTCGTCTGCGGTGCGGAGGATCACTGCCGGCCGAAACCCCACCTTCTTTTCGATCGCATCCTGAATGCGCTTGGCCAACTTCGCAACGTCCTTTTCATCGGTACGGAAAATCACGTTTCCGCTCTGGACATAGGTCTGCGGGTCTTTCAGCTTCAGCGAAATACAGAGTGCTTTGAGCACATCCATCTTGATCATGTTGTGTCCGCCAACGTTGACGCCGCGGAGCATGGAGATGACGATGGGCATGGGATATCGAGTATACCAACTGAAGTATGTCTACGATCTTTTGCATTACGGCACAACGTGCCATCGGCCATGGCGCGGACAAATCCTTCCTTAGCCGCGCGCCTAAGATTGTGGCGACGCCAATGAGGATGCAGGTAGTGACAAACGAGATGGTCCTGAGGACCACACGAGAATTCTAAAAGAGAAAGAGATGGCGAGAACAGAAACGCGATTTCCAGCAGGTGATATGCGGGATATGATTTGCGGCCAAGGTCTTTAGGAGCGGCGTACAATTGGCTGGCGCTAGAGGCCGGCCGCGGCCGCAGGATTGAGGAGAAGTCATGCCGACAGTCGCTAACTCTGAAGCAGGCATTGAGCAGCTCTTACGCGGGGACAAAGAACTTCTCCCGCCGAACTCACTGGTGGAAAATGCGCGACTAAAAGACTATGCCGCGGAATATAAGCGGTCCGTGGAGGATTCGGAAGGTTTCTGGGCGGAGGCCGCGAAGGAGTTGGAGTGGTTCCAGCCGTGGACCAGGGTTTTTGACTGGAAGTACCCGACGTTTGAATGGTTCCAGGGTGGCAAGTGCAACATCACGTACAACTGCCTTGATCGGCAAGTGAAGTCCGGACGCAAAAATAAAGTGGCATACATTTGGGCCGGTGAGGACGGTACCGAGCAGCAGATTACGTATGGGCAGTTACTGGATTTCGTCAGCCGCACGGCAAATGGACTGAAATCGCTCGGCGTGAAGAAGGGCGACCGCGTCATCGTTTATATGCCGCTGTGCCTGGAAGGCGTGGTCTCCATGCTGGCGTGTGCGCGGATCGGCGCCGTGCATTCCGTGGTTTATGCCGGGTTCAGCGTGGGCGCGCTGCGCAGCCGCATTGAAGATGCGCAGGCGCGCGTGGTACTCACGGCCGATGTCACGTATCGTCGCGGCAAGCTGGTGCCGCTGCGCTCGATCGTGCAGGAGTCCGTTGCGGGGCTGGAGATGGTTGAAAAAGTTGTGGTGCTGCGCCGGATAAAGCCGGCCATCGAACTTAGCGAGCGCGAAGTTGATTTCCATGAACTGGTGCGCAAGCAGAAAGCCGAATGCCCAGTCGAGGTAATGGATTCGGAAGACCCGCTCTACATCCTTTATACAAGTGGAACCACCGGAAAACCCAAGGGCGTTGTGCACGTCCATGGCGGTTATGGGGTCGGAATTCGATACCACATCACGCGTTTCTGGGATATCCGTGACGATGATGTTTTTTTCTGCACCTCCGATATCGGCTGGGTAGTGGGGCATTCTTATATTGTGTATGCGCCGCTGCTGGCTGGTGTGACCACGCTCTTCCGCGAAGGCGCCATCGACTATCCTCACCCTGCCATCGCCTGGGAACTGGTGGAGAAATATCGCGTCTCTGTTTTGTTCACTGCGCCTACGGCGGTCCGCATGTTCATGCGCCATGGCGACGAGCTGCCCAAAAAATTCGACCTCAGCGGCCTGCGCCTGTTCACCTGCGCGGGCGAGCCGCTCAACCCTGAGGCGCTGCAATGGGCGTATCGCGTGATCTGCGGCAACGGCGCCACCGGCTTCGTCGCCGACAACTGGTGGCAAACCGAAACCGGCGGCCCATGCCTGGGCACTTTGCCCATCATGCCGGCGCGTCCATGCAAGGCCGGCAAGGCGCTGCCTGGAGTGGTAGCTGAGGTGGTCGACCCTCGGGGCAACAAAATGCCGCCCAACAAAGGCGGACTTCTGGTGCTTCGCCGTCCGTTTCCGCACATGTTTCGCACCGTCTATGGCGATCCCGCACGCTACGCTCAGGATTGGAACAAAGTTCCCAACGCTTACACCACAGGCGATGTCGCCGTGTGTGACGAAGACGGCTACTTCACCGTAGTGGGCCGCGCGGACGACGTGCTTAACGTCGCTGGTCATCGCATTGGCACCGCCGACGTTGAAGGCGCGCTAGTGAGCCATCCCGCCGTGGCTGAAGCCGCGGTCATCGGCCGCCCCGACGAGATCAAGGGCGAGAACATCAAGGCCTTCGTGATCCTGCGCGTCGGGCATCAGGGCTCGCCGGAACTTGAAGCGAAATTGAAAGACCACGTCCGCCACGTTCTTGGCAGCATCGCCGTGCCCGCGGAAATCGCGTTTCCAGACAAGCTGCCTAAAACGCGCAGCGGCAAGATCATCCGCCGCCTGCTCAAAGCCCAGGAACTCGGCCGCGAGGTCGGCGATCTCTCCACCCTGGAAGAGTAAGGCCCTAATCCCATCGAACTGAGGGTTGGACCTTATTTTCCTCGAACAGGTTTGCACCAAGAATGAGCCCAACCTTTATTCCATCTCTCAGGGAAGCGTTGCTGGCAAGGCGGCGCAAGGGGAGGAGTTCGCGTGAGATTCGCAACTATATGCGCCGTGCTTCTGGCATGTTTCAGTACTATTGCGGCCGCAAAAGATGATCGTGACGCGCAGCCGGTTTCCATAGCTCTGGCGACAACACCCGCCACGCCCACCACCGTCGCCACGGCTTCTGCACTGCCACTGCCTGAAGCGCCCCTGGCGAACAATTTTCTTACGCCCACCGCGCCCGATCTCTTCACCTCTAGTTTGATCGCACCCACTTTGATTAAGGCCACTCTGGTCAAGCGCGCGCCCACAGAACATCGTCTTTTCGATTTCAAGAATTTTCTGTCTCTGAGCGCCGTGGCAGTTTCACTTACAGCCGACGCGCTCTCCACACAAAAGGGCCTGGCAATTCCCGGCTTTTATGAGATGAACCCGATCGCGCGGCCTTTTGTCCAGACCCGCATCGGCGCCGCCGCTTACTCTGCCGCCAGTTTTGGTCTCATAGCTTCCACCATGTACGTGGCCCACAAAACCCATCACCATCGGCTGGAGCGCATCATGCCCTTCGCTGTTGCGGGATGGGAAGGCCTCCTGAGCGTCCGCAACTATCACGTAATCTCCAGCAGGCCGCGATAGAGAAAGAGACCTTCCTTTCTGTCGGCGGCTCGCGCGCAGCGCAGTCGAGTGCGAACAGATAGAACAAAGACCGCGCACCTTGTAACCTATACAGGCTCTATACCTGTAAGAGGTTGTCCCACGCCTTTGAGCCCGAGCACGCTTTACATCGGGAATTTCAAGAACCGTCCTGATATCCGCGAAACCGTCCCGGTGACGTTGCATGAGGGCAGCCGCTCGGATTTTGACGCTGCCTGCGCGGCCGCCAAGACCAAATAAAAAGATCAAATAAAAAAGACCAAATTTAAGACCAGCGACCCGATGGCGCAAGTGCCCTTTTCAAAATCTCTATTCTTCTTTTCGCAAGTTCCACAAATCTTCATAAATCAAGACATCTCTTTCACGCTTCTCTCGACTTAAATGTGTTTGCGTCGAATGTAAGTAGCTCTTTCCAAATCGACGTGGGCCGGCGCGGACGTAGCGAGCGCCGGCCTTGAAAAGGCCAGGTACCAAAATGAAGAATGCCGCTTCGCTTAATAGGTTCACCCCATTGAATTTTCTGCCGGCAATCGCGCCCAAAACCATGCAGGAGTGCCTTGCGCTTGTCCTGTCGGTCGCTCTCCTGTTTCCGTTCATAGGAAATGTCGCCCTCGCGCAGGAATTGGACAGCTCAGCGCTGCAGAAAGAAGCGCAGGCAGAAGCAGCCGCTGAGGCCAAGCAAAATGCCGCGAGGGACGCAAACGCTTCGCAGCCCTCGCCCGCCCAGCAGTCATCAGCCGCGCAAAACCAGCCGTCATCCACGCAGAGCCAGCCGCCGTCATCCGCACAAAACCCCCCGCAGGCGGGCGGAATGTTGACTGTTCCAGCAGGAACCAAGGTACCGCTGGGATTGTTGCGGCCGATTTCGGTGAAGTCTTCCGATCCGGTCGCCGACGTTTATCTGCAGATTACTTTTCCTGTGACCGTGGGCAGCCAGATGCTGATTCCGCCGGGAGCCTACATACAGGGGGTGATTCAGAGGACGATCCCGCGCCCGCGCGGCAGCGCCGGTCCGGGATTTGAGATGCGCTACGCGAACTTGATCTTTCCCACGGGATACACGGTGCCGATCGCCGGCACGGTAAACGTGTTGCGTACTACGGCAGAAGCGCCTCCGCTTGACGATCCGGAGAGCCAGCCTGTTGCCGCGCTGACAGCGTCCGCCAGTACTGTGAGCAATTTTCCGCAGGTCAATATGAATATGAACGGCATGCCGCTTATGGCCATGGCGGCATTTGGGGGTTACACGCTTCAGACGTTGCCACAGCAGCCGCCATTGCCGCCATTGCCAAAATCTGGGTTTGGCAATGGGCCACGCAATGCTTTGATTGGTATAGGTGTCCTGATGGTCCTGGGGACAGTGCTGACATTTGCGCTGGGGCATAGAAATGGAAGCGATCTCGACATGGAGACTGGCACGCCGCTGGAAATGGTGCTGCCTGCTCCGCTGCAACTGGATCCTGATCGAGTGGCTGCGGCGGTCCAGCAGTACTCCACGCAGACGGCCAGCGCTCCCATTGCGATTGTGCAGCCGCCTAAGCCTCCGAAGATGTGCTATGACCCCGGCTCGCCCGGCACGCCGGACACTGTGATTCCGGGCAGTCCGGGAACGCCGGATACGGTGATCCCCGGCATTGGTGGATTCCCAGACACGGTAATTCCAGGCTCTCCGGCTACACCAGATACGGTAATACCCGGAATGCCTGGAACGCCAAGCAGTTCGTATCCATGTCCCAAGTGAGAAGGTGAGACAGATGAGCACATGCATCCAATAGTTTTCTATCGACAAAAATGCGGCCTCAGTCTGTGACGAGACTGAGGCCGAATGAAGCAAAGCAGGGAAAGTACACAACAAAACTACTTCAGATGCAGAACAATCTTTTCTTCATTGAGCGTGTACACCAGCGCATAGCTGCCCCTTGTTTTTCTTCGGCAGGGCAAAATACAAATATGCGGCGACAGGGGGCCCCTTCACTGGCGGGGAGATTGTGCGATGAGGGACGATGCGCAAATCAGAGCAAAGATGGCGGACTGCCTGAGTGTCATGTGAGTCTCCGCGGGGGTGATGGACGATCTTTATCGATCAAGCAAGTTTACTGCCACTAAGGATGGTTTGTATCAGGAGACTTCCGCCGGCACAGGGCAAGTCCGCAGCTTCACACATGAAATAGGCGACAAATTTCCGCAAAAGCTGCGCCCAGAGTGAACAGACAGCGACTGTACGCGAGTTGAGCTGGTGGTTTTCAATCATCTGTGCTGGTTCATTTAGGCCTTCCGGACCGCTTGAATCAACGCGTTTGCATCATTTCTTATCTGTTATATACTTGCGCCGCGAAACCGGTTAGAACGCGAAGACCCCTTAATCACGGAGCTAAGCTCTATGAATGACCTTCCTTCGTTGCTGAACGCGGCCCCCGCCAGCTCCACCGCAGTCATAATTCCTGAGACAAATACGGCAGTTACCTATGATTCTTTACGCCGGCAAGTCATTAGCATGGCTGAAAGCCTGGCGGCAATGGGTATCCGCCGGGGCGATCGCGTCGCCAATGTTCTACCGAACGGCCTGCCAACGATTGTTGCGTTCCTGGCCGGCGTCATGGCCGGGACGGCAGCGCCACTGAACCCCGCATATCGCTATGACGAGTTCTGTTTTTATCTTGACGACACCTCGGCCAAGGTCCTGCTGGCGCCGCCCGATGGAGCAGAGGATGCTCGCCGCGCTGCGGCGCATTTAAAAATCCCGGTCTACGTTGTGGACATGGACGCAAAAGGCCACGTCAGTATTATGGATGCCCCAAAACGCGCTTCAGTCACTCCACCTGATGGCGACGATGTGGCGCTCGTTCTGCATACCAGCGGCAGTACCGGCCGTCCGAAGCGCGTACCACTGAAGAACAAGAACATCGCGGTTTCTTGTGCCAACGTTGCCAAAACCTACGACCTGAAGCCGAGCGATGTTTCGCTATGTGTGATGCCGCTGTTTCATATTCACGGACTGGTAGCTTCCACGCTCTCCACGTTCATGACCGGCGGAACGGTGGTAGTGCCGAACAAATTCAATCCTATGAGTTTCTGGCGAACGGTGCGTGAGCAGAGTGTGACCTGGTATTCATGCGTGCCGACAATCCACCAGCTTTCCGTGGCGCGCCTGCACGAAAAACCTGAGGGTATCGACAAGCTGCGCTTTGTGCGCTCATGCAGCTCAGCGCTATCGCCTGCATTGATGGAAAAACTGGAGAAGGTGATTCAGGTTCCGGTGCTGGAGGCTTACGGAATGACCGAGGCGTCGCACCAGATGTGCTCTAACCCGCTGCCGCCGCGGGAAAGAAAAGCTGCCTCCGTGGGGCCGGGTACGGGAGTGAAGGTTGGCATCATGGATGAGGATGGGAGAATTCTTTCCAGCGGAACTCTGGGTGAAGTAGTGATCCAGGGCCCGAATGTGATTGAAGGCTACGAAAACAACCCTGAGGCCAACGCAAAATCTTTTACCAACGGCTGGTTCCGCACCGGCGACCAGGGAATGATTGACGGCGACGGCTATCTCCACCTTACGGCACGGATCAAGGAGCTGATTAATCGCGGCGGCGAGAAGATTGCTCCGCTGGAGATCGACGAAGTAATGATGACGCATCCGAGCGTCTCCGAAGCTGTGGCATTCGGCATGGCGCACCCCACCTGGGGAGAAGAAGTGGCCATTGCCGTGGTGCTGAAAGAACCGCAGACTGAAGCCGTCTTGATGGAGCACTGCAAGCGGCACCTGGCGGACTTTAAAGTCCCAAAGAAGATTTTGATCGTGGACAAGATTCCGCGCACAGCCACCGGTAAGATCCAGCGCCGAGCGGTGGCTGCAGCGTTTTCCAGCGGGCCGCAGTGAAGTTTCTTATCGTGGGGGCCGGAGCGGTGGGCGCGTACATGGGCGCCTTGATGGCGCGCGCGGGGTATGACGTGACATTGCATGCGCGTGGACCGCACCTTCGCGCCATGCAGGAAAAGGGTGTACGCGTGATCAGCGCCGACGATGACTTCGTCGCGCGTCCAAAATTAGTAGCTGACCTGAAAGATGCCGGCCCAATGGACGTGGTTTTTCTCTGCGTGAAGGCGCATGGTTTGCCGCCGCTGGTAGGGCAGTTGTCGCCGGTGCTGGGGCCGGATACTGCCGTCGTGAGCACCCAGAACGGCATTCCCTGGTGGTATTTTCAGGGCGATCACGGTCCGCTTGCCGCGACGCGGCTGGAGCGCGTTGATCCTGAAGGAGTGGTTTCGTCGGCCATTGAGGCGCGGCGCGTGATCGGATCGCTGATTTATTTTTCCACCGAAATCAGCGCGCCTGGCGTGGTGCGGCACAATGAAGGCAACCGGATATCGCTGGGCGAGCCGGACGGCAGCAGATCGGAACGCATTCGGAAGATCGCCGACGCGTTGATTGCGTCGGGTTTGCGCGCGCCGGTCACAGCGCACCTTCGCAATGAGATATGGGTGAAGGTCCTGGGCAACGTGGCGTTCAATCCCATCAGTGCGCTCACGGGAGCCACGCTGGCGCAGATGCTGAGCAACCCGGAAACGACCGGGCTGATACGCAACATCATGCAAGAGACGGAAGCGCTGACGGAAAAACTGAGCGTGAAGATGCAGGTATCGATTGAGCAGCGCATGGCCGGAGCAGCGAAGGTTGGCGAGCACAAAACTTCGATGTTGCAGGACCTGGAAGCGGGACGACCTTTGGAACTGGAAGCAATTGTAGGAGCGGTGCTGGAAGTGGGAGAACGGGTCGGCCTTCCCATGCCGCACACTCGCAGTGTTTACGCTTGTACCAAATTACTGGCTGAGCGCCGAGGCGCGGCGGCGCTAAAACAATAACCTTTTTCCAAGAGAGGGAAACATGAGCAAGCGATGGATTCAATTTGGCAGCGCCGTCATAGCGATGATCATGATCGCAAACCTCCAATATGCGTGGACTTTATTCGTCGGCCCACTGCAGAAGGCCCACAAAGACTGGGGGCTCACTGCCATTCAGTTCGCGTTCACCCTTTTTATTTTCCTTGAGACCTGGATCACGCCGGTGGAGGGCTGGCTGATTGACCGGCTTGGTCCGCGCCTCTTTCTCACCGCGGGTGGCGTGCTGGTCGGTATTGGATGGACCGGGATGGGCTTTGCCCAAAGTTTGACCGGCCTCTATTTGATGTACGGCATGGCCGGAGTTGGAGCGGCGTTCATTTATAGCGGCTCGATTGCCACTGCGTTGAAGTGGTTCCCTGACAAGCGAGGCACCGTCTCCGGCTTTATTACCGCGGGTTTCGGTGCTGGTTCAGCGCTGTTTATTCCTATCATAGCCCGAATCCTTGCCCACTCTGACTACAAGACGGCCTTTCTCTATACCGGAATCGGCCAAGGCTTGGTGATTATTCTTGCCGCTCAGGTCCTGCACAATCCCGGTTCCGACTTTAACGTATCGCCGGCGGCGAAGAAGCCGGTTTCGCCGCGCATCCGGCGCAACACGCAGCAATTCGACAGTCTGCAAATGCTGGGCACCCCTCATTTCTGGGTGCTGTACGCCGCGTTTGTCTTAACGTCGGTCGGCGGTCTGATGATCACCGCGCAGGCGTCTCCTGTCGGCAAGAGTCTGGCCATACCTGCGGCGGCGATTGTTGCAGCGCTCTCCTGGAGCCGCCTTGCTAATGGCGGTGGCAGAATTTTCTGGGGCTGGTTTTCCGATCTCGTCGGACGCGAAATGGCCATGTTCATCCCATTCACCTTGCAGGCCCTTTGCCTGGTCGGCGTGCTGACTATCGGAAAACAATCCGGAAACATGTTCATCCTGATGATGATTCTGGTCTACTTTACCTGGGGCAGCATGTTCGCGCTGTTTCCGGCCATTATTGGCGATTACTACGGAGCCCAGAACGCAACTTCCAATTACGGCTTTCTCTATACCGCCAAGGGGGTGGCTTCCATTGGTGGCGGAGGGATTGCGGCCTGGCTCTTTGTCAAGTTCGGCAACTGGAGCGCGGTGTTTTATATCACCGCTGCTCTGACCCTGGTATCGGCCGTGCTGATCCTCGTGCTTCGCCTTATGCCGCTTCCCGGAACGCGCCGGGAGGAAGATCCGGCGCTGGTTGCTGCCAAAATAGGCTGATCTTTTTTCGAGCATAAAATTTAATGGGCCGCAGCCGCCGCTGCGGCCTTTTTTGCTGCACGCGAGCTGAACCCGGAAGCAAGGAATTGACCGCGAGCCGTTCTATGGTGAAGGATGCGATTTATGCATCGGAGGATTTGTCTCGCCGATGGCTTGAGGTAAGCTTCCAGTGATGAATTGCAATCTTTATGATTTTAAAGGAGGTTTGAAAATGCGAAGAACACTAGGTCTGCTGGTTTTTGGCTCGATCATTGCTTTAGCTTCCATTACTAATTCGCACACAAGCGATAAACCTGCCGCAGGCAGCCGTGCGGTGGGCACGTTGCGTCTGGTGAACACGGCTGAAGCGTACGCGCATGGATCGCAGGGAAAATTTCTTCCACTCGCAGAATTGGTATCAACTGGCGCGCTGAAGCACGCCGGAGACATGAACTCCGGCTTCATCGCCCTTTACAACGAGCTCAGTCCAGCGAAAGGAACGGAACTTCTGAGCGGCTACGATTTCGCGCTGCTTGTCAGTTCCGATGGAAGCGCTTACAAGATGTCCATGGCGAACAAGGAACGCTGCGGCCAGGCCTTTTTTACTGACGAGCGCGGGCTTATCTACGCGGGGAAGGTCCTGGACTGTTCAAAATAAGCAATTGAATACGTCGGGCGGATCGGAATTAGACCTTCACTCGGAGCGAAGGCCATTCGTTTTGCAAGCCTGGTTCACGCCGCCATCCGTTCCTCGTCCATGGGTATTTCCGTTTTGAGCGGCAGCAGGTTGCGCAATTTCATGCGGGCCTTATGCAATTGCGACTTGCTGTTTCCGATGGAGCAGCCCAGCATTTCGGCGATCTCGTTGTGCTCGTATCCTTCTATATCATGCAGCACAAAGATGATACGGTATCCTGGGGGAAGGTCGGCGATGGCCCGCTCCAGCGCGATCCGGTCAATCGACGCGTGGAGCATGTTATCTCTCATGCCAAATTCTCTTGCCGGGCCATCTTCATGCTGCGGTTCCAGGGTCTCTTGCAGGGAGACCTCGGCCAGGCCTTTCTTGCGGAAGTGCATCAGCACAATGTTTACTGACAGGCGGTGCAGCCACGTGGAAAACGCGGAATCGCCGCGGAACGACGCAATCTTGCGATAGAGCTGCAGGAAGGCTTCCTGTGTAAAATCCTCCGCCTGGGCATAGTTGCCGGTCATACGCAGGCATACGGAAAAGACCCGGCGTTTATGCCGGGCGTAGAGCACTTCAAAGCAGCCGATATCGCCGGCCTGCGCCTTGGCAATCACCTCAGCCTCGGTCATCCCGTCGGCTACAATCGCCTTCTTCTTATTGGCAGGCGTTTCTTGCGCAGAGATGGTTTTGGGTTGAGACACGGGTTTAGAGTCTTTCTGAAACCTGATTTGTGGCAAGAGCTCTCTTTTCTCTGAGGATTGGAACGAATTACGAGATGGACATAAACTATGATGCGCGGGAGCGCCCAGGTGTTGTGCTACTTGCGTTCGGCGGCCATTTGGGGGAAGCGGCCTTTGATCTACGCCAATGGCCTCCTCGGCGCTTCTCGGGGGAATTAGTGGGTAGGGATGAAAGGAGAGACGTTTCTTGAGATACGGCCGTCGAGTTGCCTGCTTAATATTTTGCGTATCGGTTTCTGCCAGCGTGTTTGCCGTGCAGATCGCCGGGACCGTCACGAATGGAACCACAAACAAGCCGGCAGCGGGCAATGAAGTGGTCTTGCTGACCCTGGAAGGCGGCATGAATGAAGTTTCGCGGGCTACCACTGACAGCCAGGGAAGTTTTGCCATTGATGTTCCCG
>JBARMK010000464.1:0-8017 GCA_049802395.1 Candidatus Angelobacter sp.
ACGAAAAACAGCACGCGCGCATTGCCCGTCATGGGTATGAAGTCGTAAGTCTCGCGCACTCCGGTTGATGGGAAGGAGTCCGGTCCTTTGTAGTGGGTGACGATCCCGTCCGTCGAAAAGGACTGAGTTTTGCTGGCATCGGCCAGTTCAATCACCGGGAGCAGAACGCTGAATTCCGTCCCACCAGTGTCAATAGTCATGTGCGTGGTCACGGTCACCAAAGTGCCGATGCCCGTTTCGAGAACCCGTACGGCGCTTCCAAAAAAGTTTTTCGGCCCGGATCCGTCATTGTAGGAAGCGAACGGCTGGCCCAGGAAATTGCTCTTCACGTAGGTAAATGTGATGTTTCCGCCTTTAAGCGTATATTCGTTTGGCTGTACAACTGGCATATTTCCTCCTTAATCTTTCTTACGTTCGCGGATGGCCTGCAGGTCTTCAGATCATTGCCGGAAGGGGCGGCGATCCGACGCCGCGCGAAGGCTTGCCAGACTATCCTTGCTATAAAGGGAGTGACAAATCAGAAGAAAGCGTTACATAAAAAGTACTGCTCATTTTTGTCGCTGTACATGTGGCGCCTCCTTCAGCCATGGAGTTACGGCGGAGCCTGGAATGGCTACGCGTACAATGGTGTGCACTCTTGGCGTTAGCAATAGATTTTCCATGAAAAGTTCCAGGAGGAGCTTATGAAGAAACTCTTGTTTGCTTTGACTGCAGGTATCCTGCTGGTGACTTCGACGTCGGGATTTGCGCAGCAGCGCCCGCCGGAGCCTAAGACGATTCCCGACTCCATCAACCTGATCTGGAAAGACATTCAGCATGACTTTACTGCGCTGGCCGATGCCATGCCGGAAAACAAGTGGAGCTTTAAGCCTACCCAGGGCGAGTTCAAGAACGTCCGCACCTTTGGCGAGCAGGTAAAACACGTCGCTTGCGCCAATGAGGCCTGGGCCAAGCAGATGACGGGAGAAAAACCGCCGGCCCGCTGCGATCTGGGCGGTCCCAATCCCGCAAAGACGAAAGCAGAAATCATGGCGTACCTTCACGAATCATTTGCGCTGGTCGACAAGGTTATCGCGGACACCAACGCTGAAAACCTGTTGCATCCGAATCCAGGACAGTACTGGGGCCCGAACCGGCTTTCCGCACTGACTGCGACGGTGTGGCACATCTCCGATCACTACGGCCAGCTTGTGGTATATCTGCGCATGAACGGCATTGTGCCTCCTGCCAGCAGATAGCCGGCAACCGGAAATCTTCACGCACTCAAGGTTTGTTAGAATCGCGCAAGTCTACCAATGGCCCGCAAAGTCTCACTCTTCGTGCCCTGTTTTGTCGATCAGCTACAACCTGAGGTGGCTGTGGATACCCTCAAAGTGCTGCGGCGGATAGGATGCGAGGTGGAGTACCGCCCCGAACAGACCTGCTGCGGCCAGCCGGGATTCAACTCGGGTTTTTGGGACGAGGCGCGTCCGTGCGCAGAGCGCTTTCTGCGCGTCTTCAAGGATGCGGAGACTATTGTGTGCCCCTCCGGCTCATGCACCACGATGGTGCGGGTGTTTTATCCGGAACTGCTGGCCTCTGGGCCTGCTCATGAAGAAGCTCTCGCACTGCGCAAACGTACGTTTGAGCTTTCAGAGTTCCTGGTGAAGCTAATGGGCGTCACGGATGTTGGCGCGGCGTTTCCCCATACGGTCACATACCACGCTTCTTGTCACGGCCTGCGGGAATTGAAGCTGCGCGATGAGCCACTGCAGCTTCTTTACGGCGTGAAAGGGCTGAAGCTGGTGAACATGTTGCGCTCGGAAGAGTGCTGTGGCTTTGGCGGTACGTTTGCCACCAAATTTGAAAGTATTTCCATCGCAATGGGTGAATCAAAGGCCGATAGTGTGGCCGTAACCGGAGCTGAGTACGTTACGGCGATCGATCCGAGCTGCCTGATGCACGTGCAGGGAATCCTGGGACGGCGCAAGGATCGGGCCAAAGCCATTCATCTGGCCAGCATTTTGGCGAGCGAGGGAGCGTCATGAGCACATCCACTACCTACCCAACGCCTGCCGTGGAGACGCCTTCGGCTCAAACGGCAGCGCAAAAATTCCTGCTGGACGCGGCAACCAAATCGGCTGACCTGGTGCATCGTGAAATTATCCGCAAGAACATGGACAGCTACGACGCCGCGCACATGCGCGGACGCTCGCGCATCAAGGACTGGGAAGCAGCGCGGCGCCGCTGCCAGGAGATCAAGCGGGAGGCCGTCAACCATCTGGATCGCTATTTGCTTCAATTTGAAGAAAAAGTCATGGCACGCGGCGGACACGTTTTTTGGGCGGCCAATGGCGACGAAGCTTGCGCCTACATCAGAGACCTGGCCGTGAGCCGCGGAGTAAAGACCGTGGTGAAGTCGAAGTCGATGGTGACGGAGGAGATCCATCTGGCTCCGGTGCTGGAAGAGCAGGGAATCAAAGTCTGGGAGACCGACCTGGGCGAGTTCATCGTGCAGCTTCGCAATGAAGCCCCGTATCACATTGTGACTCCCGCGATGCACCTGGACCGGCAGCAGATTCGTGAGCTCTTTCGCGACAAGCTGGGTGAGGACATTGCCGACGCCGATCCACAAAAACTGGTGGAACTGGCGCGGCGCAAACTGCGTGAAGCATTCTTTGCCGCCGAGATGGGGATCTCCGGCGCAAACTTTATTGTGGCCGACAGTGGCGCGGTCGCGATCTCAACCAATGAAGGCAACGGGCGGCTGAGCACGAGCCTACCGCGAATTCATGTTGCCGTGACGGGGATCGAGAAAGTGATTCCGCGGTTGACGGACCTGGCTACATTCTGGCCGGTGCTGGCGACATCCGGCACGGGCCAGCCAATCACCACATACAGCACGCTGATCGGCGGGCCGCGCAGGCCGGGCGAGGCAGACGGCCCGGAGGAATTTCACGTTGTCCTGCTGGATAACGGGCGCAGTAGCTTGCTAGCCAACGCAGAAGAGCGCGAGGTCCTGCACTGCATACGCTGCGGAGCATGCCTGAACATTTGCCCAGTGTACCGCAACATTGGCGGACACACTTACAACACCACGTATCCGGGGCCGATTGGCAGCGTGCTCACACCGCACCTGCGCGGCAGCGAGTTCCAGCATCTTTCGTATGCGTCTTCGCTGTGCGGGGCTTGTACCAGCGTTTGCCCGGTGAACATCAACCTGCATCATCATCTGCTGCATAATCGCCGTGACTTCACGAAGGCAGGCGGAGCGAAGGCCAGCGAACGCAGACACTTTCGCTTGTGGCGGACGGCAATGCTGCATCCGCGGCTCTACGCTCTGGGCGGATGGATGATGCGCCGCACCCTGCGCCTGCTCTATGGCTTGGGCCTGGCAGGAACCGCGCTGGATCCGCTGCGTGCCTGGAATCGCAAGCGTTCTCCGGTACCGTTGCCGGCGCAGTCATTTCGCAGGCTATGGAAAAAAGGGCTTGGGGCAAGAGAACTGGCGCAGAAGAATTCAGGAAGAGGATAAAGAGAATTTTGGCAGCGACGAATCCAAGCCGCGAAAAGATCCTGGAACGCATTCGTACCGGCCTGCGCGTGCCCGCGATGCCTCTGGACGACAGGACATTTGCGGCCGAGATATTTGAGCCGGTTCAGAATCCCCTGGAGCGCTTTCAGCAGGAATGCAAGGCCAACCTGATGGAAACCCAGCTTGTCCCCGATGCGGCGGCAAGCGCACAGTCGCTGGCGCAGGTGCTACAGACGCTGCCGGAAGGAGAAATTTTTGTGCAGGACGATCCGGGCCTGCGGCGAGCGATCGAGGCCTCTCGCACGGCTCGGCCAGTGCGCTGGTCGAGCGAGGGCGGGCCGCTCAAGAAGTCGCAGGCCACCGTCACCCTGGTTGATGCTCTCATCGCGCAGACGGGATCGATCTTTGTCAGCGCGTCTTGCGGAGGGCGCGGCGCGTCCGTGGTTGCGCCGGTCCATATCGTTCTTGCGCGGGCATCCCAACTTGTTCCCGATCTCGAAACCGCGCTGCGGAATGCCACAGCTCAGCAGAAACTGGACAAGAATTCTTTTGCCTGCATCATCAGCGGCTCCAGCCGAACAGCGGATATCGAAAAGATCCTGGTGCAGGGCGCGCATGGGCCGGTCCGACTGGTGGTGATCGTGGAGACGGGAGCGTAATTTCGGCCGGGAACTCCGCGATTTTATTTCGTGAGAAGATTCTTGATGGAATCGGCGGTGATTCCAATAATCACTACGGCCAGGATTGCGGACACTACCGGCAGGTTCGCGATCTTTTCCTGCGCGCTAACGATGAGTCCGAGCAGCGCAACCAGCAACGCGAGCCCGGTGCGCAGCAACTCCACTCCAATGTGACCTCCCCGGCGACGGGTGTTCACGGGAATCTCGGCCTGCAATTTCACTACATTACCAGCCGAATCTTTCACCGGGTTTTGCTCTGAATCCAGGAATTGGACTTCGACGTGGTTGACTGTCGGCTGCTGCTTACGATCGTGCCCGGCTTCCGCATGATTGCCCTCACGTCCGGCATGGCCCTCGACCGCGGCATCACCGTGCGCCGACTTCCCCATGCCGCGCTTCTTGCTGCTAAACGGCTGCGTGAAATAGTGCGAAACCGCCCAGCCATATTTTCCTCTACCCAGGTCCCATTTAAATGTCAGCTGCTGGCGGACAGCGTCTGTGTTTAGTGCTGGATCCATAAAATGCACTTGCAGAGAAACTAACTCGTAGGTTGAGGGCGTGGATGGAGTAAACACGATTTCGGCTTTGGGCGGATCAGCTTCAAGCGCGTTAAGAATGTCATCTGTGCTCACGCTTTCGCGAATGCACTCAAACACGCTCCGCGCCTGCGCGAGGGCGGAGCAGGTTTGCAGCAGCAAAAAGGCCTTCGCTCTCTGGGCGTCTCGCTCCGCCGAGGCAATACGCTTGGGGTCACTGAGCAATTTTCGGTGCGCAGCATAGTCGGAGCAGGCAAGAGCAATCAGCGAGGCTATATCACGGGTGAAATACTGGTCGGGTGTAATGTTTGTGCCCGCATTGGCAGCTACCGCAACAAATACAGCTTCCAGGTCCGGCAAAAATACTTTCCAAACGGGATCTGTGTCCCTGTTTTCAGGCATGCTCGCTTTCAAGTTGTTTTCGCGCGCTGCGATTGCAGCCTCCAGATCCGTGTCTACTATGCCCAGGGCGGAAATCCGTTGCAGCAGCGCTGCGTTGGTGGCTTGTAAAGCTGCTATGTCAGCTCCGCAAAGGTCTTGCCGCTGGGCCTGCGTCAATATCTTGCGGCACTCCGCCATGATGCTATCCATAATCGAGGGAGGAACCGAAGGCGTATCGTGCAGCGCCACCTGGATGTCCCGCACCCCGGAAACTACCGCGACCCGGCCGGCGAGGAATTCTATGGCCCGGTCGATGCCCGGCAACTCGGCGGAGAGGTTGGGGCTGAACCAATAAAGATCGTGCAGTTGGGTCTCCAGACGGCTGCGTTCCACGCGCAGGAAAGTCAGCGCAGCAGAATCGGCTCCTGGCCCGAGAGAATTAATGCTTTTGGAGACGGCATGGATTTTTTCGCGGATTTCGTTGCGCCTCTTCTGGTTAGGTATGCCGATATTGAGCGCAATGGAAATGGCCGCGCCCACGGCGAGGCACAGGACCACCCAGAGCAGGTTCCAGCCCTGTTGCCATCCGCTGCTGAAATAACGCAAGCGAAGTTTAAGCGGGACCTCCGTGCCCGGCAATGACGTATCTTGAACGCTCGATAGTGGGGCGAGATGGAGCTGCAATTTGCCGTGCTCGACATCATCTTGCAGCATTCCCGCCGATGGCCAGTTGAATAGCTCTGGGCCGAATTGCATCTTCACCGGGGTGATGCCGGGATGCAGCAGCAAGGGTTCTTTCCCGCTTTGAATGATCCGCCCATCGACCACAAGACTCCAATTGACCGGATAAGTCATGGGATCGTCATTGCGCAGGGAAATGCTGCCTTCCTGACCCAGGTAAAACAAACCGTCGTCCTCACCTGGGCCGGCCGCGCTCTTCACGGCAAACGGCACTCCGCGGAACTTGGCGGCTTTCAGAGTTGCCAGAGGATAACCGCCCTGGCAAAGCTCCGCCGTTGACTCCCCGAACTCCCACAACTTGGCAACATCAATCTTGACGTTGATCGCGGCTTGACCTTTCAGGATATTGGATTCCAAGCTGGCCTTGCTTGCGGGATCTGCGGGCGAGAAAGTTGGAACGGTACCCAGCGCCACATGGGTGGTTGTGCTTACAAAATCCGTCAGGTTGAGGTTCAAAGAAACGTCGTCTTTGCCGGCATTGCGAATGCGAACGATACCCGATCCGATGTTCGTGTCCTTGTCGACGACAAAGAGGGGCGGCTGCTGGTCAACAGCAAGCGGCGCAGCCGTCTGCGTTGCCGCGGGTGGCTCGACTGCCTGGCTGCAGGTTGCAGGCTGCCCATGCAGGAGGATGGGCATGAGGAACAAAAACAAAGCCAGGAAGACCCTGGCCCCGACTGAATAGGAGTTTGCACGAATACAAGCAGATTTCATGTGATTCATACGAGCGAAGTCATTTTATCTTCCCAATGGCGTCCAACCGGAAGAAAAAAACGCCGCTTCGACTTTAGGAACGAAATTCCAGGTAGTGTCCTAAATTAGGACACTACCAAATTCCAAGAGGGTTCCCTTTACAGGGATTTGATAGACTTTCTCCATGGCACGGAAAAAACAAGCGCGTAAAAAGAAGCATGTTGGCAAAAAGGCGTCCAGCACAAGAAAGAAAACCGCTGCAAAGAAGAAACCAGTAACCAGAAAAAAGGGCGGAACCAGGAAGAAGCTCGTGGCGAAAAAGAAGGCGGCCACGAAGAAGAAATCCGCCGCAAAGAAGACTACTCGCGGTCGCCGTGCAATCACCAATCTCATTACACCGAGCGGACGCCGCGGTCTGGGCGCCGCATCTGGAGGGCAGTCCGGCGATACTCAGGGACTTTCGCGCAGAGAAAATGTGGATTCTGAAAGCGTGGAAGAATTGATGGAAGAAGGCCAGTACGCGGAAGCCGAGGCCATCAGCGGTGTGGAGAACGCTCCCGATGCCGACCAGGGCGAGGTGCGGACCCGTCAGTTTCCCGAGGATGACGTTCCGGAAGAGTATCTGGACGAAGAGTAGAAGACAAAAACAATCACTGTCTAAGGCGTTTTTTTGGAGGGGTGTTAGCACAAAAAGAGACGTGGGGTTTCGGGACGGATACCTACCAAGAGCGCGTCCATCATTTTGCTTTCTCTCCTGGGAATAAGTGTACTTGCATTTCCCGCCAGGGTGCTTTGATTTAGGAAAGGTCGCAGTGGTAGCTGTGGCAGTAGATGAGCCTCCGCCAACACGGGAATCATCTCTTCAATGATTAACGAGAAATGGATTTTATTGGTGTAATAGGGATCCCTCGCTGCGCTCGGGATTTCAGAAATAATGGTGGAGGCGGTGGGAGTTGATTTATAACTCCCCATTGAAAACACGCAAGTTATTGAAAACGGGACACGCTCAAAACGCTGAAAACTCCACATTTGACGATTACACACACGTAATACGCACGCGGCGGTATTACTTATCGGCAGGTTTCGCTCTCTCTACAAATCTCGCGTGCCTGAATCTACCGGGCGGTAAACCGACACTCATACAAACATGATCGAACGCTCTCTCTGACATCATGAGATGTTCTCGCATGTCCGCCAAGCGTTCAACAGTGAGTTCTTTGCCGTCTTCAATCTCCATGAGACGACCGAGTCTATGGAACATCATCGCCATTTCTTCTACAGCACGAGGGTTGATACGGGGCCGTTCTGCGTCTTTGATCTCAGCCAAGCCAACTCGCAATTCTTGAAGCATCGACATAATTTCAGCATTACTCTTTTCGAGAGGATTATCACTCTGTCGAAGCGACTGAAGCTCTACGGCAACTGAAATTGGTGTATCAACCTCCGACGGATTTCTCTCTACGGCCTTTATT
>JBARMK010000465.1:0-21803 GCA_049802395.1 Candidatus Angelobacter sp.
AGACGGAGCTGCTATCCGGCCTTAAAGAAGGCCAACAGGTCATCCTGCAATAGCCAAACAATCAAAAATAGGAGGCGAGATGAAATCCACAAAGGCGCTGGTCCTGCTGATCGCAATTCTGTCCATAGCCGCGCTGCCGCTCCCGGCCGCAACCACTGGCCATTTTGAACGCACTCTCCAGGTTAGCGGCACAGTGGAACTTGAGGTCACCTCGGGTTCGGGGAATATCACCGTTCACCAGGGCGGCGCGGCATCGGTTTATGTTTCGGCCAAGATCCATGCCAACTCTGGTTCTTCCTGGCTTTTTGGCAGCGGCAACGTAGACGAGCGTATTCACAAGATCGAACAGAATCCGCCAGTGGAGCAGCAGGGCAATACCATTCACATTGGCAGGATCGAAGACCGTGAACTGACTCGGAACATTTCCATCGATTACGACGTCACCGTGCCGCCACAAACCAAGCTCACTTCTCATACCGGTTCCGGCGATCAAGTGATCAGCGGCCTGCAACTCCCGATGACAGCTAAAACCGGTTCGGGCAATATTACCGTGGAACGTTTGAGCGCCGATTCGCGAGTGAGTTCAGGCTCGGGAGATCTAACGATTCGGTCAGTCAAAGGAGTTCTGTACTGCGAAACCGGCAGCGGGAATATCCATGCTGAGGACATCGCCGGCGATGTGTTTGCCAATACGGGTAGCGGAGACGTTGACGTACGGCAAAGCGGTGGTGGCAGCGTGAAAGCGCAGACTGGCTCCGGCAACATCAAACTGCACGGCGTAAAAGGCGGCCTGCGGGCCGATGCAGGCAGCGGTGATATCCAGGCGGAAGGCGAGCCGACCTCCGATTGGCGGCTGGGAGCAGGCTCGGGCAACATTACCCTGAAAGTGCCAACGCAGGCTTCCTTCAACATCGACGCGCGGACCTCGTCTGGAACGCTCAGGGTGAATCATCCCGTCACGATGCAGGGCACGGTAGCCCGCAACCATATTCAAGGCAAGGTTGGAAATGGTGGCGTGCTGCTGGACGTGCACACCGGCTCGGGCGACATTCAGGTCGATTGAAACTTTATCATTGCTGCGCTGCCGCTGATTTTCTGCGGCGATTCCGCGGTAAACAGCCAGCGGCGGCGTGCAATGAAAGGCCGGAAAACTAAAACCTTTCATATTCATATCCTATGGCACCTATTGCGAATCTCCGATATTGCCAGATTCAGCGTCTATAGCAGCAAGCAGGATTCTCTAAGGCTTCGTTAGACGCTAAAACTATAGCTGACATCAAAAAAATCAACGATTCTTGGAAAGTCTAATTTTCTTCCAACCGGGCTCTAATCCTGCACACTCATTCTCTAGTTGTTCGGCGGATTACTTTAGTAACGCTGCTCCTGTGAACTGACCCATAGGGACAGCCTATGACACTCAAAGTTCCCGCTCCGGGCAATCAGGCTACGCGGGCTGGTTGAAAAGGGCGCTGACGAGGGTCCAGGGACAAGTGTGCAATCGCGGTGTGAAAAACCTTGCGCGGTAAGCACGCCACCAGGCCTTTTCGTTGTAACCCCCACCAACAATCGCAGTCCGGCATGTAGTTGAAGACCAAGGCCGGATGTGTGTCCGGCGCCGCAGGAAACCCTTTCGGCGCGACAGGAGATGTGTGTCCAGAGCTGGCCGGAAGAACGGATAACGGAAGGAATGGACTGTAGTCATGGCATATATCAACAAGAATAACTATCGCGAACAAGCCGCCACACGGAAATTGAACCTTTGGACGGAGCCTGCAGTTCTGCCGGCACGGGTGCAGACCGGCGCAGGTTGGATCTCTGGATTTGTCCGCGCTGCGATGCAGACAGCCTCTCCTACGGTGGTACGCGAGTTCTTCCGCGAACTTGATGCCAATGACAGCCTGCTCTCCCGCCTGGGCTGGGCGCTAATGGCCATTGTCCCCGTCTTCGCGGCGTTTGCTCTATTTGCGTCGGGATCGGTTCAAGGCGTGAATCCGTGGATCAAGCCCATCAAGTTCTCTATTTCTTTCTCCACCTTTGCCTCCACGGTCAGTCTGTTTCTTCTGGCACTAAAGATTCCTGAATGGCAGCTCAAACTGGCGCGGCGCGCGATAGCCGTAAGCGTTGTATTGGAAATCACCAGTCTGGGGGCGCAGGCATGGCGCACGGCTCATGCCTTGGCAGGCCGGGGGTGGATTGACGGCACTCTGGCACAAATGACAAATTCAATGGTCATGGTCAACACTGCGATTGTGATTGGGATTCTTGCATTGTTCTGCGCGAACCGTGTCAGGATTCAGATGGTGGATGGCCCCATGATTTCCGCCATTCGATATAGCATTGTGATCTTTCTGGCCGGCAACGCCGCAGGCGGATATATGCTGGCGCGCGGCTCACACACGGTCGGCGTCGCGGACGGCGGCCCCGGCCTTCCCTTCGTCAACTGGAGCACGATTGGCGGCGACTTGCGAATCGCGCATTTCATCGCCATTCACGCCATCCAGATTGTGCCCTTGTTTGCGTACGTCCTCTCGCAGATGGCGCCAATTCCGACGGTAAAACAACGCAGGCTGGCGGTAGCAGTGGTTGCGATTGCGGTGGGCGCAACCGTGGCCGCTACCTTCGTACAGGCAGCGTTAGGGCGGCCGTTCTTGCCACTTCGGTAAGCTCCGCAGCGTGCCACGAGACTTCGTACTGAATTTACAGAGAACGGGCCCACCCTCGGGCCCGTTCCCCAAAAACCTCCGGTTTAAAAGTGATGCCTTAATGCTGGCGACATGGCCCTACTTCGCTTGCACGATTGATCTTCTTTCCCTAACATGTTATAAAAGCGAGTTTTACTGGACTCGTCCGGTAGCAGAAACAGGGGTTCTGACCGGGCCAGCCAATGATTCCAACGCGGCCAAACCTCAAACCACTGTTTCTTGATGTGGAAGCGCGTTTCGGGAATTGCCGGTAAAGCGTGGTTAATCGGAAAGTCCACACTACTTAGATTTTTTTGGAGGAGTTACCTATGCACACCTGGCTCGCAACGGGCCTGATGGGCCGCGTAATCCGCTCGCGCCGCACCCTGGCGCTGGTGGCTGTGTTGGCCGGACTAGCACTCGCCCTTCCTGTGGCAGGCGCCCAGCAGGGGCAGGCCGCGCCACCAACTTCGCAGGTTGCAGCAACCGTTAGCCCTCAGCCAGTTGCGGCGGCCCAGCAGACGGCTCCCGCAACGCCGGCGCCGGAAGAAGGTGGAGAAGCCAATCTCAGGCTGCCCGATATGAAGAGCGTTACCTTCCTCAATGGCATGAGCGGTTACACCCTTCTCGAAGTCGGGCTGGTCTTCTGCGCCCTGGGCGGACTTTTCGGCCTGATTATCTACATGCAATTGAAAAACGCGCCGGTGCATCGCGCCATGCGCGAGATATCTGAGCTGATTTATGAGACTTGCAAGACCTACCTGGTAACGCAGGGCAAGTTCATCCTGATTCTTGAGGCTTTCATTGCGGTGGTGATTGTTCTCTACTTCGGCCTGTTGGAACATCTGGCTGCGAACCGCGTAATTATCATCCTGCTCTTCAGCCTGGTAGGAATCGCCGGTAGCTACGGTGTGGCGTGGTTCGGCATTCGCGTGAATACGTTCGCCAACTCGCGCACGGCATTTGCCGGCCTGAAAGGGAAACCGTATTCGATTTATACCATCCCGCTCAAGGCCGGCATGAGCATCGGTATGATGCTGATCAGCGTGGAATTGCTGATCATGCTCTGCATTCTGCTCTTCATCCCGGCGGAGTACGCGGGAAACTGCTTCATCGGCTTTGCCATCGGCGAATCACTCGGCGCGGCGGCGCTGCGTATTGCCGGCGGCATCTTCACCAAGATCGCGGATATCGGCTCCGACCTGATGAAAATCGTTTTCAAAATCAAGGAAGACGACGCCCGCAACCCCGGCGTGATTGCCGACTGTACCGGTGACAACGCCGGCGACTCGGTCGGCCCCAGCGCCGACGGCTTTGAGACCTACGGCGTGACCGGCGTGGCCCTGATTACCTTCATCCTTCTGGGCGTGCGCGGCGCGCAGATCCAGGTTGAACTGCTGGTCTGGATTTTTGTGATGCGCATCATGATGCTGGTGGCCAGCGCGGTCTCTTATTTTGTGAATGAAGGCATCGCCAAGGCCAAATACGCCAATTCTGACGACATGAATTTTGAAGCCCCCCTGACCTCGCTGGTGTGGATCACCTCATTCGTCTCGATCATTTTCACATTTGTCGCTTCCAAGCTGATCATTCCCGATCTGGGCGGCGATGCCACGCTGTGGTGGAAGCTCTCTGTCATCATCTCCTGCGGAACACTGGCTGGGGCGATCATCCCCGAACTGGTCAAGGTATTCACCTCGGTGGAATCGCGGCACGTGCGCGAAATCGTTACCTCGTCGGAAGAAGGCGGTTCGTCACTGAACATTCTTTCCGGCCTAGTCGCCGGCAACTTCTCCGCCTACTGGCTGGGAATCAGTATTGTGGCCCTGATGAGCATCGCCTATTACGTGAGCACGATGGGGCTCGGCGGCGTGATTGGTTCCCCGGGTCAATGGATGCTGGCGCCGGCGGTTTTTGCCTTCGGCCTGGTCGCCTTCGGCTTCCTCGGCATGGGACCAGTCACCATCGCCGTGGACTCCTACGGTCCGGTCACGGACAACGCTCAATCCGTCTATGAACTGTCATTGATCGAACATGTGCCAAACGTAAAGCCGGAAATCAAGAAAGACTTTGGCTTTGACGTAAATTTTGAACGCGCCAAGCATCTGTTGGAAGAAAACGACGGGGCAGGCAATACCTTCAAAGCGACGGCCAAGCCGGTGCTGATCGGAACTGCTGTGGTCGGCGCCACCACCATGATTTTTTCCATCATGATGGCCCTGACCAATGGCCTCAAGGAAAACACGGACAAACTCTCCCTGCTGCATGCACCTTTTGTGCTCGGCTTGATCACGGGCGGAGCAATCATCTACTGGTTCACCGGCGCTTCCACCCAGGCCGTGACCACGGGCGCTTACCGCGCGGTAGAGTTCATCAAGAAGAACATCAAGCTGGAAGGCGTGGAGAAAGCTTCGGTTGAGGACAGCAAAAAAGTGGTGGAGATCTGCACCAAGTACGCGCAGAAGGGTATGTTCAATATCTTTCTGACCGTCTTCTTCGCCACCCTGGCATTCGCCTTTGTCGAACCGTTCTTCTTTATCGGTTATCTGATCTCGATCGCCGTCTTTGGCCTCTACCAGGCCATCTTCATGGCCAACGCCGGCGGCGCCTGGGACAATGCCAAGAAGGTCGTGGAAGTGGAGCTCAAGCAAAAGGGCACGCCGCTGCACGACGCAACCGTGGTGGGAGATACGGTGGGCGATCCGTTCAAAGACACTTCCTCCGTGGCTCTTAACCCCATCATCAAGTTCACCACGTTGTTCGGCCTTCTCGCCGTACAACTGGCGGTACGCTTGACGCGCGAACAAGGATCGACCACCAGCCACGTTCTTTCGGCGCTGTTCTTCATCGTTTCGGTCGTGTTTGTGTGGCGCTCGTTCTACGCCATGCGGATTGGAACTGAGAAAGAAGCCACGGCCAAAGCGGCAGCTTGATAGGATCTGCCAAAACACAAAGCCCGCTTTGCGGCGGGCTTTTTTATTTGGACAGCGAGCATCAGCGCGGAAACGGCCGCGGAGGGCGCAGCGGCTGCTCCTCATTCTGTGGCGGCCCGATCGCTTCTTTCATTTTTTCTTTTACCTTTTTGGCCAGCTTTTCCACTTCGTCAGCCTTGCGCACCACGTCAAGTGACAGCATGTTCTCGTTGGTTTTGTCCACTGCTGTCTTCAACTCCGTAGCAAGCGCGAACAGCTTTTCCGTATCGTTCTTTATGTCCGCCTGGCGCTTCTTGTTGGCTTCCTTAAGCATGTGGTCGCGCATTTCTTTCTGCGCGGGGTCTTCTTCCCGCCTTTCAAACTGCGGTACCGCCGCCGGCGCAGCCGGGATAAAGAAAACAGCTCCGCTGAAAAGCACAGCCAGTCCAGCAGTCACACCGATTCCGGCGTTGATAAATTTTCCTGACACAAAGACCTCGTTCCGTTAAGACGTGTTTCGATTATAAAAGTTACCAGCCTGGACCGCACAGTGGCCACAGTACAGGGCCGTTTGCGGTTGTGATTTACAGGTTTGCGGCTCGGCTATAATCGCCGACGGGACAACGATGCAAGAACAATTTGGCACTATCTGGCGCCATTGGCATGACTACCTGGTGACTTGGACCCGCGACAAAGCGCCCAAGCTGCTGGTGATCCTGATACTGGCCTTCATCTTCGTGCGCCTGCTCGGGTTGATCACGCTCAAGCTGGTTGCGCTGAGCGAAAAAAGCCACGCCCATGGTCCTTTGCGCACGCAGCAAGTCCGCACCATCACCGGAGTTATCCGCAGCGTGGGCGTCTTCCTGATCGTGTTTTTCACCGGCATGTCCGTGCTGAATGACGCTTTCAACATTAACATTGCCCCGCTGCTGGCCAGTGCCGGGATCGCCGGTCTGGCTATCGGTTTTGGCGCGCAAACGCTGGTGAAAGACGTGATCAACGGCTTCTTCATCCTGGTGGAAGATCAGTTTGAGGTGGGGGATACCATTCGCGTCGCGGGCGTGAGTGGCGCCGTGGAATCGATCACCATGCGCCGCACTACGCTGCGCGATGCGGACGGCACTCTGCACATCGTGCCCAATGGCTCCATACAAATCGTGAGCAATGCCACCCGCGATTGGTCTCAGGTAACGCTGCACATTTCCACCGACTACAGCGAGAATAGCGACCGCATTGTGCAGTTGTTGGAGGAAGTCGCCAAAGAGTTTTACAACGATCCTGCATTTAAAGATGACATGGTCGCGGAGCCGCAGGTGCCCGGCATTGAGCGGGTGCGAGGAAATGAGGTGGATTACCTGATGCTGGTGAAGGTCCGTCCGGGAAAGCAGTACAACGTGGCCCGCGAGCTGCGCCGAAGGATCAAGTCATGTTTCGAGAAAAACCAGATCAAGGCCGGTGCGCCGGCGCAGGTGTACATTGGACGGCTGCCGGCGGAGGACAAGAAATAATCAGGAGGACGGAATGAATCTCGGTCTTAAAGGCCGTGGCGTAATCGTTGCCGCATCCAGCCAGGGCATTGGCCTGGCCACTGCGGAGGAATTTGCCCGCGAAGGCGCCCAGGTGGCCATGTGTGCGCGCACAGAAAAGACTTTGCGTGAAGCCGCAGAGCGCGTTCGCAGCCAGACTGGGGCTGAGATCTTTGCTGAACCGCTGGACGTTACCAATGAGGCCCACGTACAAAGATTCACGGAGTTGGTAGCTAAGCGCTTCGGCCGGATAGATGTCTGCGTGGCCAATGCCGGCGGCCCGCCGGCCAAGAATTTCTTATCGCTCTCCTCCGACGAATGGCGCAAAGCCGTGGACCTCAACCTGTTGAGCACAGTCCACCTCGCCAAAGCTGTAATTCCTTACATGCAACGGCACCGTTGGGGCCGGATCGTGACTATCACCTCTATTTCGGTGAAGCAGCCGATTGCGGACCTGGTGCTCTCGAATTCCGCGCGTGCTGCAGTCGTGGGGCTGGTAAAGAGCCTTTCCAATGAGTTCGGCAAAGACGGGATCCTGGTCAATAACGTGGCGCCAGGCTACACCGCAACAGAACGCCTGCAGGAATTGGCCCAGGTGCGTGCCCTGGCCGCCGGCAACTCACCCCAGCAGGTCTGCGACAGCTGGGCTGCCGAAACGCCGGTGAAGCGCCTGGGCGATCCTAAAGAAATTGCGGATGTTATCGTTTGGCTGGCCTCGGAGCGGGCTTCCTACATCACCGGGCAAACGATCCTGGTGGATGGTGGAATCTACCGCGGGCTCTGATATGAACACCGGCGAAGGCCTGGAACGGCCAGTTCCACAGTGGAACTACGCCGAACGTAACCCTACGGACAGTAGGATTTGGCCCTTAAAAAACCGCCTTCCACTCTCTGAATCTTGACATCTGAGTGGATACAAAGTCGCATCTCATAAACCCGGATGGCTCTCCTGGTTATTACGTTGATTGCATTCGCCACGCTGTGCGCGGTTTGGTATTCCGTCTCGCTCCGTCGTAAACATCGTAAAGCCCGGCAAGTTCTGCGCTGGATTCAAGCTTCTTTGGCTGGACGCGGCCAGGTGGTAGGTATCTCCTGGATTGAGGCGTCAAAATTCCGCGTACCGTTGCGCCTGACCTCCGGCCTGTTTCAACGGGCATGGGTGCTGGTGGAGTTGGCATCGGATCAAACTCCGGTGCAATGGATTTTCAATAAGGTTAAGCGGAAGCGTGAGCTGCTGACATTTCAAGCTGATCTGGATTGTCCGCCTGTGTTTTCCTTGTATCTGCACAATTACCGCTGGTTTGCGCGAAGCAGCAGGAAAACACCAGTCAACCGGCCAGGCTGGAGATTCGAACATTTGCAGCCGCTGGTTATCAGCACACAAAAAACCCAGCAAACGGAAATGGCCGCCGCCATGGCTTCCTTGTCAAAACCTGAGAGCAGCGAACTTCTGAACGTAAGTTTTCAGCGGCGCTCGCCTCATTTTTCCGCCACACTGCCTTTGGAATCGCTGGCGCCGGGATCGCCAGCCCAAACCTATATGATGGACGCAATGCGCGAACTCGCGGGCAGTGCATCAACTTCATTATCCTAGAACGTAGCTAAAACCGCATTTACCGCCCTCCGATTTGTCTGCTCCTGCTGGCGCAGCTCAAACTTTAGGTCAACGACCAATTCTCTGGAGTTTGGACTTGTGTCGACAGCGATTACACAAGTATTACAATCGGGCCCTCACCCCCACTGTTAGGCTTGAATCCAATGAACTGTACAAGGGTCCCCAACCGTGTACAAGATCCACCAAGGGAGCAACCAGTGAATTTTTTCAAGCGTGACCGCACGTTTCGTGAGCCGATCGGAAAGCTCACAACGTTTTTCATGACCATGTTTCACATTGGAGCGATTGCCGCGCTCTTCATGTTTAGCTGGAAAGGGCTGTTGGTAAGTGTTTTCTTGTGGTGGGTCTCCGGCAGCCTTGGCGTTGGCATGGCGTATCATCGCTTGCTCACTCACCGCGGTTTTAAGACTTACAAATGGATGGAGTATTTCCTCACCCTTTGTGCCACATTGGCCCTGGAAGGCGGACCGTTTTTCTGGGTGGCCACGCATCGTGTGCATCACCAGAATACTGATGTTGAAGGCGATCCCCATTCTCCGCGCGATGGCGGATTCTGGGCCCACATGGGCTGGATCATGACCGGACGCACGCTGCATAACCATTCATCAGCGCTGTTGCCGTATATTCCTGACCTTCGCAAAGACAAGTTCCACACGTGGATCAGCAAATGGCACTGGGTACCGATCACCGTACTCGGCGTTTTATTGCTCGCGGTGGGCGGATGGTCCGTGATGATGTGGGGCATTTTCGTGCGGACGGTTGTCGGTTTGCACTCTACGTGGCTGGTGAATTCCGCCACGCACATGTGGGGCAAGCAACGCTTTATCACCGGCGACACCTCCAAGAACAGCTTCTGGGTCGCGATCCTTACTTTTGGCGAGGGCTGGCACAACAATCACCATGCCCATCCTCAGGCTGCTCGTCATGGTTTGGCCTGGTATGAGATCGATCTGAATTGGTACGGCATTTGCGCTCTGCGGGCCCTTGGCCTGGTGTGGGACGTAAAGGCCCCCAAGCTGAAAGAAGCCGTCAAAATCAAGCCTGCCAAGGTGCCATTGGAGCAATTTTCACCTGCGGCCTCCGGTGACGACTAGAAGCTTAACCACAAGGGAACGCAAAGTATTATGGGATAAAGGGCGATGCAAGCCATGCACCGCCCTTTATTTTTTAGAAAAACTTATTTCTGCAACCGTCGTCACCAAGGCAGGAAATCTGCGGCTAGAAAGCCGCACTCTCCTTTACAATTTCCTCAGCCGTCATGCGCATCACCAGCCGCGCCAGAACAATCGCATTCTTCATCTCACTAGGCTCTTGCCTGGTGGGACTCGCCATTTACCTGAACATCGTCTGGCTGGTGCACAACTGGCGCAACGTGGTACCGCTGGTTCTGGGTATCGTCTTTTTCAGCCTGATCATCGCCGGCCTGGTAGTGTACACGATCTTTCTGGTGCGTGAGATTCGCAAGAATGAGCAACAGGATAGCTTCTTGAACGCCGTAACTCACGAACTAAAGACGCCGATCACCTCTATTCGCCTTTACCTGCAGACGCTGGAGCGCCGTACTCTGAATGAAAATCAGCGCCGCGACTTTTACCGCTTGATGCTGGACGATACTGACCGCCTGCTGGGCATGGTGGAGCAGGTATTGCGCGCGGGCGAAGTTCGCCAGCGGAGATCGCGCCGCAACTGGCAGGATGTAAATTTCTCGGCCATTATTACTGACAGTCTGGAACTGGCGCGTCTGCGCCATGGTCTCTCCTCTGAGGCTCTTCGTTACAGCGCTGTACCGACCGATCCGATCACGCTTATGGGAAATCCCGACGAATTGCGTACCGCCGTGGCGAACCTGATTGAGAATGCGGTGAAGTATTCGGGTCAACACCCCTCCATCATCGTGGAAGTGGTAACGCCGGACCTTGACACCGTGGTGCTGCGCGTTCGTGATAACGGCGTGGGCATTCCGCGAGACGAACTGAAGCGCATCTTCAAGCGCTTTTATCGCGTTCAGAGCGTGGCTACCGGCAAGGTGAAAGGCACCGGCCTGGGGCTGTTCATCGTGCGCTCCATCGTTCGCCGCCACGGCGGCGATGCTTTCGCCGAGAGTGAGGGCGAAGGCCTGGGCAGCACATTCATTATCCGGCTGCCGCGGGTGTATCACGTATGAGTCGCATTCTGATCGTGGAAGATGAATCGCATATTGCGCAGGGCCTGCGCTTCAACCTTGAGGCCGAAGGCCATTCTGCGGAGATCGTTGGCACGGGCGAAGATGCGCTGGATCAACTGCTCCAAAAGAACGAGTCTTTTGACCTGGTCGTTCTTGACGTGATGTTGCCGGGCAAAGACGGGTTTACCGTGGCTCGCGAGCTTCGCCACCAGCAAAACTTTATTCCGGTGCTCATGCTTACGGCGCGTGGACGCCCCGAGGATGTGCTCAGTGGATTTGAATCCGGCGCGGATGACTATCTGCCCAAGCCTTTCAATCTGGATATCCTGATTGCCCGCGTGGGTGGACTGCTGCGACGAAAGAGCTGGCTACAACCACCCAGCGAAGCCGCGCCTGCACCCAGCGATGAGTTCAGCTTCGCAGGAAAGACGGTTGACTTCCAAAAACTCCAGTTGCGCAATGGGAAACAGCACTTTCAGCTCACGCTGATGGAAACCGATCTGCTTCGCTATCTTATTCGCAATAGCGGCCGGCCTGTCTCTCGGAAGGAAATCCTGGAGCAGGTCTGGAACCTGAAAGAAGATACCGACACTCGTGCCATCGACAATTTTATTGTGCGCCTGCGCCGCTATATTGAAAAAGAGCCTTCCAAGCCCAAACATCTGTTGACCGTGCGCGGGCTGGGCTACCAGTTCGTCGCTGAACCCGACTAGTGAATCACGGCGATTCGATTCTAAGTTGAGAGGAACTCCGGCTTGCGCCCTCCGCGAGGCCATGGCAAGCTAATAGCTCATTCCCTTGCCGACCCTGGAACAATCCGCGTCCCAAACCGAATCCCCCAGCGGCCTGCCGTCCGATGTGCTGGACGTATTGATTGTGGGCGCAGGCTTCTCCGGTCTGGGCATGGCAATCAAGCTGCTCGAAGCCGGAACCAGATCGTTTCTGGTGATCGAGAAGGCCGATGACATCGGGGGCACGTGGTATGTCAACCAATATCCCGGTTGCGCCTGTGACATCCCTTCACATCTCTACTCGTTTTCTTTTGATCGCAACCCCAACTGGAGCCGGATGTACTCTGGCCGCGATGAGATACAGAGCTATTTGAAATCATGTGCAGAGAAGTTTGACCTCACTCCGTACATTCGTCTGAATACGCGCATGCAAGAGGCGGTCTGGGATGACGCAACGAGCCTTTGGCGGGTAACCACCGGTGACGGAAAGACGGTCCGCACGCGAGTCTTGGTTTCAGCAGTGGGCGCGCTTCACGTTCCCAAATACCCCGATATTCCCGGGATGGAGAAATTCTCCGGCCCGGCCTTTCACTCCACATGGTGGGACTCCAGTGTGCCCCTGGAAGGCAATCGCGTTGCCGTGATCGGTACCGGAGCCAGTGCCATCCAGTTTGTGCCGGAGATCGCGCCAAAAGTTGGCAGGCTCTATCTGTTCCAGCGCACGCCACCGTGGATCCTGCCCAAGTCCGATTTCGCTATACCTGAGCGCTGGAAAAAGCGTTTCCGCCGCCTGCCGTTTTTAACACGGCTATTTCGCACGGCATTGTTCTGGCTGTATGACGTGCGCGTCTGGGGATTCCTGGGAAAAGTACCTGCTCTGCGCAAGCGTGGGCACAAAATGGCGCTCGATCACCTGAATGCCCAAGTACCCGATCCCAAACTGCGGGCAACGCTTACACCCAGTTACGAACTCGGCTGCAAACGCGTGCTTATCTCCAACGATTTCTATCCGGCAATCCAGCGGCCCAATGTTGAATTTATTACCGATGGGATCAGAGAAATCCGCGAGCGGTCGATCGTCACACAAGATGGGACCGAGCGGCCGGTGGATGTGCTTATTTATGGAACAGGCTTCCGCGCCACCGAGCCCCTGTATAACACGCGCGTGGTGGGCCGCGAAGGACTGGAGATTCATCAGGCGTGGAGCGAGCGCATCAGCGCCTATTTAGGTGTGACCGTCAGCGGCTTTCCTAACTTCTTTATCCTGCTTGGCCCCAACACCGGCTTGGGACACAACTCTGTGGTGCTGATGAGCGAAGCGCAGATCGGTTATGTGATGGACTGCCTGCGTCTGATGCGTAAGCGTGGCAGCAAAGTAATGGAAGTCAAGCCTGATACCCAGAAGACCTTTGTTGAAGAGCTGCGTAGCCGGCTGGCCGGTACAGTGTGGCAAGCTGGTGGCTGCCGCAGCTGGTATCAGGATGCTAGGACCGGCGAAAGCCCGGTAATCTGGCCAGGATCGGTGGTGAGCTACATGCGGAGAACGAAAACGGTGGCGGAGCAGGACTACGTACTGAGCGATGGGACAACAAAAAGCTTTGCCGCGGGCAAGCGCGGATAAGCGCGGATGGGGACTCTACTGCATCGATTCGCAGTTTGCCAGGAGGAAGAGTGGCCGAGGCACCGCAAATGAACGGGCTGGAAACAACGCCAGATGAAAGAACCATGGCGACACTGGCCCATGCCCTGCAACTCGTCGGCTCATGGATTGCGCCGCTGATCATCTTTTTGATTCGCCGCCAGTCTCGTTTTGTGGCATTCCACGCGCTACAGGCGCTGCTTCTGCAGATTGTTCAGACCGTCATGATGATTTTGCTCATGGGCGGATGGTTTATCGTCATGTTTCTCTACCTTTCTCCACAAATGACCGGCAGAGTGCACGATTCTCCGCCCGCTGTCCTTCTTCTCTTTCCTCTTGTTTGGCTTGGTTTCATGGCGATGTGGGTGGGAACGGTGGTGATCGCCATTATCTATGCCGTTAAGGCCGGTCGAGGAGAATGGGCCGACTATCCGCTGCTAGGCAAGCTGGCACGAAGAATGTTGAAGATGGAACCCCGGACGATGTAGTGTTGCGCCAGCCGCCCGATTTTCCGCGCGGTGAAAGCCCGGTGATCTGGCCGGGATTGGGAGTGAGCTACAGGCGCAGGACAAAGACGGTTTCGGAATCGGACTATGTGTTGAGTGACGGTACGCCGGAAACCCGCGCCGCAGAGCAACGCGGCTGAAATCCGCTACTCAATAACTACGACTGCTTCCCTTTCAACCTCAACCCCGCACGTTCTTCCAGCAGCAGGATTGTCACCGCGTAATCCAGGTCGTCATGGCCGTCTTTGCTGGCTTCTTCGTAAATCTCATCGATCTTGGTGAGACCTGGAAGTTCCACGCCGTTTTCCTTCGCCGCATCCATCATCAGGTGCATGTCTTTGTGCATCAATCGCAGGGGAAAGTTGGGAGTGAAGTCCTGGTTCAGGATAAAGGGCTTTTTGTATTCAGCCACCCCGGAGCGGATCATGGATGCCTCGATCAGCTCGAACATCTTTTCCGGCGCCACGCCAAGCTTTTTCGCCAGTGTAAGGCTCTCGCACAGGCCTTCATAGATAAAAACAATATTCATGTTCTGGGCCAGCTTGGCGGAGAGTCCCTTGCCGTTGTCGCCCATGTGAATCACCTTTTTACCCATGGCGCGGAGGAGCGGCTCAACGCGTTCGATATTATGCGGCGCACCGCCGACCATGAAGATCAGTTCGCCGCTTAGCGCCGCAACCTTAGATCCGGTCATCGGCGCATCCAGGAACTCACAGCCCTTTTCCTGCAACCCTTCCATAAAAAGCAGGCTTGCGGAAGGCGAGATGGTGCTGGAATCGACAACAATGGTGCCGCTGGAAAGCCCTTCAATGGCGCCTCCCGGTCCAAAGAGAACGGTCTGCACCGCTTTGGTGTCAGAAACGCAGACCCACACTGCCTCTTTATCTTTGGCCGCTTCGGCGGGTGTGGCGGCGGTTGTGGCCCCGGGAACTTCGCGGGGCGTGCGGTTCCAGACTGTGACTTCGTGTCCGGCTTTAACCAAATTGGCGGCCATAGGCCGACCCATAATTCCAAGACCTAAGAAGGCTACGCGCATGCTGGCATTAAACGGTCTCAGGGCGGATGTCGTCAAGTGGATAGCTCGAGCGCTGATTGCTGACGGCTCAAGTACTGAGCTACAATTCTCCGTTTACCCTTATCGCTCAAAGGATTCTGCGATGTCCCAGCTTTCTACTCAGATTGCCCCCGCGCCCCAGCCGCTAGTGTCACTCACCGATGACGAAATTCTTTTTCGCGACAATGTACGCCAGTTTGCCGACCAGGCGCTCCGTCCCAAAGTCCGCGAGATGGATGAAAAAGGCGTGTTTGAACGCGGATTGATTGACCAGTTTTTCCACCTAGGGCTGATGGGGATTGAAGTTCCTGAGGAATACGGCGGCGCGGGCGGAAAGTTCTTTGAGGCGATCCTGGCCGTAGAGGAAGTCTCTCGGGTCGACGCATCCGCGGGCGTGATTGTGGATGTACAGAATACGCTGGTCAATAACGCGCTGCTGCGCTGGACCACCGGCGAACAGAAACGCCGTTACCTGCCCAAGATGACCAGCAACACGGTTGGCGCTTACGCGCTGAGTGAAGCCGCTTCCGGCTCTGACGCTTTTGCGATGCAGACTCGCGCCGAACTCAAGGGCAGCGAATACGTTCTCAACGGACGCAAGCTTTGGATCACCAACAGCAAAGAGGCGGGCGTGTTCATCCTGTTTGCGACCGTCGACCCGGCGGCGGGATATAAGGGCATCACTGCCTTCATCGTGGAGAAAGATTTTTCCGGGTTCAGCGTCGGCAAAAAAGAAGACAAGCTGGGTATTCGCGCTTCATCCACGTGCGAATTGTTGCTGGAAGACTGCCGGGTGCCAAAAGAAAATGTGCTGGGCGAAGTCGGCAAAGGCTACAAGATTGCGATTGAGACGCTGAATGAAGGACGCATCGGCATTGGCGCCCAGATGCTCGGTCTGGCGCGGGGCGCATGGGAGAGCGCTTTCAAATACTCGCAAGAGCGCAAGCAGTTCGGCAAGAGCATCTCCGATTTCCAGGGTATCCAGTTCCAGTTGGCGCAGATGGCCACCGAGATTGAAGCGGTTCGCATGCTGGTCTATAACGCCGCGCGCATGAAAGATGCAGGTATGAATTTTGTGAAGGAAGCCGCGATGACCAAGCTGTTTGCTTCACAGGTGGCGGAGCGTGTGGCCTCGCTGGCGGTAGAGATTTACGGCGGGTACGGGTTCACCAAGGACTATCCGGTGGAGAAATATTATCGCGACGCCAAGATCGGCAAGATTTATGAAGGTACGTCAAACATGCAGTTGCAGACGATTGCCAAGCTGCTTCTGGGCGGGAAATAGCCCAGGCACACCTGAATTCATCTTCGCCTAACTATCATTGATTCAGTTACTTACGCTGAAGCCACCCAGTTACATTCAAGAGACCCTCATTGTGCCGGAAGATTGGGGTGGTTTAAACTACCTGAAATTTCGGCTTCTCACCCCCAGGCAGAACACGTAAATCCGAAGGGCAGGAGTTTACTTTGGGCCACGATCCTCAACGGGAACTAAAGGACCTCACTACTGTTCACAATTTTTATCTTGGGTTGTTGGAAAACAACCTGGGACACAGTGTGCTGGTTCCTGCTGAAATCAAGAACGCTTCAGAATCGCCGGAAAACGCTGCGGCCATTCAGAATTGCCAGCAGTGGCTTGACCTTCTGGACCTGGCGTTGGCGCCGCCTCTTGTCCGCGATGCATTGAAGACACTTCCTGGATTCGACACCGCGTACGCTCTGCTGCGTTACTTCAGCGCCAAAGCGTCACAACGCTCCGGGGACCGCGACAAGACGGACTGCATCATTACGTATCTGTTCCGCACGCCGGCGCACGGCCCCACCACCGCATGGCAGCGCCCCGAGGTTGACAGTTCATACGCTTTCATCTCACAAGCCTCGCTGTTGTTTGAAACCGAGTTGTACCGCGCCCTGGGCGATGTGCACAGTGAATCCATGCCGCCTGAGCATGTCACGCTGCTGCAGGAATTTGAATACCTTTATCAGGAACTGGAAGAGTTCCGGCATTTCGACCAGATTATGGATTCGGGAATCGTGCAACGCGTGCGCGAACTGAAGCAGTCCCTGGGAAAGTCCTTTTACCATCCCGACTCGCTGGCCAGCATGGCAGTATGGAATGACGTTTTCGGGCGGAAGTTTGACGAACTCTTTCATGACGCTGCCATGCAAATCAAAACCTTCGCGGAGACCGTGCAACGCGAGGGCGGTAGCCTTCTTTCGCGCGTGGAAGGCGACATCACGGTTAAGAACCTGAGCGAGGTGCAGACCAAGCAAATCCTGGAAGAGGATTACCAGTTCGCGCAAGATGAATTTCGAAAAGTTTCCAAATACAAAAAGGCGGTGGACAGCAAACGGCCTGTGCGCTTCTCCCGTGCAAGGCAGCCTTCGGCAGACAGACCACCTGACCCGCCTTCTTCGCCACGGCCCATGATCCCGCAGCCATCGACGGGAGCATCGACCAACGTTGCACCGCCGCCTCCGCCGCCACCATCACCCGCGCGGCAAGGGGTTTCGTCACAGACTCTCAAAGCGGATGTGCTGGCCGTAGCGCCGTCACAGGCAGTGCAAAACGCGGTGCAGGAAGGCAAGATTCAAAGCGCACGTCAGGCCATCAAGGAATATGTCCGGAACGCGGATCCGAAATATGCCCACATTTTCGCGGTCAAGGAATCCAAGATCACTCTCTCTCCCGCGGAAGTTGAGGCATTCAAGGCCGACTACCAGGGCGAGAAGAGTTTCCGCTCTGACTATGCCAACATTTTGATGACGATTGTGGCTTACCTTTCACGCATGGTGGTGGAGGTTGACGAATACAATCACAAGGCCGGTTCAGCGTATTTGTGGAAGCCACATGCTGATGCTCTGGGTTATCTGGTCAGCACCCTGGAACGTCTGAGTATGGAGGCCGAACAGATCATGGCGGTGGCCAGGGCACGGGGCTTGGCAGAGAAGGCTACTGCTCTGTCGCTCTCGCTCGAGAGGCTCCGGGAATACGCTTCAACCGTCTCGCAAACGTTGCAGTCCGCCAATCATAACATCAAGGGTTGATCGCGCTCGTAAGGACCAGCTTTATCGCTTGTGGTGGTCATCCGGCTGGTATTTCAGGCCGGAATATGGCTCAGTTTTAGAAGTTTCGTGTGCACCGGAGTTCGATCCCTTTTTCTTTTTCGGTTCAGGCTTTTTTAAGCCCATCGCTATGTCCGCCAGCTCCAGAAAACGGCTGCTGTTAGGCGCTCCACCAGGCCGATTTTCCCATGCTCGCTCCCCGGCAGGGCCTTTCAAGCTGTAGCGCGGAGCTATCCACAGATCCTTGGGCGATTTGGGGGACTTTTCCGGCTTCTTTCGCGTCATGTACTCACAATTATCCTGCATGAATGCTGGTTTTTCAACATTACAAATCGATTGGTACCGGCTGAGTTTGAGCCAGCGCCAATCGCTGGCATAACTTGGCGCATTTTGTGGCGATCTGGTCAGAATAGACTTTCACCCAAAGGTCCCGGAGAAGGAAGGCTCTCGCCATGGCCACGGTGCGTATTGTCTCTGTTGGTTATGAGACCGTCTTGATGGGGTTACGCTCGCAAGTCCTGCGTCAGGCGGGACATGCCGTGGATGAAGCCCATACCGTACGTGACGCTTTGCGTTTGATAGAAGCGGATAGCATTGACTTGCTTCTAATATGTCATAGCGTCCCAAAATCGGAACAACGTTGGCTGATTTTCCAGGCACGTGAAAAGCGCCGGCTTTTGCCCATTGTTTGTATCGGGCATCAAGCGTACGTTTCCCCCGCTGACGGGTGCGTGGGAATTGAGAACAGTCCGGGAGCGCTACTCGATGCGGTGAAAACAGCTTCCGCGCCACCAGCCGGCTTTCCCTACTGAAAACCAATGTCACTACTCTTTTCTGCCTGGCTCTTGTGTGAAAGCGGGACGCTCCCGCCGGATTTCGAGCAAATGATATCCTTGCACATTCGCTTTACCCTGCTTTGAAGGAGCAGCCAGCCACCATGAAAAAGCCATTTCTGTTTCTCACCTTGAGCATTACGCTCGCCGTGATCGCATATTCGCAGCAGCAGTCGCCTCTGGAATCTTTGGCAGGCAAAAACGCGGAGGGTGGAGCGAAAGCCACGGAAGAAACGCGCTTTGACGGCAACAGTTGGTGGAACTACGTAAAAGTCCTTGCCGCCGATGACATGGAAGGCCGCGAAACTGGTAGCTTCGGCCTGCGCAAGGCGCAGGAATACGTGGTGGAGCAACTCAAAAGCGCGGGCCTGGAACCGGTGGGATCGAAAGGGTTTTACCAGCCGGTACAACTCATTTCCCGCCAGATTGTGGAGAGTGATTCCAGCCTGGCGCTGATCCACAACAAGCAAGCGCAGCCGCTAACGCTGGGTGACGACGCTATCTTCAATACGCGCGTCGATCTGGCGCCTGCCGTGGAAGCGCCCATGGCATTTGCGGGGTACGGCCTCTCTGTCCCAGAAAATAACTACAACGATTTTGAAAGTCTGGATCTGAAAGGCAAAGTTGCCGTCATCTTTACCGGTTCGCCGGAAGAGATTCCGGGGGCACTGGCTTCGCATTACCAGTCGGCCGGCGAACGCTGGAAAGCGCTCTATAAAGCCGGTGCGGTGGGTGTGGTCACCATCCCTGATCCCGCGTCGATGGACATTCCCTGGTCGCGTATCGCAGCCAATCGTTCCCATCCCAGCATGGCACTGAAAGGTCAGGAATTTGATGAAACCGCAGGAGCGGAACTCGCGATCACCTTTAATCCCGCGCAGGCAGGGAAATTGTTTGAAGGCTCCGGCCACACTCTGCAGGAAATTCTGGACTTGGCCCGGGAACGCAAACAACTCCCACGGTTTCCTCTGGCCGTAAGCATCAAGGCCCGTGCCACCGTAAACAAGAAGAAGGTTGAGTCAGCCAATTTGATTGCCCAGCTACCCGGCAGCGATCCCAAATTGAAAAGTGAATATGTAGTGCTTTCAGCCCACCTCGACCATCTGGGGATCGGCGAGCCGATCAAAGGCGACCGCATCTATAACGGCGCCATGGACAACGCTTCGGGGAGCGCGGTATTACTGGACATGATTGCATCGCTCAAGCAATCTTCGCGAAGGCCGAAGCGTTCTCTGCTGTTTGTGTTTGTTACCGGAGAAGAAAAAGGCCTGCTGGGCTCACGCTATTTTACTGCTCACCCCACCGTGAAACCGGGGTCGATGGTGGCCAATATCAATATCGATATGTTTCTGCCGATCGTGCCACTGAAGGTGCTCACAGTGTACGGCCTGGCGGAATCCGATCTGGGCGATGTGGCGCGGGAAGTGGCGCAATCTCTGGGAGTGCAGGTACAGGCTGATCCGGAACCGCAGAGGAACTCGTTTATCCGCAGTGATCAGTACAACTTCATCCGTCACGGGATTCCGGCGCTGGCCATGGGAGTTGGATTTGAGAAGGGATCGCCCGAACAAGCGGCCTTCAAGAACTGGCTCACGCAGCGCTATCACGCCCCTTCTGACGATCTCGATCAACCGGTGGACCTTGCGGCCGCAGGCAAGTATGAAGACGTTATCCGCGCGCTCATGGTACGAACCGCCGATGAACAGAACCGCCCGCAATGGAAGGCCAACAGCTTCTTCCGTCGTTACGCGCCCATGGCTTCGGGCAGCTATTAAATCAGAGGCTGTAAGAAAGCAGCCCTGCTTTGCGGCAGGGCTGGCTTTGCTGGCTCATTCAATTTGAAAATGCAATTAACTTGGCAGTACCAGCCGAGTGCTACTTGCAGACCGTTCCAATACCAATGCTCGAAAGCGCCTGACAGAGATCGGCGCGGCCATGGCCCATTTGCGGCACCGAGATGCCGCGGGAAATCGCATTGGCTACATCGCCAGGTTTGTATGTAGGTCTCGCCTGCAGAACTAACGCGGCCTCTCCGGCAATCAACGGTGCGCTGAACGATGTTCCCCATCCAGCGGCGTAATTGCCGCCCGGATACGTGGTGACTACGCCTTCTCCGGGAGCGGCAACAAAGACCGAGTTCGTACCGAAATTTGTAAAGATGCTTTTCGCGTCAGTGTTGCTGGTTGAACCCACGCCAATCACCGAGTTATATGCCGCGGGGTAGACCAGCACTTGCTCGCCGTCATTTCCTGAAGCGGCCACCAGGACAACGTTTTTGCTCAGCGCATACTGAATGGCATTTTGCAGGGAAGATGAGCTTTGCGAAATCTCAAAGCTCATGCTGATGACGTTCGCGCCGTTATCAGCCGCGAAATAGATGGCGCGCACGATATTGAACAGGTCAGAGCTGCCGTCTCCGGCAAACGCCTTCAGCGGCATGATCTTTGCACCAGGGGCAATCAGGTGCACCAGGCCGGCGGTCATGGTGCCGTGGCCGAACGCTGCCGGAGGGCCATCTAGGATGCTGGTGGTGGATTGACTCAGAATCGCTGCAGTGGAGGAATTCACGACCACCACGTTCTGGCCGTCCAGAATGCTTGTGGTGGATTGCGTCAGCGCCGCCGCAGTGGCCGGATCAAGATCCACCAATTCCGAAGCACTGGCCGTGTTATTGATAAAGTTGAATCCCGGAAGCAAAACGGCTCTCAAAGCTGGATGAGAAACATCCACGCCCGTGTCGATCATGGCGACCACGACTCCCGCTCCGGTAAGCTTGGACGCGTTTTGCACATCGTGATCGCGGGTGATTGAAGTAGCAGGCTGCTGCACGTAGTTGCTGGCCACCGGCGAACCGTAATAGTTCAACACCGTGCGGCCGGGCAGTCCATCCAGGATCGATGTGGTCGATTGCGTAAGGCTCGCCCAGGTGGCGCCAGAAAGCTCCGGAACCGCGAGCGCATGGTTTCGCTCAAAACTCTGCACATCTGAATCGGTTGCGATCGTGGGATCCGGGGAGAAAGAAGAAACCAAAAATACGCCGTGCTGGGAAAGCTGAGTGACCTCGGTAAGGCCATGC
>JBARMK010000466.1:0-25399 GCA_049802395.1 Candidatus Angelobacter sp.
GTGTGGAACCGGTTGCAACCGGCCCTTCCGCCGCTCCCATTGATGACAGATCCGTAACAAGAATTATCGGTTCTGAATTGAAGTTAGCGGATCGAGGCGTTTATCACACTGCTGATGCGATGAAGGAATTTGTGGATATGGGAGATGCACCTTCGTGTCATACATGCGGAGCGATTATGACGCGCAACGGATCTTGCTATCGGTGTCAAAGCTGCGGAAGCACGAGCGGGTGTTCATAGGCTGAGACAAGGGTATCGGTGGGAAACATCATGGATTTGCAGTCAAATTCGCAATCGAATCGCAGACAGCAGACCGTGTATGCTTCCCTGCTGCGCTTTGCGCCTGAAACCATTCCCCTTAGACAGAGATTAGTTGACAGATTAGTGTTGGCCTCCCTTGAGAATTCAACCGAAGCAAAGCCTAAGAGAATGGGTGCGATTCAAGCGGCGATACAGTTTGGTTCCAACTCCCCAAATCTGCGCATAGAACTTATCCAAGAAACTTTGCAAAGACTCATTGCCCAAGGCAAGATTAAACAAACAGAGGTCCGAAAACGGTCGGCTTATTATGTTGACCAGAAGGGAAGAGAGGAAATCGCGTCGGTTTATGACTCGGCAGCCGATCTCTTTGCGCCGATTCTTGCGAAGTTGCAATTGGACGCAGACGTAAGCCTTCGTACCGAAATTGCCAAAGTGGTCTATAAGAACTTCATTTGCGAATGCTTTTCAAGGTTTGGAACGCAAATAGCGCGAAATGTGGCACGCGAAATTGACTCAGACTCCCTTCTGCAAGCCATAGAACTAGAAGAGGCCTTCCAGGTCGCACTCGTTGGTGTGTCCCTCAGTTCGCAAGCTTTGGAATCCCTAAGAGCTCGGTGCTTCCGTTTTATCAGAAGTGCTGATCCTGAGGAAACGAAACTAAAATTTGCGCTGGCTCAAGGATTCTATCTAGCTCACCTGCTCGGTGTTGGATCTACGAGTTTCAATCCTGTAGCCGAAGATGCTTTTGCGCACAGCGTCTTTTATTTGGACAGCAACATATTATTTGTAGGACTGCTTTCCTCTTTCGATCATTTGCACCTCTTTGAGGAAACCGTAAAGATCGCAAGGCGAATTGGGATCGAGCTTCGCGTCACGAGGGCCACGATCGATGAGATTCGTCGAGTAGCCGCAGATAAGAAGAGACAGCTTGCAGAAACTCTCGAGCGCGTTCCGCAACAGCTCGTGGATCGGGCTCGGGATAGCATCTTAGAAGCATTTCTTGAAAGGCGAGAGAACCAGTCCACCTTGACGGTAGAGGAGTTTTTTAGGCCGTTTGATCAGCTTACCGATACCGTGCTTAACCGTTGGGGAGTACAAGTACATGATCAGTCTGCAGATGAGCTTATCGCGGATAGGGATGTATCTGTTGTAACCAATACCCTCCAGCAGCAAGTGGTCAAGTTTCGCAAAAGACAAAAGGGACCAAGTGTTCTGAGGCACGATATTGCTCACTATTTGCTCGTTAACGACAGCCGACAACAAGAGCCAAAAACATGGTTCTTGACCCTTGATCGAAGCATGATCGCGACAGCCAGTGTTCTTGCGGGAAGAAATGAACAGCCGTTCTGTTTCAATATGCTTGGCTTTCTTCAGGCCATTTCGCCCTTTGTGACCTCGGAATCCGAGCAGGCTTCACTTGCGGATCTATTTAATCGCTTGATGGGCGATCAATTTTTTTCTAATGACAAAATGTTCGACATGCAAGAGCTAATGCTCCTCTCAAGGATGCATGAAGATGTCATGTCAACTCCTCCGGAACAACTGGTTCTCGCATTCGATTTCATAAAAAATAACATTTTGCGCGGCAAACAATACACAATTGAGGATTATCCCAAAGTAGCTCTTGAGCTGAGAAAGTTTCTGACGTGCAGCGATGACAAGCGCCGCCACAATCTCGCGATTCAACTCAAACATGTTACGACAATTGCCGCGCGGCTCGAAAGACAGCTATCGGCGGCGCTGGAGGCACAGCAAGTAGCCGATTCAGAATCTCGGAAATTGTCGAGAGCAGCCGAAGAATATCACAAGGAAAATGACAAGCTCGCGAATGAAAATTGCTCGCTTTCAAGCTCGATTCGCAAGCTAGCCACAGACAACACTACCCTTGATGCTCGGCTGAATAGGTGGGCGAAACGTGTTGGTATATCGGCATGTGGGATTGCCACTCTGGTAGGGTCTGGGTTGATGATCTTCGCCCCTGGCTTCGTTACAACATTGTCGAAATCTTGGCACGCTGTGATGTTCGGAAAGAGCTTGGCCGCTATTGGAATTTGTTTGGTATTAGCCTCAGCGGTTTGGTTGCTACGGGGGATGAATCTTCCTGAAAATATCAAGCTTGGAACTCTTGTGTTATTGATGATCGCGAGCATCAAACTTTCCGGCATTGCGTCAGTGGAAACGCTTGCCTATTGGCAAACCTATATTGAATCCGGGGCCTTTTTTGTGAGTATTGTGATCGTCTACGCCAATAAAGAAAAACTCGTCGGATCCAGGGTTGAATCTAAGTAACCTGGCCTCTGAAGCCTCTCGAACCTGCTTATTTGAAACACTACGCCTCCGAGATCCGGTGAAGTTTATTCTTGCGGTACGCTCTCCTGCGCGCGGATCTTCGGCAGAGTGGAAGGATTTTTTCAACTTTCTTTCCCAGGCCTTACGGCCTGGGCTCAGTAATTTTGCCCCTACGGGGCTTCAATCCTTTTAGCGCAAACGTATTCTTCGTCCTAGCCAATCACCCCTTTTGTGATTGTGCTCCTTTTTCACATCCCGATGAGCTGTGACTAAAAATCAATATTCAAGAGTTTGAATGACGAGCCCGACAGGGCGGGATTATTGAGCCCACCGCGTTAGCGGTGGGATGGAAGGTTAGGAATGACAAGCCCCGCTTTTGCGGGGCGGCAGAACATGAGATTTATGGAGCATTGGGATTTATGGAACATCGGGATCGATGCCGTGTTTTTTCAGCAACGCCCGATACTCCTGCTCGAACGTCATCTTGCGATGATGCTGCTCCTGATTGCGGATATATTTCGCCACGGTTGCAGTATTCGAGACGCTCACGCTGAATGCGCCATATCCTTCCTGCCAGGCGAAGCGGCGTCCATGCTCATTCATCCATTTAGAAGAGTTTGTCTTTAGAAGTTGAATGGCCTTTGCCAGCGCAATGGTTGGCGGCAGGTGAAACAGAATATGCGCGTGGTCCGACATGCCGTTGATAGCAATCGCGGTCATTTTCTGGTTGCGGCAGATGCCAGCCAGATACGACCAGAGTTCAGGTTGGACAACTTTGGATATGGAGGGTTGACGATCTTTTGTGCTGAAGACGAGATGGATGTGATTTTTGACGAACGCGTGAGACACGGATTATGCCGCCCTTTCAGGGCTCTGATTCTAATCTTACTTACCCCAGCGCTCACGCGCTGGGCTCAATAATTTCGCCCTGCGGGCTCCGCAGTCCTGAATAGCACGGCTGAAGCCCGTGCCCTAATACAAACTTTTCGTTGAGCTCAAGCGATCGCGGCAGAGGCGGAATTATGTTTGCTTCATTTGCTTTCTCGCCAGCGATTGACGGGCTATTACTATCCGTTGCCGCCGACCCTGCGGAGGGAACCTCTACTGCCGGACGTAAACCATCGTCTGGTCGCTCTCAGCTCCTTTAGGATCTCTGCTATGCTCCTGGACGGTGATGGTCTTATTGTCTTTTGCCAGAGTGACGGTACCGGTACTCGATGAGCCGTCAGTGCCGCGGCCCTGGGAAGTGAACTGATGCGATGAGGGCATTTGATACGTGATCTGCGCGATTTCCTTGCCTTCAGCCATTTGCGGCGATGCCGTGCCCACCTTGCCCTCATAGTTCATGGTGTAAGAGTTTCCCTGTGCGTCTTTGCCCTGGATAGTGTATTTGACCGAGTCTTTGCTGGCGGCAGACACTGCAACCGTTTCTTCCTGAGGAGGCTGACCGGCGATTTTTGACTGGGCAAGATCCAGCTTGTAATTGCCGATCCAATGATTGGTGCCGGTTGGCTTTTTCTTTTGGCTAAAGGCGAGGGTGCAGCTCAGCAGCAGGAATAAAACCAGGAATCGCTTCACAGGGCCTCCTTGTGGCTCGAGGGGAATTAGATTCCCGCGAGGAAGCGTGTGTCAAGCAAAGCTTGGAGATCGGGACATCGGGTCATCGGGACATCGGGGAATCGGGTGATCGGCCCTCTCCCATGCCTTACGTCCTAGGTTCATAATTTCGCCCTCGGGCTTCTATGAATGGCACGGTTGAAGCCGTTCCATACCCCACGAGACACTTTCTTAAATTATGTCGCCCTTTCAGGGCTTAAGATTCTATATCTCGCTTTCCCACCGCTAAGGCGGTGGGCTCAATAATTTCGCCCTGCGGGCTTCTATTGGTGGAGAGCTGAAATCCGCGAAGCGCCTTTTGTGCATGGGTTAAAGCCCGCAGTTTTTATGGGCAATATAACCTGGGCCGTCCCTCGGAAGCTCCTCATGTTCACAAAGCCTACCTGAGCCTACCCCATCCCAGCGAAACTAAACCCGGTTTTGCTGGGAGTCCCGGACGCGCCAGGCTAACTTTTTCGAGTCCTCCGGCGATCTAACGAGATTTTGGCCAATGGCCATCTTCGCACTTTCTTTTCCCTGGAAGTTCGCGCTAGGATACGGCATCTGGTATTAGCTAACTAGTAAAAAGCCTGCACAGGCGCGAAGGAATGGCGCGCTGGAATCGGTGGGATAGATATCTGGATCAACCTACGCCAAACTGGGATGATGTGGAATGAATGGGGAGGGGTAGGGAGGGGAGAAAGTATTAACCAAGGAGTAAATTTGGGCAATTCCAGAGAATGCCAAAATCGCCCAACATGGCCGAAATTTAGACCCCGCCCAGGCGGGCAGCAAGTAAGCTCTTTGAAAATTAGGATCGCCGCTCAACGGTCCGCGGCAGGGCCCCACGCGCGGGATGCGCAGGGGTGGAGTGCGCCTAGAATGGCGCGCGCGGAGGGAACGAGATGAAACTTTTCTAATTACTCCTTCTCTAACGCCGCTTTCAGGTTGGACTCAGAGCCGGCAAAAACAGCGACCTGTTTCGTCCATGGCTTGTATCCCGTTTGCGATACTTTCACGGTGTGCTTGCCAGCGGAAAGTTTGAGCGTGGCAGGTGCGTTTCCGACAAGATCCTCGTCGACATAAACCTCGGCCCCGTCAGGCACGGAGGTTACCATGATTTTGCCCTTGTCATCGGCCGCAGCTGGAGCAGCGCCGGAGTCGGCGGATTTAGTCATGGATGGTTCTTTGGGAACAGCTTTTGCATCAGGCACGGCAACGGCTTTCTCTTGTGGTTTGACCGCTGCTGCCTGCTTGGTCTCACCGCTCAATTCCTCAGTGACCTGCTCATAGAACTTGTCGGCCATGCGGTCACCTGCACCCCAGGACAGACCTTTCTTGTTCTGGACATTGATGATGAGCGTGGCCTTGCTGTCGCCCTCAGGCTCCACAGAAGCATTGGCGACGAAGCCTTCCGACGTAAAGGAATGCCCGGTCTCAAAGGTGAACATCAGCATTTTCTCATTGATGTAGGTCACCACATGCCGCTCGCGCGCGGTACGCAGGGCCGCAGTGAATAGCTGATCACTGGAATTGTTGTAGGTCTTTTTCTTGGGCTTCGCGTGCGCGCAAACAGGCAGGAGCAATGCGGCGCTTATCAACATCAGCATGAAACGGGAACCAATTGCATGCCTCATGACAGTACCTCGTTAGTTGTCTTTATATGAAGGGGTGCGGAAGGATTGTACAACGATTCCATCCTTCGTGCTTTGCGAAGGCTGGAATTCCAGATGCTATTTTAGGATCAGGTCCTTGTACTCCGCGTGTTTTTCCAGATAGGCTGCCACCGATGGACAGATTACATCCACTTTTACCTCGTGTTCGCGCGCCCAATCCAGCGCAGACTGCGCCAGCGTGGACGCAATGCCCTGGCCGCGCAGGGCTTCCGGGACCTCACTATGGATGAGTTGAAGCACCTTGCCGGCAAGGTTGTATTCCAGATAGGCGATGTGGCCGTCGCGCTCAATTTCAAACCGGCCGTTGACGACCTGTTGCGGGGATTGCTTCGGTTTGCCAAACATCCGGACTCTGCTCCTTTGGCGTGATAGTCCCTGCGGAGTCAAGACGCCGAGATGGGACAGTACATGGTAAATCCTTCGTCCACAAAGCGCCGCCCCAGGCTTTGACTTTCAGGTCAATCTTCAGTTACGCTCGAAGAGATCGGAAATCACGCCTGTCGGTCTATTGCCGGCGGGCGTTTTTCTTTGGAGCCTGAAAATGACGGATGCGGAAATCCTCACGCTCGCCGACCGGCTGGAACGTTGCCTGTTGGCAAAGCAAGAGTTTCATCACCGCGACCATCTGGCAGTCTCGGTGGTCTTTTTATATGCCGCCGATTTTGAAGCTGCCATGGACCGCATGCGCGCCAGCCTGAAGCGATTCGCCGCTCATCACGGCGTAGCCGGCCTCTATCATGAAACCCTCACGCGATTCTGGCTGCAACAGGTTGCGAGTCGGGTGGACCGCGGCCATTGTTTGCTGGAATCGGTCCAGAAAGTGCAAGCGGGACTAGGCGATAAAGAACTGCCGTTCCAGTTTTACAGCAGAGAGCTGCTGAACTCGCCGGAAGCAAAGGCCAATTGGATGGAACCAGATTTGAGGTCGCAGAGCGCAGATCAAGCAGGGTACTGATTGAGACTCGACCCAGAGAAAAGTTATTTCGCGGCCACAGACGATGTGCGGTCATCGTCGGCATTGTATCCGCTGTTTTTGGAGGCGACTTTCACCCCGCTCAGGCTATTCACGTATCTTGACACGCCCTTGTAGAGCGAGTCGGCGATGCGCTGGCGGTATTCACTGGTCTTCAACTTGCGGGCATCATCAGGATTGCTAACGAAAGAAATCTCGGCGAGGATTGACGGCATGTTCGCACCGATCAGCACAACAAACGGCGCCTTCTTCACGCCGCGGTTGCGCAGGCTGGGATTCTTTGCGCTCAGCCCGGTATAGAGGGACCGCTGAACATCGGAGGCAAACTCGCGCGACTCACCGATTTTTTCTTTCAACGCAATCTTCTTCACCAGGTCCTGCAGCTCATGGATGGACTTTTCTGAAACTGCGTTTTCGCGCGCCGCCACTTCCAGCGCGTCGGCCCGGCTGGTGAAGTTCAGGTAGTAGGTTTCCACGCCGCGCGCGGAAGCATCGCTGGATGAGTTGGCATGAATGGAGATGAATAGGTCCGCCTGTTCTTTATTTGCGATGGCCGTCCGCGTCTCCAGCGGGATGAATGTGTCATCGTCGCGCGTGTAAACCACTTCAGCGCCCAGCCGGTCTTCCAGCAGCTTGCCCAGCTTCAAAGCCACATCCAGCACCAGGTCTTTTTCTTCCAAACCGTTGGGGCCAATTGTGCCCGTGTCGTGTCCGCCATGGCCTGCGTCAACCACAATTTTGCCGATCTTCAATCCCAGCGCGCGAATTAACGAGCGTTCGCCGGAAGCGGTAGGCGCAGCCGTACGCGTGCTGGTCGCGACGGAAGAAGCGCGAGCTGTCGGTTCCACCACTTTCTTCTTGTTCCGGCTGGATTCTTTCGGCGAGATCGATTCGAAGGTCGGCCCGCTCGTCGGCTCGCCGGAGGTCTTTCCGGAATCGTCCATTCCCGTGTCGTCTACCACAACTTTAGGAGAGACAGCCTTGGCAACTTCAGCCGGGCTTTCCGTTACCACCCGCTCTTTGTCTTTATCTCGATCTTTGCCCGATCCTCGAACGACTCCCGCATTTGCCACCGCATTGTCTGCCGAAGCCGCACTGCCAGCCTTCGGCGCGGGCGGTTTGCTATCTGCCGGCTTGATCGTGGTCACCGTTACGTCACCACTTGCGCCGCCGTCGTCTGCCGGTTTCGGGGACTGCGTTGGATTTGTTTGCGGAAGGGACTTCGGTTCTTTCTTGCTGGCAACCTGGTTTGGTGGCAGCTTGCCATGTATGTCGATGATCAATCGATACGGGTTCGGCAGCAGAAAAGCTGAGTATTCGGCCACGTCATCAACATCGAGCACCACGCGCGCCATGTTGAGTTTGTATTGGGCTACGCGGATCTTGTGCAGGAAACCGGTGTCCACCTCAAAAGTTTTGCCCACAAGATCGGAGGCCAGCTTGGTGCCGTAAAGATCAAAGAAAATCCGGTCAGGATGGGGCACACGTCCGGCCTGATATTTCACTTCCTGCTCCAGGTCGATCGCCACGCGAGTGTAGTCGGGCGTGGACCAGTGGCGAATGCTGGTCAAGCGGGCTACGCGATGTGGCTGAGCGTCAGCGCTGGCCGTGGAGATATCCTGCTGTTGCGGCTGGGCTGAAGGCGCAGGAGCGTTTTCATCGTCCGCAACTTTGGGTGTTTCTTCGGCGGCGCGCAATGTTCTGGTCTTGGCGGGGCGTTCTCGCTTCGGCGCCTTGGCTTTGAAGGGGTTCTCGGCCGCGGCGGGATTGTCAATCTCGGCGATCGCTTTGCGCGCTTCCTGAGCGTGTGAGTTTCCCGGGTAGTGTTTCAGGAAATCCTCAAAGGCCGCCTTGGCCTGAACTGTGTCTTTCAGGTCATCGCGATAGATCTCCGCGATCGCCAACAGCGCATCTGCCCGGTATTTGCTGCCGGGATACTCACGCCGCAGGAAGACGTACTGCCCGATTGCATCTTTGAAACTTTTTGGATCGTTGAGAGATCGGCCCTGGTCATCCAGTAATTCAGCCACTGCCAATACGCTGGCATCCGCCTTCACAGAACTGGGAGCTGTGTAATAGACCTTGCGGTAGGCTTCGATCGCCTTCTGGTAATCGTTGCGGGTGCGGTCGGATTCAGGTTTGCCATCCAGCGCGTCGCGTAGGCGTTCGGCCACGTCAAACTGTGCCCGCGCTGCCTGCTTCTTCTGCCGCACGGACCGGGCAAGGGCGCTGGCCGGCGCCAGCATCAGGCAGGCCAGTGCGCAGGCAATCGTGTTCCGAGTGAGGGTCCTGGGTCCGATTTTCATTGCCGCAATTTTCAAAGCACCTACAGAATAAACCCGAAGCCGTGCTAATCGTTGTTGGAAAACACTCGATGTCCATCGGCATCACGCGTCTCAATTAGCCGTGGCCGCAAGGCTGATCCACGGTAGATGTCCGTGATTTTCTTCACGTAATCGCGCGTTTCGCGGTAGGGAGGAATTCCTCCACTCCTTTTTACCGCGCCACTCCCCGCGTTATACGCCGCCAGCGAGAGTTCCACGTTCCCATTATAGTTTTCCAGCAGGCTCTTCAGGTGGCGGACGCCCGCGTCAATGTTCTGGTGAGGATCGAACGCGTTGTCCACGTTGAGCGATTTCGCGGTATACGGCATGAGCTGCATCAGGCCCATGGCGCCTTTACTCGAAACCGCGTGGGAATTGAAGTTCGATTCCACCTTTACCACTGCGCGAACCAGATTCGGATCCACGCCATGACGCTGCGCTGCCGCTTCAATCGCCTTGTCCACCGTGGCTGAATCCGCGGGTGCAACCTGGCTCAGGCCGTCCGCCAGATTTACCGGGCGTGAAAGCAACAGTGCACGGCTGCGGCCGGACGGAACCACCATGTCACTCACTTCCTGCGCCGCTCGTCGAGCTGCTTTCATGGTTGCGGAAGAGGCAAGAGGCACGGGCACCCAGCGGCGTTGTTTGTTGCTCCAGTAAACCAGCCCGCTGTTGCGCGGAGCTGCGGGAGCTGTTGTTTCAGCCGTAGGAGAGGCGATGGCTTCGGAAATGGAAGTTGCTGCAGGCTGCGGAGTCTGCGACTTCGGTTGAGGCTTGCCCTCGTCGCCGGCAATCCAGACGGTGTGGCCATATGCATCGTGTGTGGCAACGATGTTCTGTGCACGGGCTGGGTACCAAGCTACCATCGACGTGGCGCCGATCAGGATGGTAAATAGGTGCTTTTTCATGAGGTTATGCTCTAAATATCAGTTCCTGATGGCTTGCGCCACCTCACTGAAGGCCAAACACCTTTACCCCGACCTGATACTAGAGAAACTTGCCAGAGGATACGGATTATATGACGGTTCCCAGCCTGCCGCAATCGGCTAAAACCGGATGAATCTAGGGGGTGAACAGGACGGAAACACCGGCAAAACCCTTAGATCTACCGGGTGAGGCCTGAGGTATGGACTACCAGAACACGTCAGACGTTTACAAAACTTAAGTAATTGCGCCGCAAAGACGGGCAGCCCTCGCCGTTCAAGAGTTATGGCTATCACAAAACAACTTCGGTTGGTGTTCTATGCGCTCGCGACCCTGGAAATGGTCCTGCTATCGGCGTTTTACGCATGGGGACACGCGGCACATTGAAGAATCTGGTCCGCTGATGAAATTCTCTTATTCTCGAGCCTAGGGTGAGGCGCGTCGAACGCTAAAGCAACCCCAGATGGTCAGGGTATTTAGACTGCAAAGAGCTCACCAGAAGATCAAACTCGGGCAGGCCCTGCAGGTTCTGGAGACAATGATCTTTCAGGAAAAAAGGCCAGCACGCGAACCCGCTGCTGACGCTCCGTTCCAGCCACTCAAAAGCACTCTCGCGCCGACCTGCCAGGGCGAGTATACAGGCGATCTGATAATAAGTGTGGTGGGCGTGGCCGAACGACTTCGGGCTGGCGCAGGCCCTCATCATGCAATCGAGCGCCTGATCGTGTTTTCCGGTCAAGGCGTAAAACACACCTTGCAAGCTGATGATGATTGGATCGTCCGGCAATAACCGCAGCGCTTCATCCAGCAGAACACTCGCCTCTTGCCAGTCACCTGTCATCATTGCCGGCATTGGAGCAAAATAGATGGCGTATTTGTTGCCTGGGTTCTGCTCTCGCCATGCCTGAATCGCCTCGCGGGCCAGTTCGTACTCCCGGTTCCAGATATACACCTGGACAACGCTGGGACTTACCTCCTTTCCAGGATGGAAATGCCTTCCTCTTTCGTACATTTCACGCGCGTGATCCAGCAACCCTATATGCGCCAGGATGGTGCCGAGACGGTTATAGGCATGGGGCAGATTGTTCTGTAAGGCCAGCGCGCGCTTCAGACCGGCTATCGCTTCCAGATGCTGGAAGTTTTTCGATGGTCCCCACAGCAGAAAAGCGCGGGCCACGTGCCCTTCCGGTAGGTACTGGTCAACTTCCAGTGCGCGGTGGCAATGGAATTCAGCCTTTTCCAGCCACATGCTGGCAGGATCGTATTCAAAATGGCGCGTAGTGCACGCGAGTGAAAGAGTAGCATGCGCGAGCGCAAACGCAGGGTCACGCGTCACGGCATTCGTCAGGTACTGAATCGACTTTTCCATGGTGGACGGATCAGCGGAGGCGCTCAGCCGGTAGCCTCGCATAAATTCAGCATAGGCAAGCGGGTCGCGACTATATCGTGGACGCTGCATCTCGGCCCGTTCCAGTGGCCGCTTCAATGCGACCGCTATCTGCTTCGCGACGTCATTTTCAAGATCAGGTAACCGGCCCATGTCGAGGTCGCATTTTCGGGTCAGGCACGGTGCTTGCAAATGTGTGTCAAACATTTCCAATGAGAGGCGCCATTGCTCTTTTGACAATTGAATGGCGCCGTGCACCACAAAACGAATGCCTAGCCTTGCGGCTATCTCCGTAGCCGATGCTTCTGCCGGCAGGTCCAGCACTGCCGAAGTTGGCAGCACGTTCACGTCGCGAAGATTTCCCAGACGCGCGACCAGCGCGTCGGCAAACCCCAGGCACAGGCCCTGATCGTCTGTTGCTTTGCCCAGAAGGATGAGCGGCAACACTGCAAGTGACGCGTGCTTGTTGCAGGCGTCTCCATCTCCCAGGCTTTCACTGCGCCCCGCCGCCTCGCTTGATTCAGCATAGGGAAATTTCGCGTCGATCACCCGCACCGGCCCAATAAATCGGTAGCCTTTTCCGACGACAGTTTCAATAAAGCGCGGTTTAGCAGTGTTGTCACCCAGGGCCGTGCGAATTTTTCGCACGATGTTGTTTAGGTTCCGTTCGGTATCGATGAACAGGTTTGAGCGCCAGAGTTTTTTGACAATGTCGTCGCGTGAGACCATCTGGTCCCGCCGGCCAACCAGGAAGATCAGCAATTCCATGGGCTTTTTCTCGAGCTTTACCCGACGACCGAAACGGCGCAGTTCGTAACGGCCAAGATCGAGTTCCACTTCGCCAATCGGCTTCTTTGCAGCTTGCATCAAAATGGCACCAACTTAGGCATTATGCACCAGATTCAGCAACTTACAGCGATATCTAAAAGATATATCAGCGTTATCTCCTCTTCATTGAAACGGCCGTGGCTGCGATGGAAGATTTATCGACGATGAATATTGAAAACGGAGAGTAAAACCAATGAAACGTAACTTATATCTCGCCATCGCGCTGGCCGCAGTGGTTTGCTGGATGGGCCAGCATTACACCGTTGCCGCCCATTCAGGCGCTCATGGAAACGCTTTCACTCCAGATACCATTCAATGGGGGCCTCCGCCGCCGTTCGTGGCGCCGGGCGCGCAGTTCGCGGTGATTGAAGGCGACCCGACAGCCTCCAGCGGCAATTACACCGTCCGGCTGAAATTGCCTGCCGGATATCGGATCGCGCCGCACTGGCATCCGCTGCGGGAAAATGTCACGGTGATCTCGGGAACGTTCAAAGTAGGGATGGGCGACACCTTTAATACGGAGAAAATGGGAACCTTCCCCGCCGGCAGCTTTGCCTATCTCGATCCTGACATGCACCACTATGCTATGGCCGCCAGCGATGTGGTGGTCCAAATTCACGGCACTGCGCCCGTGCAGTTTAATTACATCAATCCCGCGGACGATCCAAGCAGGAAGTAAGTTTTGAGAATTTGGCTGTAAGGACGGCAGCAAACAACAACTCTGAACAAGTCCGGGCGGGGCGATAAGTATCTCGCCCGGTTTTCCTTCTGATCAAGTCTTCTTAAAAAATTCTCTAAGTCGTCCGTTCCCGATATCAATTTCTTTTGCTGTTCGACGGGCATCCGAATGCCACGTTCCCAAAAGCCGCGAATCCTGCATAACGTTATTCTGAACCGCTTGTCTTGTTGTCCGCCGCCTGCTTTAACCCCAACTCAATCAATTTTGTCGCCGCGTCCTCATCAAAGCTTTCGACTGCAACTACAACGCCGCCGGTTTGCTGGATAAGGATTGGCCCATCAGAACTTGTGTATTGATCGCGTCCTGATTTGGTATTTGTTGTGACACGGCGTAATGACTCGTATCGCTTGGGCAGCGCGGCTGCATAGATCTTGGCAAATTCCTGAGCGGCAGTTTCAGTCGCCCACTTGGAGAGGTAAAACAAACCGACGTGCGCCGTGGAGTTACGATCTGGAGGCTTGGCGCCCCGCCGGCCTGCGGCATAGTACGATCCTCCGCGCCACTCCGGGCTCAAGCGCTTATCGACCGCATCATCGGCATAAATGCGCAGCAGGATGCTCACATCCAGCTCGCCCACCGCGCCGGCGTCAAACGGCTCGTAGTCTTTCTTCAGGAAACCAAGGTCCGGCAGCAGCAGCGGCGGCACTCGATGCTCCGCAAGATATTCCTTCGGCTCCATTACTTCGCGGGTGGTCTGAGGCAAGCGCTCCAGCACGCCGTTATAAGCCATCTTCTTTCCGCCCGCCACCAACAGGTCTTTGATGAACTTCATGCCCTGGCGATAGGGAAACGCTAGCTCTTCCTGCAGGAGCAGCGGCGCGCTGTCAAAGATCGGACTGCCGCGGCTCTTATCCATGGAAGCTTGCATCATGTCAACTACCTGAGGCGTTTTCTGCACGCTACCGCCCTGGGGCGCCAGGACGTAGTCCAGCAACACAATCATGGCCTGGCCCTCGAGCACGGCGCTTCGGCAAGTGGACTCCTCGTCGTTACGAATAAGCTCGTTCAGATCTTCCAGCCCGCGCTTTTCCACCTCTTCATCGTGCTTGCTCATTTTCTCAAGGTTGTAGCTCTGGTCCTGGAGCGCGTGCGTGAGTTCGTGGGCCATGACGGGGCGTTGCATTTCCGGCTCGTTCCAGTCCAGCAGGTTCATGGTCCTGGTTTTCTCGTCGTAGTAGCCCGCCACCTGTTCGGTCAGCAGCTTGATGAGAAAGCCATGGAGATCGAAATCGCGCGGCAACAGCCCAAATTTTTTCTGCACCAGTTCGGAACGCTCAAAGCGTATGCGGTCGGCGTCGCTCTTGAATTTGTCCCCGATGTACTTCTCCACCTGCGCGCGGCTCACGATGGTCCGCTTGACCTTTTTCTTGATCGGCAGGCCGGTATCCTGGCTGGCGAAGTGCAGGATTTCATCCACCGACTGGAACAGCTCTTTCGCCTCGGCCGGCGTAATGATGTGTTCTTTTTCAACCGGCTCGAGCTCAACGCGGTTCGGGGAAGGCGTGCTCTGCGGCTGGGCTGGGGCAGGTGTTGGCAGTGGTGAGGCTGCAGGCGCCGATTGAGCCGGCGTAGCCGCAGATGGCGTTTGTGGCGCAGCAGACGGCGGCGGAGTTGGCTGCGCGTTCTGAGCAACTCCCAATGAAAAAAATAAGAGCAGTGCGGCGAGGATTGATTGTATGAAAGGCTTTCTCATTTGCGAAGTAAAACAGCGGCTCCACGTTCATGGTAACAATAAACTACCGGCAGCGCCCTTCGCCGATAGCAGAAGAACTTTTGCCGCTGATGAGCGCAGATTATCGCTGATCTGTCTTGATCTGCGGACATCAGCGCAAATCTGCGGCAAACTTCCTTCACAAGAAAAGGGCGATCCTCATGTTTCGAGAAATCGCCCGGTTAGTTTGGATCTTACTCAAGCGCCGGCTCGGCAGCGCGGATGTACTCGATCACCGAATCGCTCCAGCCATCGATGTGCACCCACTTGCCATAGCCCACGCCGTTCTGGAAGCTGGCCACGTTGATCACATAGCCGCGCGCCTTCGGGTTGGGCACGGTGTCGTGCGACTGCTCGTCAGTGATCACGATCAGGCGATCATACTTCTCGTCGATCTCACCCAGCGCGCGGCCCAGATACGTTCCGCCGTGAGGCTGGCTGGCGTTCATGGCATCGCGCAAAGCAAAGCCCTGGCGCGAAGGCACGCGCACCAACTTGTCAGAGAAGGTATAGATGCTCACCTGCTCGGCGATCTCGCGCAGCAACACCGCCAGCCCGTAGGCAGCGTCGTTGCGGCGCATCTCCGCACGGCGAGAGAGCGGCGCGTCCATTGAGCCGGAGACATCCACCAGCAGCACGGTCTTACCCGGCAGCTTGGCCTGGCCCTCCAGCGAACGAAGCATCGCCTTCTCCAATTCCGGCTCCCACTGCGGCGCATAACGCGCAGCAGCGATAAAGCGGAACGGCAGAACGCGCTCCGTCTTCATGCGATAGAGGCCGGTGCGGACCAACTGTTCGTCCACCTTGGCCTCTGCCATGTTGCGCAGGTTACGCAACAGGGCCAGGGCGCCCAGCTTGTTTTCAGCGAGCAGACGCTCCCATGCCTCGCGCTTATCGGCGCCGGCGGAGAGAGCCACCTCCCAGGTATCGGGCGTGGCCAGCTCGCCCGCAACCAACCGCTTCCACAGCTCAGCCTGCGCGGTATCCACCGGGCGGGCGTGGCAGAGAAAGAGCACGTCACGCAGCTTGACCGGAGACGCGCGGTTGTACTTCGCCAGCGCATACTCGTCAAACTTGGTGAAGGCCGCCGCCAGCCCCTTCTTTACCTGAGCGGAGAGAGGCTGCTTGCCCTCGCTCCAGTAGAGCGCCACGAACTCAGAGAGTTCGTCAGCGCGCTGGATCACGCGGAGCAGCGTCTCGGCGACTAATTGGCGATGCGTTGCCAGCCGCGCCATTTCACGCACCAGCAACAGCGGCGCATGGCGCAGCCTCATCTTTTCGCGGGCCTCCACGGCCAGCGCAGCCACCTTCTCGGCCGCGACCTTGGGCACCAGTTCGCGGATGCGCCCGGCGATTGCCACGCCATCCTCATAAAACTGGTCTTCCCACAGCATGCAGGCGAGCACAGACCGGCGCAGCTCCTGTTCGGCAGAGATATGCTTTGCCGGAGCGCCTTCATGCGTGCGCTTTGCCTTTATCCACGGTAGTCCGCTCAGGTTGAATACATTCATGCGGGCCATTGTTTGTGCTCCTTTCTACATGCATGTGGCACAGGCACTCGTGCCTGTGGACTAAAAATTATTCTTGGTCGCCGCCGGAAGCATCTCAGGATCCTCTTCCTCAGACGTGTCTTCGAGATCCATTTTTTCAAGGTCCGAACCCAGCACGAACCCCGACACCGCTCCTGCGTTCTTGCTGCGGATCTCCCAGGCGATCTTCTCCATCTGGCAGAACTTCGGCAGACGCTTGTCCTCATACATGCTGCACTGGCGGACATTGAATGGTACGCGCGTTGGCGGATACATGGCATCGCAAAAGACCAGACGCTCGCTTTCCGCGTAGCCTTCAATGATGCGCGCGTTCGCGCAAGTGGTGCAGCGCGATTCATTGCCAATAGGCGTTCCACCGTAAACCTTTCTCAGGCTCATATTCCCATTTTCTAAGCAGAATTCACTGCTGAGTTAAGCGATCCGAAAACCGCGGAAAACTTCGTCGGGGAACAAGTCGACAAGAGGCTATCACTTGGCGCTCTGCCAGTTAAGCTATGCCGCGAACGGCAGCAGGACTTGAACTCTGCACCACCAGGTTCGAAGTAACTCTCGTCTTCGCCACCGACGAATAATGTTTGCCGGGGAACCAGCGACCGGGTATGGCGCTCTGCCGCTGAGCTACACCCATCATTCAGACAGCGATGGATGGCGGGATTCGAAACCGCGACCTCCCGATTAACAGTCGAAGTAACCCATGTCTTCACCACCGGCAACTATTTGCTGATAGAAACGTAGGCATCCTACATCTCTGCTAAATAAAAACGTGCGGCGAGGCCGACTTGCGCGCCGAGCCGCCTGCAACAAGTGCTAGAAGAAACGGCGGGCGATCTCGCCGTCCTAGCGGTTTGGAGCGCAGCGACAGGCATAAAAGCAGCCCAACGCTGGAAACAAATTCCAAACGGGGAACAATCAACCCGGGTGTAATGGTCCGCTGTTCTAAAGGTTGAAACTACGGCACTCGAGATGCCGGCGGGATTTTGACCCGCACCTGCGGACAGGCGATGTAACCCTGGTCTTCACCACCGATGAAACCTGTTCCAACGTCTAAACTGCTGTTATGGGAGCGGCTGTTGCAACAAATTCCGCTCCTTCCCTGGTGAACCTCCCTCAGCCGGGAATGACCACGGCCAAGGAAGAAACCCATTGCCGGCGGGTCAACGGATACACAAAGGCCTCTCCAAGCCAATCGCTTCCCGCGACTACCCGCGACCCCACCGGCAACCCTGAACCGCCCGGGAACATGCGGCAGGAGCGGTCTTCCGTTTTATGTCGCTGCGCTCAACACCGCACAATAGGAATCGTAACTACGAACATTGCTCCGCTCTTTACGAACGCGGTTCGGCGCGCAAGCCGGCATCCCCGCTGATTTGATTCCAGCTTCGACTGGCTAAAATGCGGTTTCAACGCCGGGGGAACCAGCGGCCACGGTAGGTCGGTTATCAAATGAAGGAACCGTAACCTTCGCCACCCGGGCTTTGTTGCTGGAATGCGGTCTGCACGATTGCAGGCGGCAAACTATCCAGGCTCAAGTAAATGTCAGATGTGCGTAGGACTGAAGCGCCTGAGGTTAGCTAAGGGAATAATGAAACGCCCACAGGCTATCCGGACCTTTGACCAGGTCTGTCAGCCTCCGCACCGAGATTGGGTTGATGCTTTTCATGGGGCGTTACTCCTACGCATAGTCAGAATAACAAACTATAGATGGATGGTGAATGGGAAAAATACGGAATTGCAGAAAATAAATTGTGAAATGAAAACAATTGAGCGTGAATGGCTAAAAGTTCTGTGCCTGTGCCCGCCGATGTACGCGGCCTGCAGCCATCAAACTACTTGAGCTTCAGTTTCTTTTTCACGATCTTGTGCAACTCAGCCAGCCGCCGTTCCCTGTAATAAAATTCGGCCTTGTCGATTTCGAGTTCATGCAGCTTCTGGCCGCGAGCGGCAACGGGCGTGCATATTGGTGTCTTAGGATCGGAAGGTTGCGGTGGCTGCGCGATGAAGGTCCCCACCAGTTTGCCGCGTGCGCTGATAACGTGGACTTTCATATTGATAACCAATCCTTCAGCTTTACAACCAGTCTTGCAGGTTCAAATTATGAGCAACGTGTTGCGTGCCCGGGTTGTGAATATCAACCGTATAGAAATTCTTGGAATCACCGGTTGCACCCAGACCCTGGTTCTGGGCTTGAAGCAGAACAACGCCCAGGACATCGTCAATAATGTTAGGTGCGGCGGTCACAATGCCAACGTCCTGTCCGGTGCCATAACTGATGCTCCATGAAACAGTCTGCCCACCAGCCAGACTGAACAATGGTCCTACCGAACGATGTTGCGCCATGACGAATCCTCTCGTCTGGTAGTGCGCCAGCCCGGAAAAGCGTATCAAGGAAAATTGCCGCCCCCCGCTTTTTCCTGACTACCAACTGTAATGCGCAGTGTAAGTAACCACTTTCTCGCCGTCGGCGGGCACCTTGACGCGAAATTCAACGGTTTTGCTATCGAGTTTGTTGAACGCGTCTGAGTTCTTCACGACGTCCCAGTTGTTCCAGCGATAGAGGTGTTCCACCACGCGAATGTCCATGGGTTCTTTTTTGTGGTTGCGCAGCCTGATCTCAAAGCTCTCGTCCAGAGTGCGCGCACGGCGGTCAATGGTGAACCCGGTGCGCTTGCGCTTGCCCACGGCATCAAACACGTTGCCGGTATAGAGCCCGACGGTCTCGTCGCTGGGCGTGTGATCGATCAGGTTCTCGCCGGTGAATTCGAGTTGGCCGTCGGTATCGCGCCGGTAAAAGCGCACCCGCCCCTTGGGCAGCGGCATGCCGAGATGGTTTTGCTTGCTGTTCTTGAATTCGACCATCGCCCAGACCTTGGGATTGGACTGGACGCCGAAGTTCTCCATGTCACGAATCTGCTCCATCTGATAGCCGCTGTAGTTCTGGTCAATCTTGACGCCGTCATAAACGTAAATCCGCTGTGAGGGCACTCCGGAGGCGCGCACAAATTCCACCTGCTTGGTTTCGCGGTCGTAGAGGGTGGAGGGGCGCTCCAGGGTGTAGAGGTGGTACTCGTCAAAGCTGCGCTCGGTTACAGCAGGCGCTGCCATTTCAGCCCGCGCCATATATGCGCCGCTGATGGGCCCGCCCACCACGAAGCCTAGCTGAATTTTGTTGACGTCACCGGCCATCAGTTTGATATGCGCGTTCTGAAACGTCTTGCCGGTCTGGTTGTCAAGCGTGACCCAGCCGACGATTTCCAGAAGATTGCCGCTGGCGGGCGCAACCCACGTTGTAATCGGCGTGCCAGCTCATTCCACCGGTCACATAGCTGAACTCCGCGTTGGTGTTGCCGGGGCGGTCGCTCTGCAACAGCCATGAGAGCGTTGGTTTCAAAATCGTGTCATTGCTTAGCGCCGGAAAAACGGGCTGGTCAGGAAGGCCGAACTGCAGCTTGCCGTCGATTTCAATGATCGGTTCGCCATTCCCTGCTTCGACGTAGGCCCGCTGCGCCTGAGCGTATTGCTGGCTATAAGCGTTGTACGCCTCATAGTGCGGAGTGTAACCGCTGCGGATGATCTTTCCCGGGACCAGCTTGCGGTTGCCGTCCTTGTCCGGCACCAGGAACTCAACGGTCTTGCCTTCATAGAGCGAGAGCAGCAGCCCCTGGGAAGCGACGTCACTGCGGTAATTCTGCTCCAGGATGTGAAGGTCGCGGCCGCTCTTGAGGTCGCGCGGGATGACCGAATCGGATTCAAGGTGTGAGGTAATGTCAGTGATTTCCACCTGGCTGGTTACCGTTCTTCAGATCCAGAGGCAGGGTTTGCCGCACCACGGCAAACGACTGGTTATAGATGGTTAGCGCTGCAGTATCGTCATGGCTGGAACTGGGTTTGTCATCGGATTTTTGCGTCAGGCCGGTAGCGGCGCTGGCCAGCAAAAGCAGAAAAGTCAGAAATACCCGCATAGGTGCACGTCCTTTTTTGGTAAATCATGGGCGGCCGAATCGGGGGATGGGAAGGATTCTATGCCAAACAGGAGAACGTGGGGGCGGGATTTTCTTGCAGGGAAATCTGGCTGGTCTGAAGAGAATTAGCCCAATTGTTCTATAGAAGTTTCATTTTGAAGGGCGGTGACAAACAACTCCATGCCACCGTAAATTCTGGTCTGATCCACTTAAGTTCACTTCAACTGTATAGGTAGGCCCAAGTCCGAAACCCGCAGTGAGCTCAAGTTCCCTGCTATTCATAAATCGGTAAGTATAGACATTGGAAAAAAGCTCATTGGAAGCAGTGTCACCTGAATTGAATATGATCTTTCCGCCAGCGGAACACGCCCAGGCACCAAGAATCGTTTTTTTTGCTTCCAATAAGGCATTTTGTTCGGCCAATGCCTCGCCATAGATTTTCTCGTCCTCTTCTTTCCGTTGGGCTTCCTTGGCTTTCCTGGCATCCTCACGAGCTTTTTGGGTGAGTTCTTTGACATGCCGTAAATTGGCCGCAGACAGGCCGTTTACGCTAATCCAAAGGATCCCAACTACGGAAATGAAGAGCACAAACAATAAGAATACTCTGACCTTTGGGCGCTTGCGAAGATTCAGGATGGCTACAGTCGTGCCAACAATGCTGCACACGAGGGCAACAATTGAGACTATGTCGGTCAGTTCGAGCATGGCTTTCAGAGAATCTACAAGAAATAGTGCGCGAACCAGACCTACATTTCAATAAAAAAATGCGAGGATTATTTACTTGACGCAACGGCTGGGGGTGTCCGATGATAGAGACGCTTCTAGCCGGGCTTGGCGAACCTTGCCCAGCGGATTGGGGTTTTAACGTGAGTGTTGGCATCGCGCTTATAGCAGATCACCGCAAAACGCTTATTACAGTCACAGACGCACAAGTTAACTTTGGTACTTTTTCGGCTGACTATGCCGCCTTAAAGAATAAACCAATCCATAAGAATTGGACCGTATTGATTGCCGGTAATGACGTGGAGCACGCAGACCCGATTCTCAACAGAGCTTCGGATATTCTTCGGCAATCTCCACCTGAAAATCCTATTGATGTAGCTAACGCCGTGGACGAGGCGTTTTCTGAACGCATCCATAATGAAATAAACAATAGTATCTTGCGGAAGCGAGGATTTGATGTCGATAGCTTTCGTGAAAAAAGAAAGCAGAAATGTACACCTTCCGTCTATCTCTCCCTGTGCAGCCGGATTGATCAGGTCAAGATATCTCTAAAGTTCCTGGTTTGTGGTTTTGATGGAGGTGGCGAAGCGCACATTTTCCTTGTTGATGGAGAACACGCTCCTAAAAATTATGACCGTCTTGGTATGTGGGCAATCGGCTCCGGGGCGCATTCGGCTCTGAGTTTTCTTGCGTTCCACGCCGACCAAGGAGCATTCGGAGATTTGACCACAAATGAGGGTGCATATTTGGCGTTGGGAGCAAAGTTTATGGCAGAAACCTCTAGCGATGTCGGGAAAAAGGCCGCATTCATTATGATCTTTGAAAATGGGACGTTTTCTAATCGCAGATCAGTTCCATATCCGTTGATTACAAAAATGAAAGAAGAAATCTGGATTCCAGAGGGTATGCCGCGACTTCCCGAAAATATTGAAGAGAGGATGAGCAAATATATCCTTACGCGAGATGAATACCGGATGACAGAAACAGGAGGAGCCGCCGCTAAATGAGTTTACTGCCGTCCTCTAATTCGTCTCTCAATCGTGGCCCGCATTTTCCCGTAGTGGGATCGGTCGTCCTCTTCGCGCCTGCTCACGTCTTTGATGATCTGAGTATTGATTCTGGCCCAAAGGTCGTTTGTGATCGTGTCCTGATCTTGTACGTAATCGTCTTTCAGAACGCCCATCTTTTGCAGAGCGTCAAGGCTGCTGATGATCTGCTCAAAGGCACGGTTAATTGTGGCCCACGTCTCAAAAACTTCGGTTTTGGTTTGTTCCAATTCCTGTTCCATCGTCTGTATCCTATAAGCAACCACGTATCCCAAAGGATACAGCCATCATTGCAGAATGGCAAACGAGGATATTTGTATTCGCTTCGGCAGAAAACTGCGGAAACTCAGAAAACAGCGGGGATGGAGTCAGGCTTACATGGCCATTCATACCGGACTTGGCAGACCGCACATTTCCAACCTGGAAACGGGAAAGAAAGAAGCGGGGTTACGCGCGCTGGAAATCCTTGCAGACAGTTTCGGCATGTCACTGCCGAAGCTCCTGAGCAGGATTTAGAACGGTACAGGTTCCGGCTCTGCCGTCAGAGTTTCAAATGTGAGCGGGTCTGCAGTAACCATGTGACGCAGGGTATCAATCCACAGCGTATGGGACTTGCGCCGATTAAACCGAAAAGTCATTTCCTCAAGATAGGCCGCGAGATGCTTCGCGCTGATCTTGTGCCATGTTCCCATGATGCCGCGCTTGAGCAGGGAGAATGCATTCTCGACTGTGTTTGTGTGAATGTCCCCTTGCACGTAAACCCGATCTTTGTGCTTGATCGTTTTGTGTTTCGTGTTATCGTGCCCCGCTCTTTTAAATGCGTTGGGATATGCGCCGAATTCATCAGTAACCAGCACCTCAACATCTTGGGAAACGTTTTCCTTGATGTATTGCGCCAGTGTGCCGGACTTCGCATCTTCAGCATGGAAGAATCTGAGTTCGCCCCCGCGCTGCCGGATTACAAAAACAACTTCTTTGTTTCCGCTTCCACGTCCACCGAAGCCGCCGCGCTGCTTGCCGCCTACATAGGTTTCGTCAAGTTCTACTGTTCCATCCAACATTGGCTTTTCAGTGGAAGCCATCGCTTTGCGGATTCTATGGCAGAGATACCATGCGGTCTTATAGCTGATTCCAAGAGTTCTCTTGACCTGATTAGCACTCATACCTTTACGCGCTTCTACCAAGAGCAGCACGGCCATAAACCACGTCTGAAGCGGCAAATGGGAATCGTTAAAGATCGTTCCAGAAGTAACCGAAAACTGGTATTCGCATTCGCGGCAATCAAACTGTTTCCGCGAATCAATCCAAAGGATGTCGGTACTTTTGCAGCGAGGGCATTCAACGCCATTGGGCCAGCGAAGTTTAGTAAGAATTTCGCGGCAACGTTCATCGGTATTAAAGCGGGTATTTAATTCAGGGAGAGTCATGCCATCACCTCGCAAAAAGAAGCGCAAAACAAAGACCGGAAGGCCGCTGGAAGATATTCCTTTGCGGAAGCTGGTAAAGGGAGTGAAAGAAGAATTGAGCGAACGAATACGGATGTCGTTTTTCGATAAACCAAAGCGGGACTAGGACTTATCGCCATGCATAAACAGAGTACCCCAATCCGTTCGTTGTGTCAAGTAAATAATCATCATGCGATGGGAGAGTTCGATTTAGTTAGCGTTCGAAAGCTGGGAACGCGGAATACTAACGTTTAACCATTACACCTGCTCAGCAATCTTCTCCGCCGCTTCTTTCGTCCCCAGGCTCCCGCCAATGTCCGCTGTGGTCTTCTTCTGCCGCACGGCTTCCAGCACGGCGTGATTGATCCGTTCTGATTCAGCCGCGAAACCCAGATGCTCCAGCATCATTGCGGCCGTGGAGATCGCGCCGATGGGATTGGCGATGTTTTTACCCGCAAAAGGCGGCGCGGAGCCGTGCACCGGCTCAAACATTGAAGTCTTGCCGGGATGGATGTTGCCGCTGGCGGCCATACCCAAGCCACCCTGGAGGGCCGCGGCCAGGTCGGTAATGATGTCGCCAAACATATTATTGGTTACGATCACGTCAAACTGTTTTGGATCGCGCGCCATGTGCATGCAGAGCGCGTCCACGTACATGTGCTGCGTCTGAATTTCGGGGTAGTCGAGTGCCACAATCTTGAAAACCCGCTGCCACAGGCCGCCGGCAAAGGTCATGACGTTGGATTTATCTGACATCAGAACTTTTTTGCGGCCCTGCTTGCGCGCCAGTTCAAAAGCAAATCGAATCACACGCTCCACACCTTTGCGGGTATTGAAATCTTCCTGCGTGGCAACCTCGTCGGCGGTCCCTTGCTTGAGCACCCCGCCAGCGTCCACGTAAGGGCCTTCAGTATTCTCGCGAACTACCACAAAATCCACGTGCTCCGGCCTGACGCCTTTGAGCGGACAGAGCGTTTCGTCGAGCAGCTTGACCGGACGCACATTGGCGTAGAGGTCCATCTTGAAGCGCATGCCCAGCAGAATTTCCTTGGCATGAATGTTCGTCGGCACACGGGGATCGCCCAGTGCGCCGACGAAGATGGCATCGAAGTCGCGGGCCAGCATGGTGAAGCCGTCTGCGGGGATAGTGGTGCCGTCTTTGAGATATCGATCAGCCGACCAGTCAAAGGTGGTGCAATCGACTGCGGCGCCCGTGGCTTCCACAACCTTCAGGGCGGCGGGAATAACTTCTTTGCCGATACCGTCGCCCGGTACTACAGCGATTCGTTTGTTTGCCATAAACGAAAAATATACCAATGTTTTCACCATGGAGACACGGAGGCGCGGAAAAAAGAAAAAGGCTTACCGCTGATTTTCGCGGATGGGCATGGATCCAGAAAAATGCAAAAAAATATTTACCGCTGATGACTGCTGATGATTTCCGGCCTTATCGGTCAGGCACTATCGCCGCAACCTTCGATCTGCGTTTATCGGCGAAATCAGCGGGCGATCCCTTTTCATCCTTCGCCGTGCCTCGGTGTTTCCGTGGTGAGTCTCCCTGCAAAACTAATGCTCGCTTTCCCGGGAACATCTTTTCTCTCTTAAGTGTCAATTACATGAGCGCGCAAAACTCAAAAGATGGTCGCGACAAAGCGACCTGAAGCCACGGAGTGAAGCCATGTCTATGATGGTTGGAGCGCGCAAAGGTGTGTCGGCTGAAATCAATGTAACGCCCATGATCGACGTATTGTTGGTCTTGCTGATCATTTTCATGGTGGTGCTGCCCCACCAGGATCACGGCGAAGCGACGCAGATACCCCAACCTGCTTCGGACACTCTGCCTAAGAATCCTCTTGCGCCCATTGTCATCCAATTAAAAGATGCCGGTGAAGGCAAACGTCCTACCCTGAAAATCAACCAGGACGAGGTCTCATGGGGAGAGCTGAAAGCCAAGTTGCAAGCTATTTAC
>JBARMK010000467.1:0-27733 GCA_049802395.1 Candidatus Angelobacter sp.
GGACAGCCGCATTGAGTTGCTGGAGGCCACCGGGCCCGATTCGGTGATCGCCAAATTTGTGGAGAAGCGCGGCGAAGGGCTGCACCATGTGGCGATCCATGTCCCCGATCTTACTCACGCGGTGGAGACGCTCAAGGCCACGGGCACGCGGTTTGTCTCCGACGAAGTGAAGATCGGCGCGGGCGGTCATCTATATGTGTTTGTGCATCCTTCCAGCACCGGCGGCGTGCTGCTGGAGTTGGTGCAGGACGTGCCGGAAGGCGTCTGAAAAAGATTGCCAGGATTGCCGAATCGCCGAAAGTGGGCCGCGCGCCATCGCCCATTCATTCACGCTTGCTGTCTCTATTTCATCCATACCCATCGCTGTCGCTATTTCATTCGCAATAAAGTAAAATCCGCAGCCTAAAAGCGGTTGGGCCCCACCCCGGGTAAATTTGTTTCCGGAGGAATGACGTGACTGCACGACGCATGCTACACGGGTTCTGTTCCATCGCGCTGGCTTGGGCAGGTTTCGCCATGGCTTCCGCGCAGGGGTTTCCGAGCAATACGGGGGCGGCCTCGCTTGGCGACTACATGTTCAACACCCCGCCTGGGTGGGCGCTCCAGCAATATCCGGATGGAATTGTGCTCAGCGCGCCTCCGTCCAACATCAATGAGAGATGCCTGATCCAGATTTGGCCCATGCGGCCCACCAGCGGCAACCTCTTGCGCGATGCCAACTCAAGCTTCGCGGACATATTCAGGACATACGAGTTGAGAAACCAGACCAGCAGAGGGAGCGCCCTGCCGCCCATCATCATTCACGGCGTCTCAGGGCAAGGTTGGGAATATCTGATCGTTAAAAGAGGTATCCGTCACCCCGGTGCTGGCCCAGGCGGCCAACCCTGGGAGACCCTTCTTGGCTTCGCGTTTGTGGCGAAGTTAAACGATCGAGTGGCGGTGGTCTCAGGCATGTCAAAGGACTCGCTGGTGAGCAATTGCTTTGGCGAGTTGGGTATGAACGTGTGGCCGCACTTTTTTTATAACTTGAGATTCAGAAACTGGGCGGCGCCAGACGCCGCAACGGCAGAAATGCGCAAACGACTGGCCGGAGTGTGGACGACGGCGACTGCCACTGCCGCCGACCGGTTTGTTTTTGCCGGCAATGGCCGCTATGCCACGGCAGCCGCCGCGCAGCAGTATTACCGCGTCTCCAGCACGGAGCTGCTGGCAACCACGGAGGCATATTTCGGCAATGGCGCCTACACGCTGCGCGGGAACGCCATCACGCTCACGCAAGACGACCGGAAGAACCAGCCGGAGTCCGGGTTCATCCGCATGGAAGAGGAAAGCAAGGACGAAGGGAGAAGCTGGGCGCAGATACTCTACCTGCTGAGAGTCAGCGTGATCGACGGCAAAGATTACGAGGTGCGGTACAACAACAAATAACCGAACCCAAGGGCAGAAACCACCCCGCTGACCGCACGGCTTTTAAATAGCACCTTCCAGACCCTGGAACCGATTCCCAGAGATTCGGTGGGCTGTCATTGCCGTTTCCCTGTAGTTTATTCTGGCTATTCGGGCCCCCTCTCCCTTCGGCAAGCTCAGGGTCGGGATTTCAGAAGAGACAAAAATGCTCCTACTCGCCATAGACACATCCGGGCAATCCGGCGGCATCAGCCTGGCTGAAGCCGGCGACGAACCATTTCGCCTGATCGAGTCTTCGCCCATCGCTGGCGGCACTTTTTCCGCGCAGCTCATTCCTACTCTGGCAACGTTGCTAAGCAAGCACAGATATCGCGCTGTGGACCTGGGCGGGTTTGCCGCAGCGTCAGGGCCGGGCTCATTTACCGGACTGCGGGTAGGGCTGAGCGCAATCAAAGGCCTGGCTGAGGTGCTTCACAAGTCAATTGCAACGGTCTCTGTGCTGGAGGCGATGGCTACAAGTTCCGATCGCCGAGGAACGATAGCCGCAGCGCTGGATGCGGGACGAGCAGAAGTTTTCCTAGGGCTTTATGAAGTACATGACGGCATGCTGGCCAAACAGCAGAGTGAGGAACTCCTCTCCCAACCGGCGTTCCTGGAACGCCTGCGAACGGCGCAGCCCATCGACTTGATCACCAGCGATCCATCTCTTTTCCAACTGGCTACGGGGACGAATGTTGCCGCACGGCTCGTCTCCCGCCCGGGCAGCGAGGCGATAGCGCGGATTGGAGCAAGGAAGCTGCTGGCAGGCGACATCACGTCAGTGGAAACGCTGGACGCCAATTATCTTCGCCGCTCTGACGCTGAGATTTTTTTCAAAGGGCAACGTTGATGGTCCGTGTGCGCCGGGCAGAAGCTGCCGACCTGCAGCGATTAATGGAAATCGCAGCCCACTCAGCCACGGCTGCGCTGTGGACCCGCAAGGAGTACGAGAAAGTGTTTGCCCAAAACCAGCCAAGGCCACGTGTGGCCCTGGTGGTGGAGGAAGAAGATATTGTGCTGGGTTTTCTGGTGAGCAGCCTGGTTGACGAAGAGTGGGAGATTGAAAATATTGCCGTGAGCGGCCCGGCGAGGAGGCGTGGCCTGGGCTCACGCCTGCTGGGCGAGTTCCTTGACCTGGTTCGCTCCCGTGGCGGGAAAGAGATCTATCTGGAGGTGAGGGAATCAAATCGGGCCGCCCGCGCGCTGTATGAAAAATGGGGATTTACGGAAGCCGGACGCCGGGAAGACTACTATGACGATCCGGCGGAAGATGCTCTGTTGCTGAGTTTCTCATTTCCAGATGAGATGTGATTGGACGAGCAGGTTTTTAACCCGCATTGCACGGCTAAAAGGCCTGTTTAAGCCAACCCCGAGGCAATTCTTGCCCTGTCCGGCTTTTGCACCGATCTGACTGCAATTTTGCGCCAGAGATGCCTCTCAACCTGAGATTTTCTTTTGATCCTGGCATCTGAATTTGATTGAACCGGCTCTGACCCTATGTTAACGTTCGATGAAGAACACGCAGGAGGTGCTTCGGAATGGTGGATTCCGTTCGCGAACAGCTTCTTGCCAGCCACGAAGAGTTTCGTAGGCTGGCCCAGGAACATAATCAATTCACCCAGCGACTTCATTCCCTGATCGAGAAGCGTTACTTGACGGAAGAAGAAAAGCTGGAAGAAGTACGCATCAAGAAGGTTAAACTGCGGTTGAAAGACCAGATGCAGATGATCGAGCAGGAATACAGGCGCTCGAGCAGCCAGGTGGCTTAACCCAAGTTTCAGAAGTTTAAACCTCTCCGAGTGCGGGTCAATTGCCCGCCGGGAGAGGTTTGTTATTGTGGCTCGCCAAAAGCAGAATCACTCCGACTTTTCCGGCCGGGCAAGGACGAGTTCCGCCGCTCGGCCGTCGAAATTAAACTCCCAACTGGTAATCGCTACGGGAAAGATGCTTCCGTTTCTGGCGCGATGGCGCCAGTGCGCTCCAGTAATCGGGCTGATCGGCCCAGCGGAAAACGGGTCTGCCGCATCAGCGCCGAGACATCTTTTGGAGGACGGATATCAACGATCCTCATGGTCAGGAATTCTTCTCGCGAATAGCCATATTGCTGGAGCGCGGCCTCGTTGACATCAATAAAAGCAAGACTCTGGCGATCAAAAACCCACATGGGCGGTTTGGCAGCGGGCAGGTTACACTCGGGGACTTGCGCCGGCGCTGCGCCTCAGCCGAAGAGCTCGCGCTCCACGCAGTGCAGATCGTTGCTGTTGAAGTAGGCCAATGACCAGGCGTCGCCCGTATACAGAAACATGCCGTGCTGTAGCGCTGCCTGCTGCTTCGACTGCGGCTGTTTGGCCACCAGCGGCTTACTCGACGAGCTTCCTGCCGGCTTGGAAGAAGCTCCACCCTGTGATTTCCGGGCTGAAGCGGAGCCCGTTCGAGCAGAGGCTGCGCGTCCTGTTCTGGTGGCAGTGGACTTCCTGGCTCTGGATGCTCCGGGCCGCTTTGCCCGTGCTGAAGATTTTTTTGTTGTCTTCTTCATTTGTCAGTTGCCTTTCTGATCGGTGAATATCTCTTATGCTTTAGCGCCGGCAGCTTTGCCTGCCGCTTTTTTCGGGGTCTTCGGCGCCTTCGTTCCGGCGGATGATTTGGGCTTGGCCATGCGGTCAAGGAAATTGTAATGGTCAACCAGCAGCAGCGCCTCAATGGCAAAGGCAGTCGCCACATCAGCGTCGTGGACCTCAAGCAGGTTGTCGCCGTTCGCCGCCTCGCCGCCGGTGGCCAGATTTGACGATCCGCAGTAGACAACCGGATCATTGCCGTTCAGGCCGCAGACAACAAACTTGTCATGGATCTCATGTCCTGGAGGTGTAGGCACCTGGTCAAACGGAGGCGGCAGAATCGTCTGGCCGGGCTTGCCTGTCACCATCACGCCGCTTTTTGCTCCAGGCGCATACAAAAAAGTGCCCTGCGGAGCGTCAGAGATGCCGTAGCTGAAAAGAGATTGCTTGGCATGAAGGCCGCTGAGCGTGCTGTAAACCGGGCTTTGGCTGCCGGTGAGTTGCATCACCGCAAAAAGAACATTGCCTTTAGAGACGTCGCCCTCTTTGGTAATGCGGTTGGACATAGCGCCCAAGATCTTATTAACGTCGTTGTCGGTGTGCGGAGAAAAATTGATGATCGTGCTGGGCACGGAGGCCGATTGGAAAGTAGAAGCCTGTGTGGCCAGCGGCGTGCTGCTGAACGCGTTGGCGGCGGCTTTGCTGGGGGTCTTGGTCTTGCTCAGGATTTGCCAGCTCTGCGCAAACATTTTGGCATACTGGGCGGCCACATTCGCGTCATCGAAGACCAGGACATGGTTGGCGTTCACATACAGTCCGGTCACAGACCAGTTGGTCGATCCCGTGATGACCCGGAAGGCATTCCCATTTCTGGAGAGAATGAAGATTTTGTCGTGGGAATAGCGGTTAAAGCAGCCGCGCACCAGGGCGGCGGGCGCTTTGGCCTGCTGCTTGAATAAATCGGTGAACTTGTCTTCCGGCGGAACAACGGTCTTCTTGGTCTTTGAATCGGTGTGCGTGATGTGCAGTTGCGCGTTATCCAGAATGATGCGGACCCGCCCCTGCTTTCCCAGAGTAAGCAGTGCGCTCATCACTGTGGGATCGTTGAGATCATAGGCAAAGGCGTCAACATGCACGCTGGGATCATTGACCGCGGTATTCAGAACAGCCAGCAGTTGCTGGCGGGCAGTTGAGCCCATCCAGGCGTATTCATCTTCAAAAGTATAAGTTTGCCCTGACGGGCTGGTGCCGGCCTGCTGGTTGGTGTCATAGAGCAGCGGCTTCCCTGCAGGCTGAAGCTGCGCGTTGGGCCCAAAGTGATGGACAAAGGCCTCTGACTGCATGTAGCCGCGGGTAAATCCCAGCGATAATGAACCTTTTTTGAACGGTCCCACCGGAACAGTGACGCTGGCGCTCAGCGTAGCATCCAGCGGCTTCATCGTCTGCGCATCAAAGTAGCGCGGCGTAACCGTGTACGCGTAGTTGCCCACTGCGGGCGAAAGCCCCTGATGGTTCAAGCCAAGCACGTGCGTCCAGCGATATTTCTGGATCGGCGCATTGATGGTTGAGTTGGGCTTCTCCGTCGCTACCTGGGCGTGCTTAGTAGGATCCGCAAATTGAAGTTCATTGAATAGATAATAGGCGGGCTTTCCCGGCGGCTGGCATTGGATAGTGAAGCCGGCTAGGTTTTTCGCGCGGCCAGGATCGCTAAAATTGAATGCCAGCAGTGTCTTGTTGTCGCCGATATAGGCCTTAATGGTGAAAGAGTTCTTGCTTCCGCTTACGGGTGGCATACCGAAACCTCTTGAGAGCGAACTTGAGCAGGTGGGAAGTCTAGCACCAATATGGAAAAATCGAGAGCTCCATATTGGGAATCAACAAAGCAAATCTCCCCCCTGTTTTTGTGGACTTGCAATAATGTAGTGAGTTTGCCGTGGAAGATGTTACGGCTAAGATTGGAAAAAATGGATAAAAAATTCAAAGGGCACGGCTTCCGGGTCCGTGCCCTTTAATCGTTAGCAGTTCGACGGATGAACTTGCCTCTGCCCTAATAGAGTCAAAACCGCATGCAAAAATATAGGGAGATCTGAGAAATCCGGCGGCCTTACGCCGGAAATTCAGCCAGCCAACCTAAGCTATTTGGTCGCAATAGGGTACGTTTTGTCCCCCAGGAACCAGCAGAGGCGACAGCTTTCCGCGAGAACTTCATCGCCAGCACAGGCCGCGTGGCTATAATCGAGTGGAATGGTTCGCGACGGGATTTACTATGCTCTGGGGATGTTTTTGGTCGCCGCGACGATCGGGTGGCTCAGTCACTCGCTCGTCCTGACGCTTCTTCCAGTCCTGGTAGCGGGCTTCTTTCTGTGGTTCTTTCGCGACCCGGAGCGCATGGTACCCTCTGAAGCCGGCCTGGTGGTTTCACCCGCGGACGGCAAGGTGACCGATGTTTCGCCCACCCAGCTAAACGGCGTGCCCTGCACGCGCATCAGTATCTTTTTGAATGTGTTTGACGTTCACGTGAATCGTTCTCCCATCAGCGGGATGATCAAGAGCGCGGTTTATAAGAAGGGCAACTTTGGCAACGCCATGAGCGAATCTTCCGCCCAGGACAATGAGCAAAATGTTGTGACCATGGAAGGCGAAGGCATGACCGTAATCTTTAAGCAGATTGCCGGACTGCTGGCGCGGCGGATTGTTTTCAATCACAAGCCGGGCGATTCACTGGCGCGCGGCCAGCGCGTTGGCTTGATCAAATTCGGCTCGCGCACTGACGTAATATTCCCCCAGACGGCGGAGGTCAGGGTGAAGATGGGAGATCGGGTGAAGGGCGGCTCAAGCGTCCTGGCCCGCGTTGCGGTCACCAGGAAGATGGGACGGGATGGCGCGCGTGAGCGCACAGGTGCCTTCCGATGAAGATGCCGTCTCCCATGCGTCGCTGGGAAGACCAGCTTCCGCCCTATAACAAGGGCCGGATGCGCAAAGGCATGTATATTCTGCCGTCGCTCTTTACTGCAGCCAACATCGGCGCGGGATATTACGCTCTGAGCCAGACCCTGCAAGGCACACAGGAAAATTTCTGGCACTTCGATCATGCCGCCGTGGCGATAGGCATAGCCGTTGTGGCGGATGGCCTGGATGGGCGCATTGCGCGCATGACGAACACCACCAGCGACTTTGGCCGGGAGTTTGATTCCCTGGCGGACGTAATCACGTTCGGCGTGGCGCCGGCGATGCTGGCCTGGATGTGGGGTTTCAGCCTGCTGCCGGACCGCGGATTCCCCGCCGTCCACGACAAGATGGTGCAGCTGGGGCTGATTGCCACGTTTATCTTTCTGGTGGCAGGAGCAAGCCGTCTGGCGCGGTTCAACATCCAGGTAAATCCCCAGCCTTCCAACCCGGGACGACCGGGGCGGAAATACTTTGTTGGCCTGCCGATTCCAGCCGGGGCAGGAATGATCGCGGCGACCATCCACCTGGTGAAGGGCTATCCGATTCTTTGGCCGCAATTGGCGCCGCTGTGGTTTGCGCTATTGATCGTCGTAAGTTTCTTGATGGTCAGCACCTGGCGGTTTTACAGCTTCAAGGATTTGAACCTGCGCAATCGGAGGCCGTTCCAGACGTTTATCCTGATTTGCGGTTTTCTAGCGCTGCTGGTGGCCTTCCACAATTACATGCTCTTCGCCATCGGAGTGACTTACACGTTGAGTGGGATCGTTTCGCGGTTAGCCTACCAATTTCGTCGCCGACCCCCTGAAACGGCCGACCCCACGTACAATGAAGCTCCGGAATCCAGATGAAGACAGAGACGCAGAACCTGTATCGCGTGGCCATTGTCGGCGGAGCTACGCTTAAGGGCAAGGAACTGAAGGATGTGCTGGAAGAGCGCAATTTTCCTTCGTCCGAGATCAAGCTGCTGGATGACGACGAGTCTCTGGGTCAGTTAGAACGCGTACAGGATGAAATCGCGGTGGTGCAGCCTGTGGGGCGCGATTCGCTTGCGCACATGGACTTTACTTTTTTTGCTTCCGGCGAAGATTTTACCCGCAAAAACTGGAAGCTGGCACGCGAAGCTGGAAGCGCAATCATCGACATGTCGTACGCGCTGGAGAACGAGCCCAATGTACCGGTCTTCGCGCCGTGGATTGAGCGCGAGCGCGGCCAGTATACGCAGTTCACGCTGGAATCCAGTTCCATTGCAACGGCACATCCGGTGGCGGTGGTGCTGGCACTGCTGTTACTGCGCGCAGGCAAAGCCGGCGCCATACGGACCGTCGTGGCCAGCGTCTTTGAGCCGGTATCAGAACAGGGCCGCAGTGGCATGGACGAGTTACACGAGCAGACGGTGAACCTGCTGTCTTTCCAAACAATGCCCACAGGCGTTTTTGGCTCGCAGGTGGCGTTCAATATGATTGACCGCTATGGAAAAAGCTCTCTTCGGCCATTAGAAGTAACAGAGCGCCGCATCACCGATCATCTGCGCCGCCTGCTGGGTGAGAACGCTCCCCTACCCGCGCTTACGCTGTTGCAGGCGCCGGTATTCCACGCGCATACATTTTCGATTTACCTGGAGCTGGAAAAGAGCGTCTCTACTGGAGATTTCGCCCGCGCGCTGGCCGGCGAGCACGTAACGATTGCGCGCACGGCAGAGGATTCGCCCAGCAATGTGAACGTGGCGGGAAAAGACGAGATCATGGTCGCCGTGCGGCGCGACTCAATCATTGAAAACGGTTTCTGGCTCTGGGCCGCCGTGGACAACCTGCGCCTCTCCGCTCTCACCGCCGCCGATTGCGCTACTGCTCTGGCTTCTGTCCGGCCTCACGGAAAAGTCCAATGAAGCGACTGGTTGCGATCTTTCCGATCATGATCGCGTCGATGGTGATGGCTGCGTCCCTCGGCTGCGGATATCACACTGCCGGCCAGGCCGCGCGGTTGCCCGCCAGCGTTCATACCATTGCGATCCCGGAATTCATCAACCAAACGCAGACTTACCGTATTGAGCAGACGCTTACCCGCGACGTGGTGCGTGAATTTGTTGCGCGCACGCATTACAAAGTGAGCAATGAATCCGGGCAGTCCGCCGATGCGATACTCAAAGGCACCGTCGTCTCCGCGCAGGCCGCGCCGCTCACCTATGACGCGCAGACCGGCCGCATCTCCAGCGCCGTTGTCACCGTGTCGATGAAAGTTTCTCTCTCTGATCATCAGGGGCGCGTCTTTTTTGAGAACCCAAACTTCACTTTCCGCCAGCAGTATCAGGTGTCGCGCGAAGTCACCAGCTTTTTTGAAGAAGAGACGCCGGCATTGCAGCGCATGTCGCAGGATTTTGCCCGCACCCTGGTCAGCGACGTCCTGGAGGCCTTCTAATGCCGGGCCGCAGTTTTGCCGCGACAGAAAAATTTGCTTCTGAAGTTGCCGGCCGCAAGCTTCGTGCGGCATACGTGTTGATTGGCGACGAAATTTTCTTTCGCGACCAGTGCCGGCAAGCGCTGCTCCAGCACCTTGTTCCCGACGATCTGCGCGACTTCAGCCTGCACGATCTCGATCTGGCCCAGGCCAGCGTGGCTGAGGTCCTGGACCGCGCGCGTACGCCTTCGCTCATGGCGCCGTTTCAGGTCTTCTTTATCCGCGGGGTCAAGGAGCTTTACACGCGCGGCTCACATGCTGAAGAATTCGCCGCCATTGAAGCATATATAAAAGATCCCAACCCGGATGCGGTGCTGATCTTCGTCGCCGATCACATCAGCATTCCCGCCGACGCCCGCCGCATGGAGATGCAGGACCGCGACCGCTATGATCGTATCCGCGAAACGTTGGGCGAGTACTGCGGCATCGTGGAACTGGCGCGCGTGGATGAAAGCGACGGCATTCGCTGGGTAATTGATCATGCGCAGAAAGAAGGCGTGAAAGTTGACCAGGACGCCGCCCGCGAACTCGTCGATGCGCTGGGCGCGGACATGATGCTGGTAAGCCGCGAGTTGGAGAAACTCACGCTCTTTACCGGCGAGAAAAAACACATCACGCTGGGCGACGTTGAGACCATGGTGCTCGCCGCCAAGCAACGCTCGCTCTATGAGCTTACTGACGCCATCTCCGCCAAAGACAAAACGCGTGCGCTGGCCGTGCTGGACGCGCTGCTCTCCACCAGTGAAGGCGATGACGCCGCCATCGGCCACCTTTACATGCTGGCCCGCACCTTCCGCCAGATGCTGGTGATTCTGGAAAGAAACGTGCGCGACTCTCGCGCTATCTGGCAGGCTCTGTGGCAGGGCTTTCGCCTGCCTCCCTTTGCTGCCGAAGATGTGATCCGCCAGGCCCGTCGCTACAAATCCCGCCGCGACCTCACTCGCGCTCTCAAGCTGATCGCCCGCGCCGACTTCGCTCTGCGCACCAACCCTCCCAGCAAGCGCCTGGTGCTGGAGAATCTTGTGATGCAGTTGTGCGAAGAGCCTAAGGTTGTGGCGACGGAATGGCAGGAAGAATTGCCGGTGTGACTTTTTAAATGGTGTAGCCGCTAACCATAAGACATTCCAGACAACATTGAAACAAAATGGCACTTGATAGCACTACTACATTGGGACAACCCGCTATCCATCCGGACATAAGGGAAAACAATCGCGATTTAAGTATGCAAGGAGAGTGTCGAAATGCCCACGCTGTTCACCAAAGCAAATGTCAATAAAGTTCTCGGCCAGCATTATCCGAAACTACGTCTCAAGAAATTGAAGAACGGTGACAATATTGTTCGTACGGAAGAGGATGGTACCAAACTCGTTGCCACTGTGGTCAAGGGAGTGATTGTTAATTGGGGCGGATATGACGCCGATGGAAATGAAATTCCGACTGTTGTTACCACCAAGCCGCAGAAGAAAAAGTCGTCGACAGGGAAGAAGCCGATAAGCAATCCGAAATGGTATCTAGTGTGCATGTGCCTTAACTCTGGTGCTGTCTGTTGGTGGGTCCAGTGTTTTAATGGGCGTTGTGCGTCAATGACCTAAAAAAAGTCCGCACATTCTCACAGAGATGCACTGCTTGCATCATTAAATAGGAAATCAACAGAGTTTTGCGGGTACCCCATCCTTTGCGGTCCACCATTCCGTACAGGCTTCCTACTCTCTCACCGGCCGCAAAGGGTGGGATTCTACTCGCCAAAAACTCACAAGAAACGCGATTTTGCCGCGGAGTTCAGGCTGCTCCTGAAAAGACATGGTTTTGAGGAGAGTGCCGTCCCTGCGGGACTCTGATCTATCTTCTACCCCGCCGGGCACTACCGTGTCCGGCTACAGATTATTCCGTCCCGCTACGCGGGACTGGCCTTCCTACTTCGCCAGAAACTCCTCGCATCCCCACATCTCCCTGATCACCTTGCTTAACTCAATCACCTCGATGTGTTTGGGGCACCTCTGACCAGTTGTGTCGTGCAACCAGGGGGTGCCCCGTTCTTTGCGCAGCAAGATGGGATATTGGGATTCATCCACACTTCAGTCCCGCAGGGACGTTACAATCTGTAGCCGGGCACGGCAGTGCCCGGTTTCGTTTGAGTGAAATCAGAGTCCCGAAGGGACGGCACAATGCCTTACGTCAGCAGTCATTTCCACGTCGTTTACAGCACCAAAGGACGCGAGCCCTTAATTCCAGAAAGAATCCAACCAAAATTGTGGGCCTACATGGCGGGAATTGCCACGAATCATGGCATACGCGCCCTGGCCATCGGCGGTATTGAAAACCATGTTCACGCCCTGATCTCGCTGCCGGCAACCATGAGTATTGCCAAGGCGGTCCAGGTCCTTAAGGCCAATTCGTCCCGATGGATCAATGAACACCGCCAGCCCCGCTTTGAATGGCAGGAAGGATATTTCGCTTGCAGCGTGAGCCGTTCACAGCTTCCAAGAGTGAGTAAATACATTGCCCATCAACGCGAGCACCACAAGAAACGCGATTTTGCGGCGGAGATCGCGCTGCTTCTGAGAAAACATGGGTTTGAGAAGGAGAGTGCCGTCCCTACGGGACTCTGATCTCTGCTTCTACTTTCCCGGGCACTGCCCTACCCCAGCACGCGAAAAACGCGCGTGCCGGGGCCCCGGTGCCGTGCCCGGCTACAGTTTATTCCGTCCCTTCGGGACTGCTGGCGGCCAACTCAAATCCCATTCGCGCATTTCGCATTCCACCGCGAACTCACCCGCGCTCCCCGCCTGGCAGCAGGAAGAATTGCGTTCTCTGGTACTGCAGGCGAGAAATTTGAATTTTGTCATCCTGTCTATTTATAACGAGAGCTATGCCAAGGGCGAACGAGGGCATTAGCTTCTCGGGCTTTAGAGAAGCGCCTTTCGCTCTAGTTGAGAACCGATACTGCTCATGATGACCAAGACTCGAGCGAAGCCGAAGCGCACGCGACCCAGGGCCCCCGAGACGCACAGTGCCTTCTGAATTTCATTCTTCAACTCCGTTATTTCGATTGTCGGACCAGGATTAAGGTTGGGAACAGCGGTCCACCGCTATTCCGGGTAGTGGACCGCTGTGATGGTTAAAAGTCAGGATGAAAAGGCATACTGGGGAGTTGCGTCATTTGACTCTTGCCTTTCTCCATTATTTCTTGGAATTCCTCGGCGCTGAGTAAGCGAGCATTTCTGCGCACGAGTACCCGATTCTCATAGTCGTTTGGCATACATTTCTCCTTTCCACATCTGCTCTTCTTATGGTAACCCTGGAGCCAGATGGATGCTTGAAAAATCTTGGATTGATGTGTAGTGCCAAAATGGTACAACTCTCCTCATTGTCACAGCCACAACTACAGTAGACGAAGAAGCGGTCCCTTCCTTGCGCCGCAGCCCTGGGGCCCAGTCACGCGTGGTTTTCGCGTGCTGGGGTGGAGGATGGCGCGCAGCGAAGCGGAGCGCCAGAACCCTTTGGAATCGGCTTCCCCACCGGAATCGGCTCCTGTCGATATAGCCGCATCGTGTTGTGGATGGCCGAGATCACCATGATGAGCAGCATGCCGGAAATCCCGATGGTGCCGGCCACGTCAAACAACCGATGGGCGCGGCCGATCAGGTGCACGGTCGACTTCCAGAAGAACAGCGCCAGATTACCCAGCGAAAGCAGCAGGCGCAGCTCAGTGGGGCCCATCTTGAAATACGAGATCTTGAAATCGCCCAACGTATAACTGGCAAGATAGATCTCAACGGACAGCATGAGGTAAGCCACCAGCAGGCCAAGAGCGATGAGCGGCGCCATGAGCCCCGAGAGCGCGAGACCGCCGAGCAAGAACAGCGCGCAGAAGGCATCCACGATGTGGTCAACGTAAAAGCCGTAGCGCGGGCGCGAGTGGTCGCGAAAGCGGGCCAGGGTGCCGTCGAGCGAGTCACCCAGCCAGTGGAGCGCCAGGAACACCACCGCCAGCAGCAACCCGGCGCGGTTTGAGCCGGCCCACCAATATGAAAGTCCGGCGCCGGCCATGGCCACAAGGCCCAGCACGGTCAGATGGTCGGAGTTGATCCATGCCGGCGTGCGCGCGGCCAGCCAGATCAGCGTACGCTTTTCCAGGTTAGCCACAAAGCTTTGTTGTATCCGCCGGGCTTCACGAAAACTATCGGGCTGCGATGGTTTGATAGTTTGTGGATTAGGCTGGGTATGGCTGGAGTTATCGAGAGTTGCCTCATGAGGCGAGTTCTCAGGAAGTATGCTCTGCCGGTTGGCAATCTGGGTTGTGGTCCGCTGGATTGGGTTCTGCTGGTTAATGCTTGGCTGCCTTTGCATGATGGCTTCACCTCGGAGTAGCCGGTTACGATCGGGAAGTTGCCGGGAAAGAAAGCGCGGCCGAAAAGTTTCGCGCTGCTTTTCCACAACTCTCAAAATCGTTCCCTTTGGCTTACGAGGCAACTTTGCGCCGCAACGAAATCAACCGGCAATGCACGCCTCCTCAACTGGAGGTAAAGCGCGTATCAACTGATAAATACGGCAAAATCTGCTGTTTCCCGGCGCAAAAAACCTGAGAGGAATGACCGGCGTCGGGCGGATTCACGTGAACTGGAGCATCTCCGCGGTCCAGATGTCGCAAAAAGAGACACACTGAAAAGACCTGTACACAGGCTTGATCGCCCAGCGGAGGAAAGACTGGTAAATAAAAATAAAGATAAATTTAGAATTCGCTTATTTTGGGAAAGTAGCGGTAGTTTTTGCATAGCTTCAAACGTTGGTTAACTAGCTTGCACTCATATCGATGCAGCGAGCTAGATAGGTAGTGGAGGTTGGACAATCTGAGTGACAAAAACCGGCATATCGTTTCAAGCTAATGAATAAATTAAAAAGGTTAACCAGGAGAGTCTGTGCTTGACAGCCAGTGCACTCTCAGCTAAAAATCTTCTCACTTGGCCTACGACTCCCTCTGTAGCTGCCTGTTGTTTTGTATTCAGAGCGGCCTTCGTGAGCAAGACTCTTCGGCGGAGAAAGCATGGATAAGATCAAGACCCAAATGGTAGAAGAACCTCGCCCGGAAAAGGCAGTGGGCCGCAGTGTCCGCCACGAATTGCGAATCCCAATCCGTTATCGGCTGGAAGGCCAGCAGGATTGGCAACTGGGTGAAGCCATCAATATGAGCGAGACTGGGCTGCTGTTTACTTCCAACAAAATGCTGGAAATCCACGACCGCGTACAAATCACGTTTCAAAATTCTGAAAGCCCGATGGTAAAGTCAAGCACGCGGTTGGCCCGGGTGGTGCGGCGCGTTCTGAGCAACTGGCCGGAAACGCGGATCGTTTTTGGCGCCAAGTTCTGCGCCTGACTTAGATTGAAAAAACCCGCGACCGTCGCGGCCATCGAGATAGGGTTGTCGTTCCGTTCCGGGGCAGTGACCGAAAATCCCTTATTTACCGGCGCAGCAGGTATCATCTAAGGTACTGAGGTCGAGTGGCCGTTTGCGGGTAATTTTGTTTCCAGGCGGCCGCCGTTCGGTAACTGATGGTGAGAGAACTATATGAGTCCACAAGACGATACCAAAGCCAAGGCGCCGTTCGAACGGCTTGGGCGCAAGCTGGATGCCGAGCTCGGCGAGACCGCCCAGAAACTGGAACGCGAAAAAGAAAGAGTCATCAACTACCTGAACAGCGAAGTAGTGCCGGCGATCCGCAATCAGTCCAGCAAAGCCATACGGACAGCCGCGGAGCAACTGAACAAGCTGGCCGAGTACATGGACAAAAATCGCTCCAAATAGGAGCGCTGCTTTGTTTCTTGTTGTTGCTGGCAGGATGCGCGCATCGCGAGCCGCCGCCTGTTATGCCTGCGCCGCCCACAACTCCGCCATCAGCCACTCCGCCGGCCCGAGTGCCTACACCCACGCCAACGCCAATGCCGTCTACTCCGTCGCCGCGCCCGGGCGGAGAAATCACGGTCCCTCGAAACGCGAAAGTCCTCTACACCGAGGTTGGCTATGCCAGCTGGTATGGTCCGGGATTTCAAAAACGCACCGGCGCAAACGGGCTCCCGTACGATATGAACGCCATGACCGCGGCGCATCGCACGTTGCCCTTGAACTCGATTGCGCGGGTAACGGATCTCAAGACCGGAGATTCGGTGCTGCTGCGCATTACCGATCGTGGGCCCTTCGTCGGCGACCGCGTGATCGATCTCTCACGCGCAGCCGCGCGCAAGCTGAGCGTCTATCAGCACGGCACGGCGCTGGTAAGGATTGAAGTGCTGGAAACGCCGGCGTCCATCAAGGAAGGCGGCCGTTGGTGCGTGCAAATCGGCGCATTCGCCGATGCACGGGACGCAACCAAGTTGAAACAAAAGCTGGCAAGCCGCTATCGCACGGCCAAGGTGCTCCAGTTCAGCAGCCCGGTTGGCGGAGATTGGATCCGAGTGCGCGTAGCGGAAGACGATAAAAAACGCGCGCAGGAGGTCATGCGTGACACACACACTGATGCTGGCGTCTTTCTGGTGCGGCTGGATTGAGTTGGCGTGCTCGGCTGAAATGCGCTTTTGCTAAGATTCAAGTGTTATGACCGACTGTCTCTTCTGCAAAATCGTTGCCGGTAAAATTCCTTCCAGGAAGGTCTATGAAGATGAAAAGACCTTCGTGTTTGAGGACATCAACCCGCAGGCCCCAACGCACGTTCTAATCATCCCTAAAAAGCATATTGTCGGGATTGATCAAGCCACGGAAGCCGACGCTGAGCTGATTGGCTATTGTCAACTGGTTGCGGCAAAGATTGCGCGTGAGCGCGGGCTGAAACACGGCTTTCGCACCGCCTATAACGTTGGCCCAGACGCGGGGCAGACGGTCTTTCATCTCCATCTGCATTTGCTCGGCGGCAGAAAGATGACTTGGCCGCCGGGGTAGCTTTTTCTGAAACCCCGAGCGCAGTGAGGGACCCCTATCGTCTTTGAAATCTCAAGGAAAAGAATTTTTGCACAACCCAGCGTCGCTCTCGCCAACAATGCTCACGTTAGTACTTCAACAACCTAAGAAGCTATGTGGTCATAGGGTTTCCTCGCGTGCGCTCGGATAAAAAACCTACGCTGCCCCAATCAGCCTTGACGCGCTCGGAAATGACCTTTGCCACACGGCGGTCAGTAGCACAAATTGCGGCAGCAGGCGGGCAAAGCCATCGACCGTTTCCTCTATCTCATGCCACTGTGCAGGATCGATGTCCTGGAGAATGCGGCGATGGTCCCTTACCGGCAGGCCGGTCAGCAGCGCCCGCGAGCGCCGGTTAAGCTCCTCATATGCGGCGATGAATGAAGGATCGGCCAGCAATCGTTTGCTATCCAACCAGGCTGACGCCAGATAACTGGGGAAGGGAGACAACGCGCGATAAACGCTCAACACGCTTTTCGCGCCTGTTGTTTTCTTGATGTCTGAATAAATCAGCCAGCAGCGCAGCCCTGCTTCACGCTCATTAGGAACGTGCACGCGCACCATCTGGGCCAGCGCGGAAACCTGTTTTAAGCTGGTGACCCTTCCCTTCTGCCCGCCGGAATACCCGCGCTGCATCAATCGCGCAAACATGCCCACTTGTGCCGTGGCGCGGGCAAACAGGCCGACAATGCCTCCAATCACCCGGATATCGGCGTTAGAAAACTTGTCGGCCGCAAGGACGCCAGGCTGATCGGAGAAGGTCCAGCCGCCGCTCACGGCCGCCGAATGGGCGATCTCCTGAAATGCGCGCGACGCTGCTTCAAATTCGCGCGATGACACCACGCTCTCCAGGTCCTTCCAGACTGCCTTTAGATATTGCGGGATTCCGGCCGAAAGCTTTAAAACTGTGGGAACGAACGGCAGGTCGAACGCCGTGCGGATGCTGGCATACATCCGGCGGAGCTCCGGGGTAACTTCATGTTCCTCATACGCGCGAGTCAGGGCCATGGCTTTGCCTTATGGATCATTTGACGTGCATGGGTTCAGCTCAGTTGCAAGGGGCGACACACTTAATGATCGCCCAACGCGCCCTCGACTTACCGGCGAACACCCTCCTCCGGGTCCATCCCACAGCCGATGAAGGCCCACCCGGTCCTTTTTTCAGCCGTGTTGAAAAACAAAGGCTGATCCTCATATTGACGTTTGGACCACCCTTGGGCAAAGACCTGCTGCGGTTTTTCATAGACTGAATCGGCCAGCTCATCGATGAGCTCGACGGTTACTGGGAACCAGCTTTGCGTCCGGAGCCAACTCAACACCGAAGCCCTCAAAATGACAGCCATTTAGGCATGCCACTTCCTGCACATCTTAGGTTTCCTAAGGCCCGGCCCTGGCGTAAAGGCTCATTATGCCCGGTTGAAGTTGTCTTCAGGCTCGTCTTCTGCGCCGTGGCGGCGCAGGATGTTGGCCAGGTTTTGCGAAAACGCCGAGCGCGGCATCACCACATCGCAGCCTGCTTCCTGCGCTTTGACCTTAAGATCGCCCTGGACGTGAGAGACAAATCCCACAATCGAGGTGCTCTTCTTGAACTTCGATCTCATCTTGGTGATCACCGGCAGCGGCTTGATGCCGTTGCTGTTCAGGTCCACGATGATCAATGACGGCTTTTCTTCAGAGGTCTCGATCTTTTCCAGGATCTCTTTATCGGTCTTCACGAACTCAACTTTCACGTTCAGCTTGCGCGAGATTTCCTGGATCTTGGCGACAAAGAAAAGGTCTTCAACAAAGGCATAGATGCGTGTGGGAGCGTCCACCCGCTGGGTCAGCGGCTCCATATTGGGCGTGGCCTGTACGCCGTTATGGAAGCGCGCTCCTTGTGCGCTGTTGCCATTGCCCTGGCTGCGGTAGCTATGGTCCATTGGGCCCACAAAAGCGGGACCGCCTCCGCCGCGGCGTGGGCCGCGATTGTTGCGATTTTGCCGGTTCTGGCCTCCCCCTTGTCGGGGGTTATTGTTGGTTCCGTTTTGGCCTTGGTTCGGTCCGCCAAAATTACGTCTGCGTCGCCGCGGTTTTCGATTGCGCGGGTGCTGCGGCTGGTTCAATCCTTCATTCATTCGTATACCTGTGAGCTTTTCTGTCTGCCGGATGTCCACGTGGAGACCGTGCATGAACGAACTCTTTCAAGGGGTCTGGTTGGACGTCAATCGGCTCAGTTTCGGAAAATCTTCGTTATATCGGCGCTTTAGTCAAGTTCTTTTTGCGCGAAAGTGCCGCACCGGAACGGGCAGCTACTGAAGACATCGTGATGTTACCACGAACCGGGGCTTGCGCAAGCAAAAACTTGTAAATTTCCACCCGCCAGGGTTCCTCGCCGTTGATTCATAAAGTCTTGGAACCGGAGAGTGGTGGGCGCTATAGGATTCGAACCTATGACTTCCACCGTGTGAAGATGGCACTCTACCGCTGAGTTAAGCGCCCTTGCGCTTTGCTTTTTGTACTGCCTTCAGGTCGATCTATTCTAACAGAACGCTTTTTCGTGAACTGCTCATCGAGCGTGGCAAAAACTTACAGATGCACGAAGGCCGCGGCATGGAATAAACTCTTGGGCGGGGCCCTGCCGGCCCTCCCGCAAACCCGCAACTTTTTGGTGGCCAAGGGGTTTAAGGGGGTGTGAGCAGTGTGGCCTTAAAATCGGGGTTGTTCATGCCCACAGCGACCGGCAGGATACAGGGTATTGCGGAGATGGCAGCAAGCCAGGTTCCTTATGATTCGCTAAGCGATGCGGAGGTCATGCTCCGCGCTGGCGCCGATGATAACGCGGCCTACGAGTATCTCGTAACCAAGTATCATCGGCCGATGATCGCCTTCATGTACCGCATGTGCCGCAATCAGGCTCTGGCGGAAGAGCTGGCGCAGGAAGTTTTTTTGCGCGTGTATCGCTCGCGCAAGACCTATGCGGCGGAAGCCAAGTTTACCACCTGGCTCTACCGTATCGCCACCAACCTGGCCGTGAACCACGCGCGCGACCACAAGGTCGAACGCAGCGGCAAAGTAGTAAGCCTGGACGAGCCGGATGAAGAGTCCGGCACGACGATGGACGTTGCCGATCCCACGCTGAATGTGGAACAGAACATTCTCCGCCGCGAGCGGCTCCAGGCCATCAAGAAACATGTCATGGCGTTGCCGGAAAAACAGCGCGCCGCGGTCTTAATGCACAAGTATCAGGGGATGGATTACAAGGAAATTGCGGAAACGCTCAAGCTGAGTGAGTCCGCCACTAAGTCTCTGTTGTTTCGCGCCTATGAAATATTGCGCGAACGGCTCAAGGAATTTGTATGAACTGCAATGATGTTCGGGAAAATCTGATCGAGTTGCTCACCAACGGTCCGGCCGACCCGCAGGTGACAACTCACGTTAGCCAGTGCAACGCCTGCACTGAGGAACTTGCTTCCATGCGCAAGACCATGGCGCTGCTGGATGAATGGGAGGCTCCGGAGCCTTCTCCCTACTTTCTTACCCGCGTTCGCGCACACGTAAAAGAAGAACGGGAGAAGGCCCCAGCCGCAAACTGGGTGGCCTGGCTGCGCCGTCCGGTGCTGGCCGTCTCTTTGGCCACCGTGTTGGCTGCCGGCGGGCTGCTGTACCGGCTCACCGTAGTAACTCCACCGCCTGATCCCAGCCCACTTGCGGATATTGAATCATTGGACAAGAACCACGATTTGATTATCGATACTGATTTGGTGAACGAACTGACGGGCGCTCCGTCAGACGATGTAGCGGAGCCGTAAACTTTCTGCTCGGGGGAGCAAATGGTAATCGGGGCCAAAGTAGTTTCCATATTTTTGCTGGCAGGGTCCATGGCCCTGAACGTTCCCTCGCGTGTGGACGCCTCCGGCCCTAAGATTAAGACCGCTCCAGTCGCTCTGTTGCAGGCCGCTCCCGCCCAGAAAAGCCCGGCTGCCGCGAACCGTCCCGCCCAAAAGGGCGGACGGAAGATGGGCGACTGGCTCCAGACCCACAAGGACCTTCCTCTCGACCAGCAGCTCAAACTTCTGGAAAACGATCCGAAGTTCAAAAAACTTCCGCCAGAACGCCAGGCCGAACTGCGGGAACGACTGCAAAAATTCAACAGCCTGTCGCCGGAGAAGCGCGAACAAGCTTTACAGCGCATGGAGTTTTTGGCCAGGTTGACGCCGCTTCAGCGCGAGCAGCTACGCAATGCCAACCAGCAGCTTCAGGGCTTGCCGGAAGACCGGCGCGTCGCCGTGCACAAGGCGTTACGCCACCTGCGCCAGATGCCCCCCGGCGAACGCAAGCAGGTGCTGGAATCAGACCGTTTCAAGAGCACCTTCTCCGATCAGGAGCAAAAGCTCATCAGCCAGCTCGCCGAAATAAATCCGGCAGAAGGCGGCAGCGCGCAGAATCCACAGCCAAAATGAATTGGGTGATCGGGTAAATTGGCAATCTGGTAAATGAACCGCCAAATTACTCAATTACCAAATTACCCGATTACCAATTTTCTTCGCCTCAGTTCATCATCGCCATTGACCGCCGCAATGAGAGCGCGGTCTGCCGTATCTCCTCCGCATCAGAGGCGTCGGGCGACATTTTCACGTAATCGTCAAAGTCGTTGAGCGCCCCGCGATAGTCGTCAAGGTTATAGCGCAGCACCGCGCGCTGCTTCACGTCTTCGGGCGACCGCGGATAAATGGCGAGGATGAGGTCCACCACCTGCACGGCGCGGCGAAAATCGCGCTGGGTCAGATAGATGGAACGCAGGTTGTTGAGCATGCGGGTGAGCATCTGCCGGCGCGTCACCGGAAGCAGGAACTCCGGTTGCATGGCCAGTTGCCCGGAATAGATGGAGTCCAGCTTTTTCCGGCAATCGTCTTCCGTGACGATCGAACCGAGTTCAAAAGCGTCAATCAAGATCGCCCGGCCATCAACGTCATAATGCTTCAGAAGAAAGTGCCCGGGCATGCCCACGCCAAACAGCGGAAAGCCGACGCGCCTTGCCACTTCCATATAGACCAGCGCCAGTGTGATGGGAATGCCCAGGCGGCGGTCAAGCACATCGTGCAGAAACGAGTTGCGTGGGCTGTAATAGTCCACCGCATTGCCACGGAACATCTCTTCGCGAAAAAGCACTTCATTCAGGGCGGCAATGATCTGCATGGGATCGTCCGGGTCCTGTATTCTGGCCGCCGCGCGCTGGGCCAATTCTTCCACGCGATGGACATAGTGCTCGATATCGAGCTGCGGATCTTCCAGCTGGGAATAAGTCAGCGCTGCGCGCAGCAGATCAACGCGTTCGTCTTCGATTTCCGAACGCACCAGCGCAGCAAAGTCCTGAATCAAATCGGAGCTGGCCTTCAAAGCCATGCTTGAATTTTAGCCCAATTTGAGAGCTGAAAGTTGCGGCAGCGGCCTTGGTAGCCGCCACCGCAAATGTATTGCTTTTAGAAGTGGAACCCCAGCTCCGCCGAGTAAGATCGCGGCGTAACAAAATGGGTTCCGCTGAAGGTGGAAAGGAAGTTGTAGAGCGCCGTTTTATTGGTCAGGTTGATAACGCTGGCCTGCAGGCTCCACTTATACCGATCGCCATGGAAGAGGTTGTCATGCCCCACCGCCATATCGAACAAGTTCCGGGGCGCAATGCGTGCGGGATTGTGGTCTGGGTCCTGCGTCCCGGGCGCCGGAATCGTTACACGCGTTGACCCGAACAGTGCGGGCGCGCATGAAGCCAGCGGCGAACTGAGCGTTGGAAATACATTTCCGCAGAACAGCCCTGCCTGTATCTGCTGGTCGGCGGTCAAGCCAGTCAGGTCAACCGGCGTAGTTGTATCCGTGGCGAACGGAACTGCGCCGGCGACCAGGCCGCTGTCATACCTCCAGTTGAAGCCCAGCCACGGCCCGCGTTTGCCTACCTGGTATTGCAGGTGGGTAGTCTCATTGAATTTTTCATCGTGGTCAATGCGGAACGGTCCTCCGCTCTGGCCCACAGTTACGCCCAACCCGCCAATCTGCGGCGGGAAAAATCGAGCAGACACACTGGAGAAGACAAACAGTGCGCTGAAGCCATGGTAGTTGGGCACGCTTACGCGCCCCGCAAATCCTGGGATCTTGGAGTTGTGCCACTCGATCGGAAATGTTATCGGCGTGCTGCCCAGGATGCTGAAGTCATAGCCGTTGTGTGTGTACTTGGTGATGTACTCTCCGGAGAAGACCAGATAACGTCCAAACGCCTGCTGCAGGCCGGCATGGAATTCATTCCGCCATCCCGGGCTGAAAGTGGCCGGCACACACGGCGCCAGAGCGGCAATCACATTAAAGTTGCAGCCTGTCGCTGAGAGGACAAGGTTTTCATTGAAAGGTGTTTCCAGCACTCGTGCGTAGGAAACGCGCAGCACCGTGTTGGTCTTTTTGATGTTGTAAGCGATGCCGAGACGGGGCTCGGCTTCGTTGTGTGAGGCAAAGCCGCGATAGAAGTCGCCGCGAATCCCCAGGTTCAAGGTCCACGGCCCCGCGCTGATCGCGTCCTGGATGAAGAGAGCAGCCTCCTTAACATCCGTGTGCCCGCGAAAGCCGAACAACGTGCTCACAGCGGAGGCGCAACCGTCTCCCGACGAAGGGTTGGGCCGTGTCAAATCAAAACAGCCCAGGAATGGCTGGAATGGAGTCGCGGTGACCGTGGGATTGGACCCATTATTCGGAGCAAAGCCTGCGCCCGCGCACTGCGATGGATCAGTGAAGCCAGCTACCGGCGCGCCGCTTGAATCAACGCAGGGCGCGTTCACAGTCGAATCCACAATGCCGAAATTGGTGTGCTCCTTGAGCAGTGTGTGCTGAAATGTGACGCCCATTTTCAGGTTGTGTATGCCCTTGACGTAGGAAATATCGGAACGCAATCCCATATTTGTGAGCGTGCGAAGCTGAGACACTGACTCTTGCTGCAGCGGGCCCAGATCAGCAAACGGGTCTTTGCTGGGATAGTAGTTGTACTGGTCATGGCGGGCAAACGCGCCCAGCGTAAACACCGTTGACGGACTCAACAACCGCGTCCATGAAGGAGAAATATTGAAGGTTCTGATCTGCGCCCGCTGGTCTGTGGGACCCACAAGCTGGCCCGTTATCGGGTCCGTGGCTCCCACATTGAGATTATCGAAGGAGTTGGGATTCTGAAACCATGAACGAGTAAACCCTAGATTCAAATGGATGGAATCTGCGTTTGACAGTTGAAAATCCAGGCGGTCGAATGTGTTTTGCTCATTGCCCTTGGCATGGATCGCCTGAAACTCTGGCGGATCAAGAAACCGGCCGCTGTTCAGTCCGCTGACGGAGATAAAGTTGCCCCACTTCTCGCCACCGTAAGCAAGGTTGAAATCCGCAGTGGACGTTCCAAAACTCCCATAGGAAGTAGTAATGCTGCCGGTAGGCGTCGTGATTCCTTGCCCGGAGCGGGTGGTTACATTGATGACGACACTGGTCTTGTCTCCGTACTCGGCCGGAGGCGCGCCCGATATGACTTCGAGCGACTGGATCGAGTCCATGGGAATCTGGTTCGAGAAGATTTTGCTCTGCTGGTCGGTTATGGGCTGGCCATCGACGGAGAAAGAGTTTTCTGCATGATCGCCCAGTCCATGAAACAGACCGTTGGAATCGGCGGCGATTCCGGGCGTCACCAGCGTTACCAACGAACTCACTGACGAGGATGCGCTCTCGAGCGGAACTTTATCGAACAGGCCGCGGTCCACGTCGGTATGAAAGGTAGTATCGGCCTCGATCAGGTCTGACCCGCCAGCTTCCACTGTTACGGTCTCAATAGAGCCGGTCACTTTCAAGCCAATGTTGAGGTTCATTGGCACTATCGAGCGTACGTCCACATCCTGCGAGTACGGAGCAAATCCCTTTCCCGCAACGCTTAGATGGTAAGGATTAAACGGTATGTTAGGAAAGCTGAACCTCCCTGTTCCGTCCGTGGTCACCACGCGGCCATAGCCGCTGACTGGGTTATGAATTTCAACTTTTGCGCCGGGGATGACGGCACTGCTCTGATCGGTAACTGTTCCTTGGATCGTTCCGGCGCTGCCGGAAGTCTGGGCGGAAACCTTGCAACAAAACAAAAATAACACGGTGATAAATGCGAGCGAAGAAAACCACAAAAGCGCTTTCACGGAAATACGCATAACTCCTCCAATGTTTGTGAGTGAAGAGTGATTGGGGACTAAATTGGTTTACGAAAAAAGCTATGCGGAAGGAGGAGGACGGGAGGAATACGGTGATGAATGTAAATCCGTTTTGCGGTCGGTTTCTGGTAGCGGACCTAAAAAACCGGTCCGCTGAAACGTGACATGAGTATGGCAGATTCCAGCCACACGTATGGGTGAGTGCAACAGTGGGCACACTGGACAGTGCCGGGCGTCTTTTTCCAATCCGTCAAGATGGAAATGCAACGCCTGCGCCGCTGCTGAACCCAGGACCAGCACCAGGCACATGACAACCAGCCAGGGCGGGATCCAACGAGCAATGTTGCCTTGTTTTTGTTTCATAGCAAATAAAACCAATTACGGAATTCCGATCAAACCTGCAATACGTCCCCTTCACGGGCGATTGTCCGATAGAGCACGGGATTGATAAAGAAGCCGAGGAACAACCTGGAAACGAGCCCAGCCACAATCACAATGGCGAAAGGCTTTTGCGTATCTGAGCCGATGCCCATGGATAGCGCCGCCGGCAGCAAGCCAAGGCAGGCCACTAGCGCCGTCATCATGATTGGGCGCAGCCGCAGGAGCGCAGCTTCACGCGTCGCCGTTTGTATGTCCATGCCTTCAAGCCGGAGTTTGTTGATATAAGAGATCAGGATCACGCCCGTTTCCACTGACACTCCCATCAAAGCCAGCAGCCCCAGCACAGACGAAACGCTGAACGGCGTATGCGTGAGCTTGAGCGCAATCAGCGCGCCCACAGGCTCGGTCATGATCACGTCCAGGGCGATGGCCATGGGAAATTTGAAGTTGCCGTAGAGCGCGAACAGGATAAAGAAGATCAACAAAACAGCCAGCGGCCCAATGACGGTGAGCTGCTCTTTGGCGGCGATGAACTGGTCATATTCGCCGCCCCACGCAATCTGGTAACCGCCAGGGAGCGAAACATTCTTTTTGACCGCAGCCTGGCCATCTTCCACGGCCCGTTGCAGATCGCGGTTCTCAATGCTGTACTGCACGCCGATATAGCGCCGGTTGTTTTCCCGATAAATAAATGACGCGCCGTTTCCCTGCTTGATTTCCGCCATTTGGCTGATAGGAATCTGCTGGCCATCCGGAGTGCCCACCAGCAGGTTGCCGATTTCCTGCGCGCTGCTGCGGAACTGCGGCTGCATGCGCACGACCAGATCAAAAAGCTTTTCTCCCTGCACCACCTGCGTAGCGGCCTGTCCGCCCACAGCCGCCTGAATCACGGCTTCAACGTCTGCCACGTTGATGCCGTAGCGCGCGATCTTCTCGCGGTCCACATTGATGTTCAGACTCGGCTGGCCCAGCTCATGCACCACGGTCAAGTCGGCAAAGCCGCGAACATTTTGCAGGGTTTTTCTGATCTCGACGGCCTTCTTTTCCAGCACGTCAAGATCGGGGCCGTAAATCTTTACCGCCAGAGAACTTTTGAGTCCTGTTAGGGCTTCGTCCACCGCATCCTCGGCCGGCTGGGTGTAATTAAAAATGATGCCGGGAAAAGCTTCGAGTCTTTTGTCAATGTCAGCAATCAGCTTGTCCTTGGTGTCGAGCTTTCCTTTCCATGACGAATCGTCATACGGCTTCAAGCCGACATAAAACTCGGCATTGAAAAAGCCGGTGGGATCGGTGCCATCGTCGGGACGTCCGTGCTCAGATCCCACGACGGTGACTTGCGGGTAAGAAATCAGGATATTGCGAATTTGCGGGACGATCTTGCTCGATTCCTCAAACGAAATCGTGTAGGGCATGGTGGCGCGGACCCACAACGCGCCTTCATCAAGGTGAGGCATGAATTCGCCGCCGATAAACGGAACCAGGCAGAGCGTCGCGGCGAAAATCAAAACTGCAATCAGTAATGTCAGCCCACGATTGTCTAGGCACCAGTCAAGCTGTCGCGTATAAATTCTCTTGATCCACTCAAACGCGCGGTTCTTTGGTTCTTTCACGCCCTTGGTGAACATATAGGAGGCCAGCACTGGAACCAGCGTGAGCGTGAGAATGAGCGCACCCAGCAGGGCAAAGGACATGGTGTCCGCCATGGGATGGAACAGCTTGCCTGACGGCCCGCTCAGCGCATAAATGGGAAGATAACCGGTAATGATGACGGCAACGGAGTAAAAGATAGGGCGATCAACGTCCTTGGCGGCCGCCAGAATGACTTCGTTGAGCTTGTATGGCTGGCCTTCGCGCAGCGCCAGTTCGCGGTAGATGTTCTCCACCATCACAACAGTGCCGTCAATGATGATGCCAAAATCTATGGCGCCAATGGATAGCAGGTTGGCGGAAACGTCATGCGCATGCAGCACGATGAAGGCGAATAGCAGCCCAAGGGGGATCGTAAGCGCCACGATAATAGCAGCGCGCATGCTGACCAGAAAAAACAGCAGTACCAGCAGAACAAGAATCATTCCGCGGAAAAGATTGCCTTCCACGGTCCTCGTAGTCACCTGCACCAGGTCACTGCGATCATAAAAAGGCTGCACCTTTACGTCCCGCGGAAGAACGGAGCTATTCAACTCCTCGGTTTTCTTTTGTACCGCCTTGAGTACGGTTTGCGTCTGCTCATCGCGACGCATCAGGATCACGCCTTCCACGGCGTCGTCATGGTTCTCGTTATGCGTCTGGAAACCAAAGCTGCCCAGGCGCGGAGCATTTCCAATCGTAACTTCGCCAACGTCGCGGATGCGAATGGGCGTGCCCTTGTTGCTGGCGATCACGATGTTGCCGATGTCGCTGGTGTTCTGTACCAGGCCCAGGCCGCGAACGTAATAGAACTGTCCACCCTGCGAGTAAAAGCCGCCGCCGGCATTGGAGTTATTGACTGAGAGCGCCTGGACAACCTGCGGGACCGTCATGTGATAAGCGTAGAGCCGCGAGGGATCCAGCAGCACCTGGTACTGCATGACTGTACCGCCCAAGCCAGAATCGTCGGCCACGCCGGGAACGGATTTGTAAGCGCGCTCAACCACCCAGTCTTCAATGGTCTTCAGTTCTTGCGGAGTGCGATCGGGACTTTCCAGCACATAACGATAGACGAGGCCGCTGGGACTGAACAGCGGCGCCATGCTGGGCGTTACCCCCGAAGGCAACTGGGCGTCGGCAAGTCTCTGGAAGATCTCTTGCCGTGCGAAATAATTGTCAGTACCCTC
>JBARMK010000468.1:0-12471 GCA_049802395.1 Candidatus Angelobacter sp.
ATACGAAAGAAGAAAGCGCCGACGCCGCGCTGGATCGGCCGGTCGGCTGTGTGATGTCCATGCTCGACTCCTCTTCATAGGAGTCGTTTCACGCCGTGGAGTTACGCGTAATCGTTCCCTTGCCATCGAATTCCGGCCGCGTGACTCGTTGACACTGGAGCACGCGACCGTATGGATTAACTGCGCAAACCGCCGGCTGCCTGCAGCAACGAGCCGGTGATCCAGCGCGCATCGTCAGACGCCAGGAACGCCACCACTGAAGCGATATCGTCTGGCTGTCCGATGCGGCCGAGCGGAGTCTGCTGCACCGCCTGATTCAGGAATTCGCTTCCTTCCAGACCCGCTGATCTCACACCTTCGGTTGAAACAGGTCCTGGATTGACGGCGTTCACCCGGATCTTCTTCGGCCCCAGTTCCTTGGAGAACACGCGGGTGATCGTGTCCACCGCGCCCTTCGTGCCACTGTAGATCGACGAGCCCGGCACACTCCCCTCGCTTGCCACGGAGCCGATGTTGATCACGCTTCCACCCTGGGGGCCAAAGTGCTTGACCGCCTCCTGCGTTACCAGAATCAGGCCCAGAACGTTGGTGTTGAATTCGCGGTGGAACTCGGCTTCAGTGACTGCCTCGATAGGCGCGAAATTGTAAATTCCGGCGTTGTTCACCAGCACGTCCAGGGTCCCAAACGCCTTTTTTGTTTCCTGGAATAGCCGCTGCACATCGGCCGTCTTGGCTACATCGCCCTGGACGGAGAGTGCTCTTCCGCCTTTGGCCTTGATTTCCGCTACAACGCGGTCCGCGCCTTCTTTGCTGGAGGCATAGTTCACCACGACTGCGGCGCCTGCCGCGGCCAAAGCCTTCGCGATGCCCGCACCGATTCCCTTGGACGCGCCCGTTACCACGGCCACTTTGTCTTTTAAGTCTTTCATTGTGAGGCTCCTGTCTCGTGTGTTAAGTTATCAATTAGATAATCATCTAATTGTCTAAGCGATCAGATGTGCGGCAAAAAGAAAGGATTCGGCAAAAATGTCAGATCTTTGAGAGCCGGTCCACGTAGGCGCGTAGCACCTCGCGTTGCAGGACCAGGTGGGCGAACTTGCCCTGTCGCACGATCTGGATCAGGCCCGCTGTCTCTAACTCCTTCATGTGGTGCGAGAGCGTCGCGGCGCTTACACCGTGGACCTTCTGCAGTTTGGTGCAGGGAGTGGGGCTGTCACAGCGGCCAATCTGTTTGAGGATCTGCAAGCGTCGCGGTTCGGCCAGGGCGCGGGCGATCCGCGCAAACTGCCGGTCAGTCAGTCGAGCGGCCTCAGATTTTGCCATTCTCTCAAAGGTATCCCGATTCGAATTCTCATGTCCAGAGCGCGCGCTGTGCTAGGGCCGTCATTGAGATGCTCTCGGTTCTGAAGCGCGTCTATTCCGTTCTTAGCGCTTCCATCGGCGAGACGCGCGCGGCGCGTCGAGCTGGCACGTACGCGGCGACCAGCGCCACGGCCACCAGCACGGCCGGCACGGCAATGAACGTCAACGGATCGCGCGGGCCGATCCCAAACAGCAAGCTCTTCATCAGCCCGGAGAGCGCCAGTGCCGCTGCAAGTCCAGCCGCTGCGCCGGTAATCACCATGCGCGTGCCGCTGGCCACCACCATGCGAACAATGCTTCCCGGCTCCGCGCCCAGGGCAATTCGCACGCCAATTTCGCGCGTGCGCTGAGTGACTGAATACGTCAGCAGCCCGTAAATCCCGATGGCCGCTAGCAGCAGCGAGGCCAGTGAGAACCCTCCCAGCAGCACCGTGCTGAACTGCTGGCGTGAGAAGGTCTGGCTGATTACGGCCTCCATGGTGCGCATCTGCGAAACCGGAAGTTCGGAATCCATTTGCTGGATGACCTTGCGGGCCGGCCCAGCCAGCGCCAACGGATCGTTTCCGGCACGCAGCACAAAAACCATTTGGCCGTAATCCAGGTGCGAATGGATGTAATACACCGTTGGAAACGGCTCTTGATCCAGCGTGCCTTCCTTCACATCGCCCACTACGCCCACAATCTCGCCAAAAGGATTTTCCTTGTCCATCGAGACGCTGATTTGTTTGCCTATGGGTTCTTCTCCAGGCAGATACCTGCGGGCAAACGTTTCGTTCACAATGAAGCGGTGCGGTGTTGTCGCCACATTGTCGGCAGCGGTGAAGTCGCGTCCGCGTTTCAAAGGAATGCCCATGGTGCGAAAGTATTCCGGCAGAACAGTGCGGATGGAGGCAACCAGTTCCTCTCCGGGCTTGGTCGGCGGCCGCCCACCGAACTGTACATCCGTTCCGGCCGCAAGGCCATTGAACGGCAGGTAGCTCACGGCGCTGGCGGAACGCACGCCCGGCAACTGGCCAAGCTTTTCCGTGGCGCCGGCAAAAAATTCCAGGCGCTTTTGCGAGTTGTCGTAGCGTTTTCTGGGCAACGACACCCGGAAGGTCAAGACGTTGTGCGCATCCAGTCCCGGATCAACCTTCTCCAATCCCACCAGGCTGCGGAACAGCAAGCCTGCTCCAGCCATCAGCGCCACCGAGCAGGCGATCTCCAGCGCCACCAGCCAGCGACGCATCCGGTTCCCGCTGCCCGTGCTCTGGCGGCTGTCTTCATGCAGGGCGCGGTTCAGGTCGCCGTGAGAAGCCATCAGGGCAGGCGCCAGCCCGAAGATAACGCTTGTAGCAAATGAAAGCAGGAAGGCAAAGGCGACAATGCGAAAGTCGAAAACGATCTGCACCGATCGCGTGAGCTCCCTTGGCGCCAGCGCCACCAGACCAGAAACAGAAAAGTAAGCAAGTAAAATCCCCAGGCCGCCGCCCACCAGACCCAGGATGACGCTTTCTGTAAGCAGCTGCCGGATGAGTCTCCCGCGAGCGGCTCCCAGCGCTCCGCGAACGGCCATCTCGCGGCGGCGCGTGCTGTAGCGGGCCAGCAGCAGGTTGGCTACGTTGGCGCATGCCACCGAAAGAAGCAAGGTCACGGCTCCCAGCAGCACCCACAATAGCGTCTTGACCTGTCCAACCAGTGAGTCACGCAGCGGCTCAACATCCACACCCCAGCCCTGGTTGAACTCAGGATAGGCCGCTTCCAGGCGGCTGGCGATTCCATTCATCTCCGTGCGTGCCTGGCGTAATGGCACACCGGGTTTCAGCCGGGCTACGGCCCACATCCAGCGTCCTTGCGTTTTGCGCAGATTCTCCGCCGGGTTCAGCCCCAGAGTGAGCCACACATCACTGGAACGGGTGTGGAAGTAAAAATCGGCCGGCAGTACCCCGATGATTGTGCATGGCTGGGAATTCACCTGCAGCTGGCGTCCGATCACCGCATTGTCACCGCCAAACCAGTTCTGCCACAGGCGATAGCTGATCATCGCTACGTGCGCGTCGGGCTTGTCTTCATGGATGGTAAACACGCGTCCGAGGACCGGCTGCACACCGAGTGCCGGCAGCAGCTCTCCGCTCACGGCCTGTGCATCTACCTCTTCCGTGCGTTTGCCATCGCCCAGGATCACGTGATAATCGACAAAGCCGCCGATAGCCGAAAAAGACGAGCTCTGCGCCTTCCAGTCAAGATAATTGGCCGGTGAGATCACATTGTGTTTCAAATTTTCACGCGGGTTGGCCTCATAAAGCATGACCAGTTGCTGGGCCGCGGGGTAAGGAAGCGCGCGCAGCAGAAGATTGTCGGCGACCGTGTATATGGCCACGCTGGCGCCGATGCCGAGGGCCAGTGAGAGTATCGCGGTTGTCGCAAAGCCGGGATTGATGCGCAGCCCACGCAACGCATAGCGCAGATCGTTCCACGTAGTCTCAATCCAGAGCGGCCGTGATGTTTCACGCACCGATTCTTTGGCCGTCTCCATGCCGCCGAATTTCACCAGTGCTTCACGCCGCGCCTGCTCCGGCGTCATTCCCGCGCGGATGTTATCGTCAATGTGCATCTGCAGATGCGATTCAAATTCCTGCGCCATCTCGCGCTCGCGCCGGCCCTTGGCGAAGAGCCCTGTCACCCGGGCACAGAAAGCCCATAACGTCTTCATAAAGATTCCTTTGCCGCCAGGAACCGGGCAACGATATCGGAGGCCTCCGCCCACTGTGCGGTTTCCTGTTTCAGCTGGCGGCGTCCCGCGGCTGTCAGCCGGTAATATTTGGCCTTGCGGTTGTTTTCTGAATTGCCCCATTCCGAGACAATCGCGCGCTCTTGTTCCAGCCGAAGCAACGCCGGATAAATGCTGCCGTAGTTCAGAGACAAACGGTCCCCGCTGATCTGCTCAATGCGCCGGGCAATCCCGTATCCGTGGAGCGGCCCCATGGTTTCCAGGGTTTTTAGGACCATCAAGGCCATGGTGCCCTGCCAGACGTCTGATTTCTTGTTTCGCTCAGTCATATAGGTAAGTTATAGGAACGCATTGTATGCTTAGACTCCTATAACCTGGCAATAGGGAGCGAGGATTGGTGAATTATTTTTGCGAGGTATGCGCTCGGAATCGGGAGCGCGCAGGTCCGCGCGCCTCAATTTATGCCGCACCCTTGACCTGAAGTTCCTTGCACAAATAGATAATCTGTCCGGTGTGATGCGAGATATGGGCGGCGCAACGCAGGAATGCCGTGAAACGATCGCCGGAATCTTCCATTCCCCTGGCGGTGTAAGGTGCCGGCCAGTCTTGCTCGGATTGCTTTTGCAGGGCAGCGGCAACCATAGCGATGGCGGCGTCAAAATTCTGGAGCAGAAATTCCTTGGGATGGCGTGACATGTCACTGAATTCCAGCGGCCGGTTGCGGACGTATCCCGTCCCGCCGATCTCCGCTCCGATGTAATAGTTCAGGTTGCCGGTGAGGTGAAGCAGCAGGTGTCCAACGCTGTTGCCGTAGGGATAAGGCCGGGCCCATATCTGCTGGTCAGACAACGGCTCAATCAGTTCGTGGATTTTTTTCGCCGCCTGCTGGTAATACAGGGTGAAATCGCGCGCGATGATGGAGCTGAGATCGGTCATGGCCACGAATTTTATCAAAGCGGGGGAATGAGCTAAGCGCAACGGCTACCTTTTCGGCTCATACCGCATCGCCACCGCGCCTGAGCCTAACTCCAGCCGACCCACCAGCCTCAAGTCGATACGCTTCGATAGCCCCGCGAACAACACCGGCCCGTGGCCCACCAGCCTGGGATGCACCACGAACTCGTACTCATCGATCAATCCCAGCTCCGCCAGAGCCAGCGGGAGCTTCACGCCTCCCGTGAGCAGTCCCTTACCCGGCTCCAGCTTGAGCTGCTGAACGGCCTCTCCCAGGTCCCCACGCACGAGTTCCGCGTTCCAATCGACCCGGTCTTTACTCAGGGTGCTCGACACGACGTACTTCTTTGCCGCGTCGATTGTCCGGGCGAAGGGTTCCATCCAATCAGGCCTCGCTCCCGGCTGCGCCGCCGGCCGCCACGCTGCTTCCATCATTTCGTAAGTCACCCGGCCAAAGAGGAGGGCATCGGCCTGGGCAAGGTTCTCGACCGCGTGACGATGCAGGTCTTCGTCGGCGATCATCACACGATGATCGCAGCACCCGTCCAATGTGACGTTGATGGAATACCGAAGGGGTCGCATCACGCAAGAGTACCGTCGATGGGGGAAGAACAGCAAGATTAGCCCGCTTCAGTAGGCGGCCTCGGCTTCCCGATCTCGGGGATGTCGGTGATTCCGGCGATGGCGACCACCCCTCCCCCGGTCAACCCCGAAAAATAACGACTTACACGATTCAACTCCGGGGTTACCCAATCTTCCGGGCCTGAATCCTAGAACTCAACATTTCCTAAACAAAACAACCCGCCACCTTTGGCGGGTTAAAAATGATACAAGCGTTTTCCGAAAGCTGATACGTCTACATCAGTTCGCGCCTGCGGGTTTTGGCGGCGCCTTGGCCGATGCTGATCCGGCAGGTTGCACCTCCACCGTCCATGACAATTTCAGTGACGGAACGCAGAGCATGTCCGGCTTAAGCACCGGCACCCCGACCGTGCCGAACTGGTTTCGAATGCCCACTCCGGGAGGGTTGGTGATTCCAGCAAATCCGGTGCCGGTGGTGGCGTAGCACGTCAAGTGGTCGCGGTTGTTCTGAATGTTGGTTGTTATGGAGCCGTGGATTTTGAGGACCGGGTTGCAGAAGAGCACCGGCCACAGCACGAACGTATTTTCGGCGATAAATTCGTCGGTCAGGAAAGGCAGCCGATTCACGCGATTGCCTCCGGCCGCGTAGCACTTGTAGTGATCCAGGTCCGGCGAGGGCGATGGCACGGTGCCGGGCAGAGGTATCTTGCCCGAAGGCACAAGCAGAAACCGCGCGTCGGAAACCATCAGTGTCTGCCCGGTTGTGGCCGAATCGAACTGGTTACTGACTACGACCGTTCTGGGAATGATGGGCTGCGGGTTGATCTGGTACATCGCCAGGTGATGGTTCGGGTTGGTCATGGGCGTAGTCACGCCGTTGATGAGCTTCTTTGTGGTGTTGCAGATTCGCGCCAGCGTGAGCTGATTGATTTTCTCGAAATTCTGCGGGGCCGGAAGAGCAGCGTCAAACTGGTCTTGCAATTGGATTGGAATGTTGAGAACCGGCTGGTTGGGTATGTAGTAACACCTGAAATGGTCCAATGGCGCCTGGGCGAAGGCAGAGCCGCTGCCAAGCGCCAATATCGCCACAACAATCCATATTCGCTTCATAATGCTTTCCTTTCAGGAGCAGGGCGGCCTGACTCCATCCGCGGATCATATCGCCGTTCGCAAATGCAGAAGCCGGCTCAGCCCTCTAAAATTTCGTTAACATTGCCATTATGGAATTTACAAACGTACCATTTTGGGAGCGATCTTGATTTGGGGCCGCTTCGGCGGACATGGCGAGACAAGAATCCAGCCCGAAGGGCGAGAGAGTCTCGCCCAGGTGCGGCAGCCCTGGGTTAGCGTTTTTATTAGGGTGAGCGCCGTAGGTGCGGCACAAGGATTCTTATGCTCGCTCTGCTTCGCTGCGCGCTAGCCTGCGGCGCAAGGCTACCTGCCTGTCAGAGGAAAGGGTATTTCAGGGTGCTTAAGATCTAGTTGTAATTCTGGCCCAAGCTCACGCGTGAGGTTTTGAATGACTGCTGAATCGCAGCGAGACAAGAGGTCCGCGAGTTCTTCCTCTGATGTCAATTTATAGAATTTTTTTTCAGGCGCAAGGTAGACCAGAACCTTTTTACGATCGCGCACTAATTCAAATATGTTTCTGAGAGTTCCTTTACTCATGCCATCCCACAGCATGAGCCCGCATCTAGCTTCCCTCGACATTTCTTTGTCTTTTTTGGTGAAGTAAGAAAAACCTCTTGTCTTTCGATCAGCCAGAATGACCCGTGTTTGCCACGAGCCCAGATTATTGCGGAAATCATTCATACAAAAAACGATGACGCTCTCATAATGATGATCCGCAAAAAATCTTTGCATCGCTTTATCGGCACCGTTCGCGTCACCAATCAAGATTGTGCATCGATGATTCATGAGGTTGGTCAACTGCTCACGTATCACAGAGTTTAGCTTCGAAACAGCTCGTGAGCCGCCCAGAAAAACAGACGTCATCTTAAATTCCTCGTGGCTGCGCCAAAGCAACCGCTGTGGGTCGAGGCTCGCCGATTTTGTTGTTGCAGGGGAGAGAAATGATGCTAAAGTATATTCGTATTTTGTTTGTAAAGCCACAGCCGAGGGCGGCTGTGCTACACGAGTTTCGCAGGCTTGCGAAGTCGCAGAGGGCACCTGCGGTCCACAAAAGTTTTTTGGTTTTTCACCCGGCTTGGGGCCGGGTTTTTGCATTTTGGGGTTGCGACCCTCTGCCTGATTGGGATTGGGTTTGGGTGGCCCTTGGGTGGCCCAAGCATGGCCCAAGGGCCACCCAAGCGTCACGCAAGGATCACGCAAGGGTCGAATTGAATAAGTGCTTTGTTTGCAATGAAAGTTGAAAAAGGCCGGGGTGGGCATCGGAACAACCGAAAGCTTTTACCACAGAGGAAACGAGGGAACACAGAGGAAGATCAAAAGCCCGCCGGCCAAGGCGCCGCGCCGAGACGGTTATCGAACCGGACAAGGAACGGCAGTGCCACACGAGCCGTCGGGGCACAACGGAAAAGTCCTTAAAAGGGTAAAATAAGGAGTTTGGCTGACATCATCCGCTCACACTGTGAGCGCAAAGGAAATTATTTATGGCGACCCTGCTTGAGATCTCAAACCGCACGCTGCGTGTGCCCACCACTCCGTTTAAAAACGAGCCGCTGACTGACTTCGCCAACCCGGAGAATGCCCGCCGCATGCGCGAGGCGCTGGCTAAGGTGCGCGCAGAGCTGGGACGCGAGTACGACATGGTTATCGGCGAGAAGCTGATCAAGACCACGGAGAAGATCAAGAGCGTGAACCCGGCAAAGCCGACGGAGATTGTTGGGGTGTTCCAGAGCGCGGGACGCGAGCACGTGGAGCCGGCGATCCAGGCAGCCGTCAGTGCGTTTGAAACATGGAAGCGCACCACGGTGGAGCAGCGCGCGTCGTTAGTTCACACGGTGGCGGGCATACTGCGCGAGCGCAAGTTTGAATTTGCCGCGTGGATGGTCTTTGAAGTAGGCAAGAACTGGGCGGAAGCCGATGCCGACATTGCCGAAACAATCGACTTTGCCGAGTTCTACGCGCGCGAGGCGCTGCGGCTGGCCCAGGCCAAGACGCCCACACAGCTTCCGGGCGAGGCTGACCGGCTGATTTATATTCCGCTTGGCGTAGCCGCGGTAATTCCACCGTGGAACTTCCCTTGCGCCATCATGGCGGGCATGACCATGGCCGCAATCGTAACCGGCAACACCGTGGTGCTGAAGCCTTCACACGATTCACCGGCGATTGCCGCGAAGTTTTTTGAAGTTTTGCAGGAAGCGGGCATGCCGGACGGCGTGGTGAATTTCTGTCCGGGCTCGGGCTCGACCTTTGGCGCGGGGCTGGTGGAACATCCGATGACGCGGTTTGTGGCTTTCACCGGATCAAAAGAAGTTGGCCTTGACATCAATCAGCGCGCGGCCAAGCCGCAACCGGGGCAGAAGTGGATCAAGCGCACGATCCTGGAGATGGGCGGGAAGGACTCCATCATCGTTGACGCCGATGCCAACCTTGACGCGGCCGTGGAAGGCGTGGCCCAGGCGGCCTTTGGCTTCCAGGGACAGAAATGCTCGGCCTGCTCGCGCGCCATTGTCGACGAAAAAATTTATGACGTGTTTCTGGAGCGCCTGAAAGACCGCGTTTCGAAGATCACGGTCGGCGATCCCACGGAGAACAAGCCGATGGGCCCGGTGGTAAACGAAAAAGCGATGAAGAGCATTCTTGACTACATTGAGGTGGGCAAGAAGGAAGGCCGGCTGATTCATGGCGGCGGGCCGGCGAAAGAAGCGGGCGATGGCTACTTTATCCAGCCCACGGTGATTGCCGATATCGCCCCTACGGCGCGCATTTCCCAGGAAGAAATTTTTGGGCCGGTGCTGGCCGTGATCAAAGCGCGCAACTTTGACGATGCGCTTGATATCGCCAACAACACTGAGTTTGGATTGACCGGCGCGGTTTATTCCACCTCGCGCGAAAAGCTGGAGCGGGCGCGTACGGACTTTCATGTTGGCAATCTTTATTTCAACCGCAAATGCACTGGGGCGATGGTGGGCGCGCATCCGTTTGGCGGTTTCAACATGTCCGGCACCGACTCAAAGGCCGGCGGCCCGGATTATCTGCTGCTGTTTACGCAGGCAAAATCCGTGGCGGAAAAGATTGGCGACGCTGGTCCGATCGAGAAGAGATGACGACCAAAGCCAGAGTCCTTACGGTAGATTTCCATCCGGGTGGCATGGCAGCAAATGGCTGTGCTACTTGCGCCTTCCGGCGTGTTTTCCCTTTGAATATTTTCCCTTAGTTCCAAGGTGTTACTACCATGCGCGTTAAGAATGTTTAAGTGTGAGCTGCCGGTGAACCGCAAGTGGCGAAATCTGCGTCCTATCTAAACAACGCCAAATTCAACTCAAGGGGAGATGTGTAAGTGATAAGAAGAACTACATTTTTATCTGTTTTCGCATTGATTTCATTGTTCATAACGGCAGGGTTCGCGCAGGACTATAAATCGGAAGTGAGTGTCCAGGGAACGGCCAACATTCCCAAGAACTCAGACAATCTTGATATCCCGCATGAAGCTACCAAGAGCGGTGGTTTTCTGGTTGGCTATCGACTGCACTTAAACCGGTGGTTTGCTGTCCAGGGTGACTACGGCTACACCCGCGACACACAGAAATATTTTGATCCCTTCTTCGGCGAGACCGACATTCAATCTAATATTCATCAACTCACCGGCGAAGCGGTGATCACGGCGCCCTCAACCAGCAGGGTCCGGCCTTACGCTCTGGCCGGAGTCGGAGGTCTATTCTTCCGTCCAACCAACTCTGTGAATAATGCCGCTTTCGGGATAGGCACCGGATCTGGCAACAACCAGACAAAACCGGCCTTCGTTTATGGCGGCGGCGTGGATTTTGATCTAACAAAGTTTGTGGCCCTACGGGCCGAGTACCGGGGATTGCTGTATAAAATCCCGGATTTTCAAATTCCTGGCCTGGCAACGGACAACTTTACACATCTGGCGCAGCCCTCGGTGGGGCTGGTCTGGAGGTTCTAAGGTCCTCAGTTTACCGTTTCCCGGTCGTCGTCCCTATTCAGGACGATGGCCGGAGGTACACTGTTTTCCGGGAAAACGCGCTCTGGGGCGGTTCCAAAAGAACCAGAGAATCATAGGAAACCGCGAGCATATATTTGACTTCAAAGGATTCGTGGCTGAGAATAGGGCAGTTTCGTTAGCTGCTCATTGTGCCGCAGCTATATTTCCCCGTAGGCGCGCCCGCAAACCAAAAGCGCGTCAGCGTTAAGGATGTCCACATTATGGCCAGGATCCTTTGCGTCGACGATGAACCGCATGTCGTAACTCTGAAATGCGCCATCCTTGAGGCTGCTGGACACACCGTTACTGCCTCTACCTCCGCCCGCGATGCGATGGAAAAACTTCAAAACAACACCTATGATGCCGTGGTGACTGACTGGCGGCTGGGTGATGCCAATGGCCGCGCCGTGGTGCAAGCCGCTAAAAACAACAGCAGCATGCCGGTCGTCGTGGTCTCGGGTTACGTTGCGGAAGCATTTCAAGCTGCCGAGCCTCTTGCGGATTTGTATCTGGAAAAACCAGTCAACCCGGAAGAATTAGTAACCATCGTGAATGAGTTGCTGAAGAGCAGCGAACGCACTACGCCTCACTGAGATCATGTGCGAAGCCACATGTGTTTTGCTTAGAGTCGGTTTTATAAATTCCCATGCAATCGCAGTAGTTCGTCCACTTCCGCATAACCTGACGGATAGTCAACGCCGCTGACTGACGCTCCTGCGCGCAAGAGCGCTTCCACGGATTCAGGCGAGCGCCTGTTCGTCCAGTAGGAATCCACGCACGCTTTTACGGCGAGCATCAGCGGAGTTCGGCCTTTTGCATCTTGCGCGTTTACATTTGCGCCGTGTTCGATCAGCAGCTTCACGGTCTTCGGCCACGCTTTCCACGCTGCCACATGCAGCGCAGTGCTGTCTTTCGCAATATCGAAATAAGGGTCGCCGTCATACAGCGCCTCAATGGGCACGCCCAGATCGAGCAACTGTTGAACGCCCTTGGTATTTCCGTTTCCGGCAAACTCCGCCAGCAGCGTGCTCCCTTCAGCCAGGAGTTCGCTGATAGCCACAAGTTCGTTGAACTGTTTCGGCAGTCTTGCAGCGTTGGCCAGCGGCTGAAATTGTTCAAGCAAGGCGCGGGCGCCCGCGGAACCACCTCTTGCCGCGCAGGCGCTTACGATTAGATGTTCCACGCCGTCGTGTGGCATTGGCATCGGAAATCCGCGGCGTGCGAATGTCCAGAGCACGTCGCTCCTGCCTCTTCGCGCTGCCATTGCAACGCCTGATTTTCCGTCTGCCTCATTCTTCAACGTTGGATCGGCTCCGTGATCTAACAGCAAATCGATCAGCTCAATGCCGTTGTCACGCCGCAACGCCTGGTGCAGCGCCGTGTAGTGCCACCGGGTCATCCGGTTTGGATCAGCGCCATGCTCCAGTAGATATTTCATTCCGTCAAAATCATGTATGTCGGCTTTGCGCAGAAGCATCGTCGTCAGGCTATCGGTGTTCAGCTTGCCGCTCTCCACCAGCACCTTGAGCGTAGCGCTGTCATAGCTTTCCGGCGCGTGATAGGGAGTCTCCACTTCGTTCGGGTCGGCGCCTCGCTCCAGCAGCAGACGCGTCAGTTCCACGTGCTGCGCAACTGCGGCCGCCCCATAGAGGGCCGTTTCGAAATCGCCATATTCATCCTTCGCCCGGAACCCGGTATTCGCATCAGCCCCGGCATCGAGCAGCATCGTGGC
>JBARMK010000469.1:0-5936 GCA_049802395.1 Candidatus Angelobacter sp.
CATAAACAATCCTCTTGACTCGCAACGCCGCCAAGAGCTGGGTAGTTTTTGGTCCCAAGCCCGCGCGAGGCGGGTCTACTACTACCAATTCCGGTTGCATATTCAGGCAGCGAGGCAGGAATCCTTCGGCTGTGCTGCGCACCGGGACCATGTTCTTAATTGCATTGGCCTGCAGATCAGCAGAGGAAGCCGGCGCCGACTCCACGGCAAAAACCTGGTCGAAGCGTTTGGCCAGATGCGAAGCGAACAGGCCTACACCGGCATACAGATCAAGAGCAATGCGGCCGTGGAAATCGCCGACCACGGTCTGCACCAGTTCGCGGACCAGAAGACGGTTGACCTGAAAAAACGATCCTGCGCTAACACGAAAAGATTTTTCTCCCACCGGATAAGTGATTACCGGATCGCCAACCGTGTACTTGGGTAGATCGGCGCCAGGTTCGTCGCCCGACTTGGCGCTTTCCGCAAAAAAAGCCAGGCCCTTGATCTCCGGCGCTTTGGCCTGCATCGCTGCCGCAAAATCATGCATCTCCGGCGCGTCCGGCGCAAGATAGACTTCCAGCACCATTTTGGTGTCGGCGTGATCGGCAAAGAATTCAATCTCATGGATGGCGGCTGGGACCTTGCCTGCTTCACCCAACTCCCAAAGCTGCTGCAACACGCGATTGATGAGCTTGGAGCTGATGGGGCACTCTTTTACCGGCAACAGATCGTGCGAGCCCATGCGATGGTAGCCCACGGCAAAATCCGCGCCGCCACGAACCTTGAGCCGCGAACGGTTGCGATAATTCCACGGATCAGCGGAGTGGGTAATAATTTCGCCTTTCCATTCCAGCTTGCCGTTGCGCAGCAGCGTTTCTCTCAGGATCGCGCGCTTGTTTTCCAGTTGCGCCGCGTATCCGGCATGCTGGTAGTGGCAGCCACCACAGGCGCCAAAATAAGGGCAAGGGGGCTTAACGCGGTAGGGCGACGGCTTTATCACTTCGTCCACGGTGGCGCGGGAAAAGCTGCTCTTTTCCTGGACGATTGTTGCGCTGATTTCTTCCGCGGGAAGCACAAACGGAAGAAAGACCGTCTTCCCTTCAGGAAGGCGGGCGAGACCATCGCCGCCATAGACGAGCTTTTCGACCGTAAGGTTCACAGGTAAAAGAGGCTGAGACGCGGAATTTTTGCTTTTTCGAACAAGCGCTTGTGAATAAATTGCTTTTGAAGCTGTTGAATCTGCGCTCCGGGCATTTTACTGCGATACGGAGCGATTTCGCGGTCCGCCTCAGCGCGCATCTCGAACAATTCGTTCTCCGTGGCCGTCATGGTCAGGGCAGCCTGAAGTTTTTCTTCCATCACGGTGAGCCGCTGTTCCAACTCTTCCAATCGCGGCGCTGTGCCCGGCAAAGTTGAAGCCAAAGCACTCAGTGTAACAGCGCATTCTTCCGCAACCAACTTCACCGTCGGCGACGAGTTTACCTGGCGCAACTTTTCCGCGTTCCTCACAAAGAAACGGACAATTTCGTCCGCTTCCAGTCCAGCTGACGCGGCGGCTTTTTCTCCTTGCGTGCCGACGGCAGCCTCTTTCATCTCTTCAGCGGCAGTAAGCACCGCCTGTGCACAGTACGCCAGACCATTGATCTTCTGGGTCTTGGATGCGCGACGATCGTATTTGTCAAAAGCCTCGTCGATCCCGCGCAGGACAGCCTCAAGCGGGATGCCCGCGTCTTTCCAGGTTTCGATCAACGCCCAGTCCACCGTGGACAGCAACAGCCCCGTTCCCCGCCGTCGCTGGAAATGCTCTTCGACCTCGGTAAAGTAGTTGAAATAATTTTCCACGGCATGAATCACGACGCAGGCTTCTGTTTTTGCGCCGCCGTGTTCCGCTCCCATATGATGCGCAGGCCGTCCAGCGTGAGCAGGTCATCCACGTTCTTGATGTACTTTGAGTTGTCGCCGATCAGGCCCGCCAGACCTCCGGTGGCAACGACTTTTGTGTCGGAGCCTAGCTCGCCGATCAGGCGCTCCAGAATTCCATCCACCAGCCCGAGGCAGCCGAAAAACAAACCTGCCTGAATGCTGCCCACGGTATTGGTGCCAATGACTTTGGCCGGCTTGCGTATGTCTACCAGAGGCAGCCGAGCGGTGTGTTCATACAATGCCCTCGCTGAGATGCCAATACCGGGAGAGATCACGCCGCCCAGATATTCGCCTTTGCGAGAGACAGCATCGAAAGTTGTGGCCGTGCCGAGATCAACTACAACGCACGGGCCGCCATATTTTTCGAATGCCGCCACGCCATTCACGATCCGGTCCGCGCCAACCTCCTGCGGGTTCTCATATAGAACCGGCATGCCGGTCTTTATGCCTGGTTCGACGAACAAGGGCTTGAGATGAAAGTAGCGCTCACAAACTTCGCGCAGCGTGGAATCCATGGGCGGCACGACGGAAGAGATGATGATGCCGCGAACATCGGCGGCTTCCACTTTTCCAATGGCAAAAAGATTGCGGAAGAGGACACCGTACTCGTCCACTGTATGCGTCATCACCGTGGCGACGCGCCAGTGAGCTAGCAACCGCGAAGAGGCGCTGGGCTTGCCGGAAAATCCGGGAACATTCGTTTCATATACGCCCAGCACCGTGTTGGTATTGCCCACGTCAAGAACCAGAAGCATCGGTTCTCCTCTGTGCCGGCCGAACGCTGCCGGAAATCACAATGCGCAGGCCCTTATCGGTGCGCACTCGCAGAAAGCCGCGCGGGTCCAGCCCGTCAGTAATGCCGTTGTAGCCACCATCTTCGTCCACATGGACCAGTTTGCCATGGGCGTACGTCGAGCGTGATTCCACGCGCCGCATGATGGGCTCAAAACGCAGCGCCGGCGTGCGTATGGGGCTGGCCATGGCGCGAAGCAATGCGCGATATTCGCGGTCCAGAGCGCGAATCATTGCGGCAGCCACTTCCACGCGCGAAAAATCCCGGCCTGCTTCCATGCGCAGCGAAGTCGCCGTTTCGCTCAGTTCACCGGGGAAGCTTTGCTGGTTCACATTCACGCCAATCCCGATGACCGCATGATGTACCTTGCTGGCCTCCGAACTCATCTCGGTAAGGATGCCGGCAAATTTTTTTTCCTGGATAAGCAGATCATTAGGCCAGCGTATGTCCACTGCCAGGCCCGTAGTCTCCCTGACAGCATCTTGCACGGCCACCGCAGCGATCAGGGAAAGCCATAATGCCTCTGCGGGGACCATGGGCGGGCGCAGCAGGAAAGAACTGTAGATTCCGGTGCCTCGATCAGAGACCCACGAATGCGTATTGCGACCGCGTCCCGCAGTCTGCTCTTCAGCCAGGAAAACCGCTCCTTCCGGAGTTTCCTCAGGATGCCGGCCGGCCAGCATAGCGCCGCGCAACGCCACGGAGTTGGTGGAGTCGGCCTGCACGCAATGGTGGATGTTGCCGGAAAAGATGGTATTTCGCACCAAGGGCGCAAGAACCTCCGGCAATAGAAACTCCGAATTCGTCACAAATCTACTTTCCCAGGGCCGGAGCAGGCGGGGCCTGATGAGCCTCAACGTTGAGATCGATCTTGACTTCATTGCCGATCATTGCCGCCGGTGATTTGGTGATTCCATAATCCTGCCGGCTGACGGTGAGGGTGGCGTGGGCACCCATTACTTTTCCTCTACCTGCGTCAATCGGCCCTTTCAACTCAAACGGCAGATCAACATCCTTCGAAATTCCATGGATAGTCAGTGCGCCATGGGCCACGTAGTCGTTGCCCCTCTTTTCAACCGACTTGCTTTGAAAGGTAATCTCCGGAAATTTCTCAACATCGAAATAATTCGCCGAGCGCAGATCATTATCGCGGTTCGCATTGTCCGTGTTGATGCTGGTTGTTTTGATAGTTACATTTACGGAAGATTTGCCAATGTCCTTGTCGTCAAAGAGAATTTTTCCGTCGAATGCAGTGAACCGCCCGTTGACGGTGCTTACGGTCATGTGGGTCACGGCAAAATTCACCGACGAATGGTTAGGATCAATCTTGAATTCGTCCGCGGCCAGAGCAGAGCCACAAACTGAAATCACAGCCAACATCAGTCCCAGTAATTTGCGCATACAGTCCTGTATCTCCTTCTTACTTATGGGTTTGCAATGGTATCAAGGACAAGTCAAGCCGGAACAATCCGCATGCTCAGGTCAACAGCCTGTGGGGAATGCGTTAAAGCTCCCACCGAGATGTAATCTACACCTGTTTCGGCGTAATCGCGCACATTCTCCAGGCGAATTCCGCCCGAAGCTTCTATTGGAACATGCCGGGCGTTGCCGTTAACGCGCACCACAGCCGCCCGCACGTCTTCAACTTTCATATTGTCCAGCAGGATGCTCTCAGCGCCGTTCGCCAGAGCTTCTTCCACCTCAGGCAGGGTGCGCACTTCGATTTCAATTTGCTGCTCCTCGCGGCGGTTACGCAGGGCCTTTTGCAGCGCCGCCGCTACGCCTCCGGCCAGAGCGATGTGGTTGTTCTTAAGCAAAATTCCGTCAGAAAGGTCCAGGCGGTGGTTCTGCCCGCCGCCGCAGCGAACAGCGTACTTATCCAGAACGCGCAGCCCTGGCGCGGTTTTACGGGTATCCAGAATCCGCGCCTTGGTGCCGTGGATGGCGTCGACATATTTGCGCGTGGTGGTGGCGATCCCGCTAAGCCGTTGCAGGATATTAAGGACCACGCGTTCGCAGGAAAGCAGTGCCCGCGCATTGTGCCGCACTACGGCAATGGCCTGCCCTTTATGCAGGCGGACACCATCAAATATCTCGCCGTGGCTGATGACTTCAGGATGGCCAATCACATTGTGATCCAGGTGCTCATAGGCCTCCAGAATGCGGGCAATGGCGCCCACTCCGGCCAGGATGCAATCCTGCTTGGCCAGAATCGTGGCTGTGGCGCGCTGCTGCGGATCAATGCAGGCGCGCGAGGTCGCGTCACTAGTTGCCCGATCTTCCAGCAGCGCGTGCTCCAGAATCGCGCTGATTCTTCGGCTATGCCAGTCCATAAGTCGTTGAGTAAGCTTAACCCATCTTCGCTAAAGCGGTCTTTACCTTTTCTATCAATGTCACAAGTTCACCGGCCCGCCTGCGTATGCCTTCCACAACTTGCGCCGGCGCCTTGGCCAGAAACTGCTCATTCCCTAGCTGCCGGTTGGCGTTGGCCAGTTCATTTTCCAGTTTGCTGAGCTCTTTGGCCAAGCGCTCACGCTCGGCGGCAAGGTCGATTTTCTGCTCATATACCAGAGCAACTTCAAACTTTGGCGTAGTGCGGGCGCCGGGCGCCTGGTCCAGCGATCCATCGACAAACTCGATGCCATCCACACTGGCAAGCCGTTCCACCATGATGCGATTTTCGTTTACCAGCGCACAAGCTTCTTCAGCAGCGTGAATTCGCACCGGCGTCTTGACCTTGGGCTCGACCTTCATCTCTGCGCGCATGTTGCGGATTTTCTCGATCAAGTCCTGCAGCACAGCCATCTGCTCTTCTGCCCGATCATTTAACCAGCGTTGATCGAGCTCCGGATAGTGCGCCAGCGCAATCGACTTGCCCGGCGGATTGCCGTCATACATGGCGTGCCAGACTTCCTCGGTAATAAACGGCATAAAGGGTGAAAGCAGACGCAGCGAGCCCTCGAAGACGTCGCCCAGGAAGGTGAGCGCGGCGCGCGCTTCTTCCGGTGGTCCGGAAAAAGCAGGCTTGATAATTTCTAAGTACCAGTCGCAGAGATCGCCCCAGAAGAATCTATAGATCGTGTTGGCCGCTTCGTCAAAGCGGTAATCGGACAGGCTCTGGTTCACCTCTCCGGCGACGCGATGGAAGCGAGAGTAAATCCAGCGGTTTTCCAGCTTGTTGAGCTGGCTCTCTTCCGCACCGCCGGTAAGGCTCGCCCCGCCCACACGGTCTAGGTTC